>JBAYTU010000017.1:0-48434 GCA_041675465.1 Terrimicrobiaceae bacterium | reverse complement strand
AGGCCCGGGTCCGCGACCTGCGCGAGGACCGGGGGCGCAAAGGGCCCCATCAAAAGGACCGCCAGGCAGCAACGCAGGGAAAGAGTGGGCATCGTCTGTGAGTCAGGGGCCGTTAAAGCATTTTGTTGTCCGCGAGAAGAAAAAGAATGTGACAAATTCGTCACATTCCGTTTTTTTGGACAGGGCACGTGGCCGCAGGGGGTGGCCCGGGCAGCATCCGTCGGGCCCCATGGTAATGGAACGTGGCCGTGTCGCCGCTGGGTTCCGAAACGGAAGCGACGCGGACGTTGCGCGTGTAGGCCGTGACCGTTTCGCTGCCTTGCGGGGTGGTGACGTGGGTGCGGCGTCCGAGCGTGGGGGTGTCCTGCGGGGTATTCGATGGGTCCGATGCGCTCTGCACGTTCACGGCGATGACCTCCGTCCACGGGCGGCCTTCGGCATCGAGGAGACCGATCTCCACGAGATGCGTCCCCAGTGCGGTGCCCGCCGCCACGCTCGCCGTCACCGAATAAATGCCATCCCCGGCAACTGCGTCCCCGCCTGTCCCCGAATCGTTCATCGCCGCAGAGGCGCTGCCTCCCAATGCCGAGAGGTCCGCCGTGGCCGTGATCCCCGTGCTCGCCGGGTTCGTTTGCGGGACCACCGGCACCGAAAGCACCACCTCCCCGCCCGGAACTGCCGAGACTGGCTGATTTGTTGAGGAAGTGGAGACGTTCTGGGCGGCGTCCATGCCGAAAGATGCGGACCTCCCTCCCCCATCAATGGCCGATGTCAGCGCTCCCAAAGACGTGTAGCCGAAATATTCCGCCCGCCCCGCGCAGAGCCCGAGGGCAGCACAATTCCGATTCCAACCAATTTTCGTTTCATCGCATTTGAGAATTTTTCCGAGACTCGACGAGGGAAACAGGGTTGTTCATTCCTTAAGGTGAGATTTGTTACAATTTCGTCACAAACGGCACGCCAATTCTTGACGTGGGACAAATTCGCGCCTCGGACAGAATGCCCCTGGCATCGGCGTGAAACCCTTCCCACACAAATCGTTGGCCCGGTTTTCCAGGAACCTCCGCAGGCAGCGGAGGCGGATGGGTTTCACGCAGGAGCGCCTCGCCGAAAAATTGGATATTTTCCCCCGGCATTACCAGAAACTGGAAGCGGCCACCGTCACCCCGACCTTTGGGGTTCTGCTGCGGGTCAAGAGGGTGCTGAAAGCGGGCTGGGATGATTTGTTCGGCGGGCTCTGAAGGCTCAATGCCTGTTGGAGCGGGGTGTGGCGCGCGCCAAAAAACCCTCTGGATCTCGCGCGAAGGATGCAAGGCACGCCAAGGCAGGGGGAAAAAAGGTCTTTGCCTGATGGGTATTTCTTCTCCCGTTTCCACATCGAAACAGGTCAAATCGACGGACGGCTCGGCGAGCCATCCCCACCGTTGGGTGGCGGGGCGGTTTCGCCGATCATCACGGCTCACCCGCAGGCGCGAGGTTTCTTTGCAGGTGGGAAAAGGAGGCCGGCATCCACGGCGCGGAATGTGACCGCGAGCCAGATCAGGACGGGCACGGCAAACCCTGCCCCCCATCTGGGTAATTTTTATCCCTCGAAGTTTTCTTCAATCCCTCTCCCGAACCCCCAGCCAGGCTCTCCAGCCGCCGTGGCTGGAGATGTCTTGTTTTCCGGTGGTGGCGATTTGCTCGCAGAGGAACCCGCAGACGGCGGTGCCGTCTTCGAGCAGGATGCGGCCAAGGCCGAGGGGGGATGGGATGGCGGCGAGGAAGGGACCGGCTTCTGCGGAGGGGACGCGCCAGACTTCGAGTTCCAGCGAGGCCCCGCCATCCGGCACACGGACGAGGCCGGGACGGTTTTCGTCGAGGGCGAACATCCGGTAAACGGGCGCGGTTTTTGTGGCGCGCGCGAATTCCGCGCGCCGGGAGATGAGCTGGTGGTTGAGCGGAAGCCCGGACATGTGGGCCCCGCAGACGGCGATTTCCATCGTGCCGGAGGGGTCCGGTGCGGCACCGGCCAGGGCGAGGAGGGTCGAGTCCTCGAAGGCCCTCGCGATATACGTGATCCCGAAGGGAAGCCCGTCCGGGCGGAACCCGGCGGGGACCGCGAGGCCGGAGAGATCGAGGAGGTTCATGAAATTCGTGTAGTGGCCGAGCTGCGAGTTGAGGCGGACCGGGTCCGCTTCGACCTCGGAGATTTTTCGGATTGTTCCGGCGGTCGGCGTGCAAAGGACATCGACCGATTCCCAGACCTCTTCCGACCTGCGGCGCAAATCCGCGAGCCGATACTGTGCGGCGAATGCGTCCGCCGCCGAACCGAGGCGGCCATTCTCGATGACCTGGCGGGTGACCGGGTGGAGGGCCTCCGGGTTGCGGTCCAGAAGTTCCTTCGTGGCCAGGTATCGCTCCGCGACCCACGGTCCCTCGTAAAGCAGGCGGGCGGCTTCCAGAAACGGGCCAAAATCCACTTCGTCAACCGCCAGCCCGCGCTCCCGGATCCTCCCGACGGCTTCCTCCCACAGGGCGGCGTATCCGGCATCGCCGAAGAATTCGAGATGGTCGCTCCGCGGGATGCCGACGCGCCTGACCGTGCGGCACGGAAGGAGCGGGGCATCGCGGGCGAAGGGGTCCGCTTTGTCAAAGACCGACACCACGCGCAGCACGGATTGCAGGTCGTCGGCGGAATTCGCGAAGACCGAGACGCAATCCAGGCTCCGGCAGGCCGGCACGACGCCGCGTGTGCTCAGCAGGCCGCGCGTGGGTTTCCATCCGAAGAGGTTGTTGAAGGCTGCGGGGACGCGTCCGGAACCGGCCGTGTCGGTGCCGAGGGAGAAGGCCACCAGCCCGGCCGCCACGGCCACCGCGGAGCCCGCGCTCGATCCGCCGGGAATAAAGCCGCGGCCGTAGGGGTTCTTCGGGACCCCGTAGGGCGAACGGACGCCGACGAGCCCGGTGGCAAACTGGTCGAGGTTGGTTTTTCCGATGCAGATCGCCCCGGCCTCGATGAGGAGGCGGACGACCGGCGCGTGTTCGCCCGGAATATGGGAAAAGTCCGGGCAGGCGGCGGTTGTCGGAAGTCCGGCGACATCGATGTTGTCCTTCACCGCGAAGGGGATCCCGTAGAGCGGGAGGCCGGGGGGAGGGAGTCTTTCCAATTCCTCCGCGCGTGCGAGAAGTTCCCGGTCCGCGAACCGGCTGATCCAAATCGCGGGGTCGTTGTCGAGGTGCGGGAGAAGCGCCCGGATCACGGCCCGGGGGGTGGACGATCCGTCGGCATATGCGGCGAGGAGCGGTGGGATTTTCATTTGTCGGGTTTCAGGGCGAGGATGTTTTGGCCGTGGGCGAGCGGCTGGCCTTCCCGGGCGAGGAGGCATTCGACGGTGCCGTCCTCGGGAGCCGTGCAGGGGAGTTCCATTTTCATGCTCTCCACGATCGCGACGGTTTCCCCGGCGTCCACGCGTTGTCCGGGGTTCACGAGGATTTTCCAGAGTGCTCCGGCAGTCGGGCTGACCACCGGGAGGCAGTCGGCTGGAACCGGGGAGGGTTCCGGCTGCGCGGCGACTTCCTCGAATGTGGCGTCCGCGCCGGAGGCCCTCCAGCGTTCGCGTTCCTCGGCGAACGCCCGGCGCTGGGTGAGGCGGAAGGCCCCGATCGAAGGGGCCTCGTCGGCCAGGAATCTGTCGTAGTCCGCGAGGCGGAATTCCGATTCCTCGATCTCCGGCTCGAACCGTCCGGAGAGGATGTCGTGCCGCAATTGCATGAGTTCCGCGTGCCCGACCGGATAAAACCGGATCTGGTCGAAGAACCGGAGGAGCCAGGGGTCGCGGAAACTTTTTGTCGTGCGGTAGCGGTTCCAGACCGGGACGGTGCGTCCGACGAACTGGTATCCGCCGGGGCCTTCCATGCCGTAGATGCACAGGTAGGCCCCGCCGATGCCGACGGCATTTTCCGGGGTCCAGGTGCGGGCGGGATTGTATTTCGTGGTGACGAGCCGGTGCCGCGGGTCGAGCGGCGTGGCGACGGGGGCGCCGAGATAAACGTCTCCGAGGCCCATGACGAGGTAGCTCGCGGAGAAGACGGTTTTCTTCACCTCTTCCTCCGATGCGAGGCCGTTAATGCGGCGGATGAATTCGATGTTGCTCGGGCACCAGGGTGCATCCTTGCGGACCGACTGCGTGTATTTTTCGATTGCGAGCCGGGTGGCCTCGTCATCCCACGAGAGCGGGAGGTGGACGACCCGCGTCGGGACGACCATGCTCGAGACCGGAGAGAGCGAAGATTCCGTCTTTTGCAGGAGAGCCAGCACGTCGCGGTGGGAGATCCGGGACTTGTCGTGGCGCACCTGGAGCGAACGGATGCCGGGCGTGAGATCGAGGAGGCCGTCAACGCCTTCAGAGATCAGCGCCTCATAGAGGGCTTGCACACGAAACCGCAGGTGCAGGTCGAGGACCATGTCGCCGTATTCCACAAGGATCCCGCTGTCGCCCTGGCGGCGGTAAACCGGATCCCCCGAGGCTTCGCCGAAGACGGGTTCCAAGGTGGCGGGGATGGCGGCAATGGCGGAGGCGTCCGCCGGGATCGCGCGGGAATTTTCCAGCGTGACCGGACGGAATGTGACTTTGTCGCCGGGGCGGAGCTGGCCGACCTTCCAGAATTCCGATTGCAGGATGGTCGCGGGGCAGACGAAGCCGCCGAGGCTCGGGCCGTCGGGGCCGAGGATGATCGGCATGTCGCCCGTGAAATCGACCGCCCCGACCTGGTAGGCATTGTCGTGGATGTTCGAGGGGTGGAGCCCGGCCTCTCCGCCATCCGCCCGCGCCCATTCGGGTTTGGGCCCGATGAGGCGGACTCCCGTGCGCGACGAGTTGTAATGGACTTCCCAGGCGGTGGCGAAAAATCGGGCGATGTCGCTGTCGGTGAAAAAATCGGGGGCTCCGTGCGGGCCGTAGGAAACGCCGATCGTCCAGTGGTTGGAAAGGGCCGGGAGGGAGACCTCGAATCCGGGAATTTCCCCGGCATTGTTGGTTTCGGGAAAAAGCCGGAGGGCGTCGCCCGCGCAGAGCGCGCGTCCGGAATGTCCGCCAAACTGCCCGAGGCGGAATGTGGTGCGGCTGCCAAGATAGCGGGCTTCGTCGAGCCCGCCCCGGACGGCGAGGTATCCGCGCAAGCCGGGGCCTTTGGCCTCGCCGACGCGGAGTGTCTGGCCGGGTTTTACCGGGAACGGGGAGCCGGGCCGGACCGGGGTGGCGTCGAGGGTGGTGCCCATATCGGCACCGGCAAGTGCAAGCCATGTGCCGGTTTGGAATTTCAGCGTCGGCCCGCGCACCGTCATTTCGAGTCCCGCGCACCCGTCGTCATTTCCGAGCAGGCGGTTGGCGAGCCGGAAGCCGAGGTCGTCGAACGGGCCCGAGGGAGGGACCCCGACATGCCAATATCCGACCCGGCCCGGCCAATCGACCACGAGCGTTTCGATCCCGCCATCGAGGACATCGATCACGGCGGGCCGGAACTCGAACGAGTCGAGAAATCCGGTGGTGACTCCTCCGGATGCGAACGCCTCGGATGCGAGGATCCGGCGGAGGTATTCGACATTCGTCTCGACGCCGTAGATTTCGAGTTCCGCGAGCCCGCGGCGGAGGCGGTCCAGGGCCTCCGCGCGGGTTTCGCCTGCGGCGATGATCTTCGCGATCATCGGATCGTAAAACCCCGAGACTTCGGAGCCGGTTTCGACCCACGTCTCCACGCGGATGTCCGGGGGAAATCGCGCGTGCGTGATCGTGCCGGTGCTCGGCTGGAAATCCCGCGCGGGCATTTCCGCATAGATCCGGGCCTCGATCGAGGATCCGGCGGGCCTGCGGTCAAACCCCGTGAGAAACGACGCATCGCCGAGCGCCAGCCGGATCATCCATTCGACGAGGTCCACCCCAAAGACTTCCTCCGTGACCCCGTGCTCGACCTGGAGACGGGTGTTCACTTCGAGAAAATAGAATTTTCCCGCCGCGTCGTCGTAGAGGAATTCCACCGTTCCCGCCGAGCGATACGAAACCGCCCTGCCCAGCGAAACCGCCGCCTCGCAGAGGGCCGCGCGGACTGCGGCCCGAAGCCCGGGCGCGGGCGTCTCCTCCAGCACCTTCTGGTTCCGTCGCTGGGCCGAGCAGTCGCGTTCGCCGAGTGCGGCCACGTGCCCGGCTCCATCCCCGAAAATCTGGACTTCGACATGCCGGGCCCGCCCGACAAATTTTTCGAGAAAAAGCCCGCCGTCGCGGAAGTTCGCTTCGCCCAGCCGCCGGACGCTTTCGTAGGCCCCGCGCAGTTCTCCTTCGTGGCGGCAGACCTGCATTCCGATCCCGCCGCCCCCGGCCGTGCTCTTCAACATCACCGGAAACCCGATGGCCTCCGCAGCCGCCTCCGCCTCCTCGACACTCTCCAGAACATCCGTTCCGGGCAGCAACGGAACCCCGCAGGCCCTCGCCACATCGCGCGCGGCATTCTTCAGCCCGAACTTCCGGATCTGATCCGGAGTCGGACCCGCAAACGCCAGCCCCTCGCGCTCGCAGGCCTCCGCAAACCCCGCGTTTTCGCTGAGAAACCCGTATCCGGGATGAATGGCAGCGGCCCCGGAATGTTTCGCGGCGTTTAAAATTTTTGCGGCATCCAGGTAACTCGCCGACGGCTGGGAGCCCCCCAATGCCACCGCCTCGTCCGCCTGCCGCACATGCAGGGAATCCGCGTCCGCATCCGAATAAACGGCGACGGAGGAAAGGCCCAGGTTTTTGACCGTCCGGATGATCCGGCAGGCGATCGCGCCGCGGTTGGCGATTAGGATTTTAGTCATTGGTCATTGTACCCTTCGCGAAATGATCCCAAACCGAAACAACCTCCCAAACGAGAGCCCCAACAGCCTCCGCCGCACGATACACCCGCAAATTCTCAAAGGCCCCCCCTTTCATAATCCCAATGACCAATGACTAACCCCAAACGATCACCTCGATCGGCGTGGGGTCATACGCATTGCACGGGTTGTTGAGTTGCGGGCAGTTGGAGATGAGGCACCAGACGTCCATCCCGGCTTTCATCTCGACGTATTTGCCCGGTTCGGAAACCCCGTCGTCGAACTTGAGCCCGCCGTCTGGGGTGACCGGGACGTTCATGAAGAAGTTGATGTTGTGTGCGAGGTCGCGCTTCGTGAGCGGGAGCCCGGAAAGAGCGATCTGGAGGAGGAACGTGTCCCGGCAATTGTGCATGAAGCGTTTTTCGAGGGAGTAGCGGACCATGTTGCTCTCCGCCGCGCAGGCTCCGCCGATCGTGTCGTGCCGTCCGCAGGTGTCCGCAGTGATCGTGAGCATCGGGCGGTTGAGGTTCGACATGAGCCGGGTGCCGGTCGTGAGGTAGATCCCACCCTGCCCGCGGATCGTATCCTGTGCGCTGTAGCGTTCCTGGAGGTTTTCGGCGCTGAAAAAAAATGTGTCGGCGGCCTGGTTGCCTTCGAGATCGACAATGCGCAGGGTTTGTCCCGCGAGGATCTTGTGCGTCCAGCCCTCGCCGGGTGGAATGACTTCGGAGTGGATGGCCGTCGCCTTGGTGAGCGGACTTTCGGTGTAGTTTAGTGGAGTCATTGGTTATTGGTCTGGAGGAGATGGCGGGCGGCCAGTTCGAGGGTGCGGGCGCATTCTGGGCGGAAGTTCCGGCAGAAGTCGTCCGGGCCGGGCGGGGGCGACGTGAGGAGTTCGAGGCGGACTGGGACACGGGGATATTCGCCGGGCGGGTGCATCGGATGCGGGCAGTTGGCGAGGACGGCGATCACGGGGATTTCGGTGCGGAGTGTGAGGCTGGCTCCCTCCGGGCAATGGTCCGGGATGAACGCGAGGCGTCCGGTGTCGTCTGCGGTGACTTTGCTGAAGAAGTTCACGTTGGCGACGAGGTCGGGGAGGCCGAGACCCCACTTGGCGAGCTCGACGAGGAAATTGTCGTGCGCGTTTCGGTGGAAGTCGTTCCTTGCGGACTGGTAGGATTTGGCCCCGAAAGCGGTTTCGACCATTGCGGCGGTCGAGTGCCCACCGAGCGGATCATGCCATCCGAGCGAGTCTTCCGTGATCGAGGCCAGGGCGTTTCCCATGTCGCTCATGAGGATGTGCCCGCGGGTGAGTTTGGCCGTGTGCAGGGCCTTGAGCGTGTCGGGAATGTTCAGCCGGTCGATCGGGTTGAGGGCGTTGTAAAAAAGCGCGGAAAGATTCGCGCCGGAGCCGAGGGCGGTGAGACGGATCGCGCGGGCCTGCGGGAGGCGCATCGACCACATCGCCCCGCCGGGGAGGAGTTCTTCGTAGAGTGGATTCATGGTTTTTTCAAAGGGTGCAGCTGGGGGATGATCGAGCTGGTCAGCGTGAGTTTCCCCACCTTCACGCCTTTGCAGGACACCAGCCGGTCGGTGATTTTCTGGAGGGTTTCCACGGGGCCCTGGACCAGGATGACATCCATCACGTGGCTGTTTTCCAACTGGACCTGGAGCGACCCGATCACCTCGTCGAGGAACCGGCGCTTCAATGTCGCCAGCTCGCCGAGGATGTTTTTCCGGGCCTGGTTGTAGAAGAGGGTGATCGTGCCGGCCATGATCCCTTCCTCCGCCTCCTTCTGGTGTTCGAGCAGGCTCTCGTTGATGATCGAGGCCACCGCCTGCGAACGGTTCTCGAATCCCCGGGTCTCGACGAGTTTGTCCAAACCCCTCGAGACATCGGGCGGAAGCGAGACGCTGATCCGGGACACCGGTTCGCGTGGTTTTTTTTGTTTCGGCACAAACATAGAGTATGAGGAAAACATTATTTCGTAATATCTATAAGGAAAGCGATTTTTCCACGGGGAGGCGGTGCTACTCGACATCGTCTCCGCGCATGGTCATCCGGGCGATATGCGTGCGTTCCTGGGGCTCTGCGGACGGCGGGTGAATGAGCTCGTTGAGCCGGTGGTAGGCGGCCAGGAAGGGCGGCGAGACGAACTGGGCCCGCCCGCGCGGGCGCGGGACCGGGTCCTCGATCATCTCCGCGATGCGGCTGGGGTTTGTGCCCAGAACCAGAATCCGGTCCGAGAGATAGACGGCCTCGTCGAGATCGTGCGTGATGAAAAGGATTGTGACGTCCACGTTTTTCCAGATTTCCAGCAGGTAGGCCTGCATCTGGGCGCGCGTCTGCGCGTCGAGGGCTCCGAACGGCTCGTCCATGAGCAGGATGCGCGGGCGGTTGGCCAGGGCGCGGGCGATCGCGACGCGCTGCTTCATTCCGCCAGAGAGCTGGTGCGGGTAGGAATTCTCGAACTTCGAGAGGCCGACGAGATTGATCCATTCGCGGGCCTCCGACTCCGCCGTGGCCCCGCTCTGGCCGGCCATGCGGAGCCCGAACATGACATTTTTTTTGACCGTGAGCCAGGGGAAGAGTGTGTAGCTTTGGAAAACCATCCCCCGGTCCGGTCCCGGCCCGTCGACCTTCCGTCCGTCGAGCAGGACCTCTCCGGAGGTCGGGGAATCCAGGCCGGCAATAATCCGGATGAGAGTGGACTTTCCGCAGCCCGACGGACCGAGCACGCAAAGGAATTCCCGGCGGAAGACCCGGAAGGAAATCCGGTCCAGCGTCGTGTGCCCGAGGCCGTTTGACGCGAATGTTTTGGTCAGGTTCCGGACATCCATGACGACCGGGCGGCCCTTGAGCCTTGCGAATCTCGCGGCGACTTCCGGAGACTGGATTTTATAGTCCCCGGTCATGCCGGAAGAGGTTTGCGGCGCGAGTCGAGAAGGGTCCTGATGAGACCGGGGCGGGAAGACTTCTGCCAGGGGAAGAAGACGTGCCCGAGCCTGTCGAGAATGCGGTCGGTCCCGAACCCGATGACGCCGATGATGAGGATGGCGGCGAAGACATTGTCGTAGATCCGGTATTTTGCCTGCTGGTTGATGAAGTAGGTGATCCCCGAGCTGGCCCCGATGTATTCCGCGACGATGAGATACGTCCACGCCCAGCCGAGCAGGATGCGCATGTCGTTGTAGAGGTCGACGGCGATCCCCGGCACGACGACCTGGAAGAGCACCTGCAGGCGTCCCGCCCCCAGCGTCTGGGCCGCTTCGACGAGCGAGGTGTCGAGCTTGCGCGTGGTGTTCGCGACCACCAGCACCTGCTGGAAAAATGTCCCGATGAAAATGATCGCGATCTTCGGGCCGTCGTAAATGCCCATGACCGCCACCGCGAGCGCCCCGAAAACCGGGGCGGGCATGTAGCGGCAAAAGTCCACCGCCGGCTCGCCCAGCTTGGAGAAGGCCGGGAATGTCCCGCAGACGATCCCGAGCGGGACGCCGAAGACCGAGCTCCAGAAAAACCCCCAGAAGATGATCCGGATGCTGTGCCAGAGGCTCTCGTGCAGCCAGGGTTCGCCATTTCGTCGCGGCGGCGTGGTGAAGCTCTTGTGGAGGGCGCGTCCCACCTCGTGCGGAGCAGGGAGAAAAACAGGGTTCGCAGGCACCCCGGCGGCCGGCCTTTTTCCCGCGAGGACCAGCTTCCCGTTCTCCTCCCGGAAAACCTTTTTTTCCACCAGCGTGTCCTCCTTGAAATAGGGCACATCCCCAGGGTCCGTGACCCTCATGAGCGGGTGCCAGACAAAAGGGATGTAGCTCACCGCGCACCAAAGGACCAGCGGGGCCAGGAACGACATCCACACCAGCAGGAGCTGCGCGCCTGGCTTCAGATCCCCGAACGGCACGAGCCCTCCGACTTTCCGGTGGGGCGGGATCGCCGACTTCTCTCGACGGACGCCGATCAGTTGACTCGCGCCGCCCCCCCGGCGTCTCGCCCTGCGGGCTGCCTTTCGGCAGTCTCCCGAGCGGCCTCCCGGGCCGCCTGGTTGGCGAGGCGTCCCTACCATCGAGGGTTGGGTCAACCTTTTTCCTTGCTCCATTATTTTCGCTGCATGGCGTCAGGATGTCTGAATCTCCCGCGCCGGATCGCGGGCGCGGGAGATTTATATTTCCGGGATCCTAGAGCCCCCTGGTGATGGCCGGGGCGAGGTAGTCGCCGACCGCCTGCGGCTTTTCATACACCTTATTGTCGACATTGAATTTGTCCACGACGTCCCCCGAACCGTAGATCGAATCCAAGCCGGGGCCTTTTTTGAATGCCTTCTTCGCCTCGGCGAGAGGCAGGATTTTTGTTCCGCCGACGAAGGCGGCATATTCCTCCGGCGGCAGGTTGACCCGCGCCGACATGCTCTTGATGGCATCGGCTTTCGTGGCGGGGTCGTTGAGATAATCGACGATTTTATACCACACGCCGGCGACTTTTTTCCAATCGTCCTCCCGCGCGGAAAGGCTCGACGGGTTCACGGCCAGGACATCGTAAATCAACCCGGGAGCGTCGGCGCTCGTGTAGATCGCCTTCGACCCGGGAACCGCCTTCAATGCCTGCCCGGAATTCGGCTGCCAGGCGGCGATGGCATCCACGTCGCCGGAGGCAAACGCCTTGGGGGTCTCGTGTGTGGGGATGTTGACCAGGGTCACGTCCTTCTCCTTCAAGCCGTTTGCCTCAAGGGCCTTCAGCAGAAGCAGGTGGTCCACGAAACCGATTTCCACACCGATCTTTTTCCCCTTGAGATCCTTGACGGTCTCGATCCCTGGCTTGGCGACGACCATGTCGTTTCCGTTGCTGTAGTCGTTGATGATGATCGCCTTGCTCGGCGCGCCCGTGGCGCCGGTGACGAGGGCGTCGCCGTTCGTCATGGAAACCGCATCGACCTTGCCGGCCGCGAAGGCCTCCATCGATGGCACGTATTCGAACCATTCAAAATCGACATCCACGCCGGCCTCCTTGAACCAGCCCTTGTCGATGCCGATCTGCCAGGCCACCCAGCCCGGCCAGTCGCTGTAGGCAATTTTCAACGGCTCCGCATGGAGCACCCCCGCCATCCCGAGGACGAGCCCCGCCAATAATTTTCCCATTCTCATGTGTCCAGTCTCCTTTGGTTGGTATTACTTTTTGTTGATGTCGTAATAACGACTGGAAAAGAAAAGCAATCCCCATGCCAGCTTGCGGGAGAATCGCGGTGCTCCTGGCGCTTCCCGGTTGAAGTTGGCGGGTGCCCGGCGTATGGGGGCACATGGTTTCCGAAAACGCGCTCGCGGGCGAGAAGTCGCCCTACCTTCTCCAGCATAAAACGAACCCGGTGGACTGGCGTCCGTGGGGAGAAGCGGCTTTTGCGGAGGCCCGCGCGAAGAACAGGGCGGTTTTCCTTTCGGTCGGCTATTCGACCTGCCACTGGTGCCACGTGATGGCGCATGAGTCGTTCGAAAACCCGGGGATCGCGGCACTCATGAACCGGGCGTTCGTGAACATCAAGGTCGACCGCGAGGAGCGTCCGGATGTGGACCGGGTGTATATGGCGTTCGTGCAGGCGACCACGGGCGGCGGCGGATGGCCGATGAGCGTCTGGCTCACGCCGGAGGGGCATCCGTTTTTTGGCGGGACGTATTTTCCGCCGGAGGACCGCCACGGGCAGGCCGGATTTCCCCGGATCGTCAGGCAGATCGAGAAACTCTGGAACGAGGATCGCGGGCGCATCGAATCCGAGGCCGGGCGCGCGATGGGCGAGCTGCGCGGCTCTGCGGCATCGTCCGCGCCGGGCGAACCGCTGCAACCCGCGTGGATCGTTGCCGCCCAGGCCGCGTTTGCACGGGGGTTCGACGCGCGGCACGGCGGGTTCGGAGGCGCGCCGAAATTCCCGCGTCCGTCGGCGTTGAATTTTCTTCTCCGCGGTGGCGAAGAACCGAGGCGGATGGCGCTGGAGACGCTTCGGGCGATGTCGCGCGGAGGGATGCGGGACCATTTGGGAGGCGGGTTCCACCGGTATTCCGTTGACGCGTTCTGGCACGTCCCGCACTTCGAAAAAATGCTCTACGACCAGGCGCAGATCGCGGTCTCGCTGGCCGAGGCCTGGCAGATCACGAAGGACCCGTTTTTTGAAGCCACCCTGCGGAGCACGCTGGACTACGTGCTGCGCGACATGACGCACCCGGAGGGCGGGTTCTATTCCGCCGAGGATGCCGACAGCGCGGTCGCCCACGGGGGTGGCGAACACGCGGAGGGGGCGTTCCATGTCTGGACGATGCGGGAAATCCGCGAAGCGCTGGGCGCGGTGGCGGCGGAGGAATTCCGCGCCCACTACGGCGTCCGCGAGGAGGGCAACGCGCCGGACGGAAGCGACCCGCACGGGGAGTTCGCCGGAAAAAACATCCTGCACGAGGTTGGTGGAGACGACACGGCGTCGCTTGCGGAAAGTCGGCGGATCTTGTTCGATCTGCGCGCGAAACGTCCGCGCCCGCACCTCGACGACAAGATCCTGACGGCGTGGAACGGGCTGATGATCTCCGCGTTTGCCAAGGCGGGAGCCGCGCTGGGAGAGGCGCGGTATGTCGGGGCCGCCGTGCGCGCGGCGGAGTTTGTGCAGGCGAAACTGCTGCAAGACGGCGACCTGCTCCGCTCGTGGCGGGGCTCGCCATCGGAGATCGGGGGGTTCGCGGAGGACCACGCGTTTTTCATCCAGGGCCTCCTGGACCTCTACGAGGCCGGGTTCGATTTGCGTTGGATGGAACTGGCTGCCGGGCTGCAAACCCGCCAGGACAGGTTGTTTTGGGATGGCGGCTCGTATTTCAGCAGCCGGGAGGGAGACCCGCTGGTGCCGCTCCGCATGAAGGAGGATTACGACGGGGCCGAGCCGTCCGCGAATTCCATCAGCGCGCTGAACCTCCTGCGGCTGGGCCGGATGCTGCATGACGATTCGCTGGAGGACAAGGCGCGCAAAATCCTCGCCGCGCATGCCGCGCAAATGGATCGCGTTCCGTCGGCGGTGCCGCAGATGCTCGTCGCGCTCGGCCTCGCGCTCCAACCTCCGGCCCAGGCGGTCGTCGCCGGCAACCGGGAGGCCTCGCAACCCCTGCTGCGGGCAATCGCGCGGACCTTCCGGCCCCACGCTTCAACGATCCTCCTCGACTCGCAGGCGGCCGTGGAATTTTTCTCGGAGCGGTCGCCCGCCGTGCGCGGGATGGTGGCCGTTGGCGGGAGGCCCGCGCTTTACGAGTGCGAGAATTTCACCTGCCACCTCCCGGTGATTTGTCCAGGTTAGCCCTCCGAGGCGCGCAGACCCGCATAAACACAGGGGGTTACTCGCGCGACGGATGCCCGCAATCGGTTCCACCCGGAAAACGATGGTGAACTTGCGGAGATCGCGGAATTTGCCGGTCTGTCCGGGTGATGGGGTTTACGGGTTCTCCGGCTTCCTGCCGCGCGGGCGGATCGTGATCCGTTTGACGCGGGCATCGTCCTGCGGGCTCCAGGTGGCGATTTCCGGGTCGTCCTTGAAGGCATTGTGGACGATGCGGCGGTCGTAGGAATTGAGGGGATCGGTCTGGATCGGGCGTCCGGTGGACCGGACGGCGAGCGCGAGGTGGAGCACCTTTTCGACCAGGGCGTCGTCGCGCATCGCGCGGTGGTGCTCGACGTCGACGGTCACGCGCGGGCCCGGCGGGTTCTGGGCGGCGAGCACGCGGTTGACGAGGTATTGCAGGTCGTCGATGACAACGTCGTGGCGGCCGATCAGGCGCTCGGGCTCGTGGGTGAGGATCTGGAGGACCGGATGGCCGTCGCGTTCCTGCTCCTGGATCTCGACGACGAATCCGAGGTATCCGAGAATCGTGTCGAGAACTTCAACGGGCGTCTGGTTCATGGTCGCTTTTTTCTGGGATTTTTGGCTGCTTCCCGCTTGGCGATCACGCTCTTTTTTTCCAGCGTGGGCAAGGGTCTGTTGCGCGTCAGGTAGAGCTGGACGATAGAAAAAATATTTTGGGTTGTCCAATAAAGTGCGAGTCCGCTGGCGTAATTGTAGGCGAAGGTCAGGAAGATGACCGGCATGAAGTAGAGGATCCGCTGCTGGGCGGCGTCCCCGCTTTTCGGGGTGATGACCATCTGCCAGACCATGGTCAGGGACATGATCAGCGGGAGAAGGTTGATCGGGAAGCCGAGAAGATGCCCGACGGTGTCCGGCTGCGAGAGGTCGTGGATCCAGAAGAACGAGCTGTTCCGGAGCTCGATGGCCGTGCCGAGCATCGCGTAGAACCCGAAGAATATCGGGATCTGGATGAGCATCGGGATACAGCCGCTGAACGGGTTGACCCCGTATTCGCGGTAGAGCTTCATCGTCTCCTCGTTCATCTTCTGGGGATCGTCTTTGTATTTCTCCTTCAGCTCCGTCATCTTGGGCGAGAGGGCGGACATCTTCCGCATCTCGTTGGTCGCCTTGTTCTGGATCGGCCAGAGTCCGGATTTGATGATCAGGGTGAGGACGATGATCGCGGCGGCGTAGCTGCCGAACCAGCTGTGGAGGACGTTCATCGCCCAGAGCAGGAACTCGCTGATGAACCCGAACATCCCGAAATTCAGAACGGCATCCTGGTTCCCGCCGAGCTTGCGGAGCCGGTCGAGTTCCTTCGGGCCGGCGTAGATCTCGAATGTCTTCGTGACCGTCGCGCCCGGGGGCACGGCGAATCCGGTCTGCCCGATCCCGCCCTGGATCCCGAAGACCGGCGAGTCGTTCTGCTTTTTGGTGTCAAATCGCCTGGCCCAAACCGAGGCGGACGGATCTTTGGATGTCACGATCGTGCAGAAATACTGGCTGGCCACGGCCGCCCATTGGACATCCGGCTTGCTCTCGAGATAGAGCGGGCGCTCGCCGCGGGTCTGGATGCCGACGACCGGGATCGTGCTCGCCGAAAACCAGTTCACGTCGATGTTTTCGGCCTTTCCCCCGTGCGACCAATCGAACTTGGTATACATCGGCAGGTCGCTCTGGTGGATCGGGGCCGCGCCGCCTGTGCCGACGAAAAACTCCGGAACCTGAAGCGCGGAGGTTCCGGGGTTCCGGAAGCCGACCTCGAGATTCACGGTGTAGAGGCGGTTTTTTTCCGAGGCCGATGGCAGGACGAACCGCTTCGTGATTTCCAGGCCATCGGCAGCGGCCTTCGAGAACGTGACCTCCCCCTTCGCCCGGTCGGCGCTCATTTCAAACCCCCCGAAGACCTCTCCGGGGTTGAATCCCAATGCCCCGATTGGCATCCCGCGGTCGCGGTTCAGCGAGACGCTCTGCCGGTTTTCCCCCTGGTGCATCAACAGGATCACCTGCTCGATGCCTCCGGAGTCGTTGTTGAAGACAAATTCCGCCCCCTCGGCCGAAAGGCTTTCCGCGCGGGCGGTCATCACCTGCCGGGGTGGAGCCGGGGTGGGCGTGGCGGCCTCCAGCACGGCGGGTGTCGCGGAGGCCACCGGAGACGGGGCTGCTGTTCCTGTCGGAGAAGCGGTTGCCGCCTGCTGGGCGGGCGTGATGTATTTGCCGACATACCATTGCCAGGCGATGAGTCCGGCAACGGAGAGAGTGATTGCGATCCAGGCTTTGCGGTCCATTAATTCAGGGATTTGAAGGCGGTGGGCACGGGGTCATACCCGCATCCGCCCCACGGGTGACAGCGGGCGATCCGGGCGATTCCCAGCCCGAGCCCTTTGAAAAATCCATGCCCGCGCAGGGCCTGGACAAAGTATTCCGAGCAGGACGGCTCGTAACGGCACCCGCACCCCGGGCCGCACAACGCCCGCAGGGCGGGCGAAAGCACCAGCTGGTAAATCCGGATGAGAAAGACGAACAACGCAGTCATGCAGGAGGCGGCAAAATAGAAAGTCGGCGGGCAAGAAGCAACCATTCCCCTCTCAATTCTTCAAATGAGGCGCTCGCGCTGGCCGGTTTGGCGATGGCGACAACCAGGGCTCCGTCCGGAAAATCCGGCCTCGAAACGCGGATCAGCTCGCGGAGTCGACGGCGCACTTTGTTCCGGACGACCGCCCCTCCCACGCGTTTGGAGGTGATAATCCCGGCTTTTGCGGGCAAGTTGGTCCCCCGGCGCAGGAGGGCTACCCTCAGCAACCGGCCCTGCGCCACCCGTCCGTTTTCCCGGACCAGGGAAAACTCCCGGCCTTCCCGGAGGCGTGCCTCCTTGGGAAACCGCAGCCTTTTCCGCTCAGGCGGAGGTGTGGCGGGCAAAATGGACTTCGACCCCCTTCGGCAGGAGGCGCTTGCGTCCCCGCTGGCGGCGGCGGTTCAAGGTGGCGCGCCCGGCCTTGGTCGCCATGCGCGCGCGGAAACCAAACTGCTGCTTGCGCGTGCGTTTGGAAGGCTGGTAGGTGCGTTTCATAAAATCAGATCGGTGGAGCCGAGAAAGCTATCCGTCCCTCTCCCCGAGTCAATCCCTTTTCCTGAAATCTTGCAGCCGACCGGGACAGGGAAGGCATGGCCGGACAGCGAGGTCGGCCCGGAGCGGCGGGCCGACGGACCCGATTGCGATCAATACCGGTAATGCTCGGGCTTGTAAGGGCCTTCCACCGGGACGCCGAGGTATTCGGCCTGGTCCTTGGTGAGTTTCGTGAGGACGACGCCGATTTTTCCGAGGTGGAGGCGGGCGACTTCCTCGTCGAGCTTTTTCGGCAGGCGGTAAACGGTCTTCTTGTATTTGTCCTTGTTCCGCCAGAGGTCGATCTGGGCGAGGGTCTGGTTGGTGAACGAGTTCGACATCACGAAGCTCGGGTGGCCGGTCGCGCAGCCGAGGTTGACGAGGCGGCCTTCGGCAAGCATGTAGATGCTCTTTTTTCCGCCTGGCAGGAAGTAGCGGTCGTATTGCGGTTTGATGGTTTCGAGGCGGACGCCTTTGCACTTCTTGAGGCGGTCCACCTGGATCTCGTTGTCGAAGTGCCCGATGTTGCAGACGATCGCCTGGTCCTTCATGGCGAGCATGTGCTCGAGCGTGATGATGTCCTTGTTGCCGGTGGTGGTGACGTAGATGTCGCCGACACCGAGCGTGCTCTCGATCGTGTTGACCTCGAACCCTTCCATCGCGGCCTGCAGGGCGTTGATCGGGTCGATCTCGGTGACGACGACGCGGGCCCCGTAGGCGCGGAGCGAGTGGGCGCTGCCCTTGCCGACGTCGCCGTATCCGCAGACGACGGCGACCTTGCCGGCGATCATCACGTCGGTCGCGCGTTTGAGTCCGTCGGCGAGCGACTCGCGGCAGCCGTAGAGGTTGTCGAATTTCGATTTGGTGACCGAGTCGTTGACGTTGATCGCGGGGACGAGGAGCTTGCCCTGTTCGGCAATCTGGTAGAGGCGGTGGACGCCGGTCGTGGTTTCTTCGGAGACGCCCTTCCAGGCTTTGGCGACCTTGGTCCAGAAGCCGGGGCGTTCCTCCGCCACCCGGCGGAGCAGGGCCTTGATCACCGAAACCTCGTGGTTGTCGCTCGGTTGGTAGGCCCACTTGTCGCCTTTTTCGAGCTCGTATCCCTTGTGGATGAGGAGCGTCACATCGCCGCCGTCGTCGACGACGAGCTGGGGGCCGAGGTTGCCGGGGAATGTCACGGCCTTGAGCGTGAGCTCCCAGTATTCTTCGAGGCTTTCGCCTTTCCAGGCGAAGACCGGCGTGCCGGTCGCTGCGATGGCGGACGCGGCGTGGTCCTGCGTGGAGAAAATGTTGCAGCTCGCCCAGCGAACGGTCGCCCCGAGGGAGACGAGCGTCTCGATGAGGACCGCCGTCTGGATCGTCATGTGGAGCGAGCCGGTGATCCGGACGCCCTTCAGCGGCTGCTCGTTCCCGTATTTTTTCCGGAGCGAAACCAGGCCCGGCATCTCGTGCTCGGCGACGCTGATCTCCTTGCGCCCCCAGTCGGCGAGCGCGATGTCGGAGACGATATAATCCTTTCCGTCCGGCGTGGCGGCGGAATATTTGGCGAGGTTGGCGGTGGCGGAGACGGCCTCGGCGGAGACGGTGGCAGCGGAGCGGGATTTTTTCATAGAAGTTTTCAGTGTTCGGTTTTCAGTGTTCAGGATTTGTAATGGAAGCTATGCGGATTTATGAGCGCTTGGTTTCCTACAGGGATCGAACTCGTTATAAATCGAGACGCTTTGCCGGCAGGCCCGTTGCCACACATCCAATTCCTCAAAAGAACGGTAAGCCATGTCTTTGCTGAAAACTGAACCACTTATTTGATGGCTTTTTTCAAGGCCGCGACCTTGTCGGCGCGTTCCCAGGTGATGTAGGGGTCATCTTTGCCGAAGTGCCCGTAGTTCGTCGTCCTCGAGTAGATCGGGCGGAGGAGGCCGAGCTGCTTCACGATGTCGGCGGGCTTGAAGCTGAAGACCGAAGACACGGCGCGCTCGATTTTCTGTTCGTCCAACTTGTTGGTGCCGAAGGTGTCGATATGGATGCTGACCGGGTTCGGGTGCCCGATTGCATAGGCGAACTGGACTTCGCAGCGGTCGGCGAGGCCGGCGGCGACGACATTCTTGGCCACGTAGCGGCCCATGTAGGCGGCGCTGCGGTCGACTTTCGAGGGGTCCTTTCCGGAGAAGGCCCCGCCGCCGTGGCGGCCCATTCCGCCGTAGGTGTCCACGATGATTTTCCGTCCGGTGAGACCGGAGTCCCCCTGCGGGCCTCCGACCACGAACCGACCGGTCGGGTTGATGAGAAATTCGGTCGTCGCATCGAGGAAATCTTTCGGGATCACCTTGCGGATGACGTTGGCGATGAGGAACCTGCGGATTTCCTCGTTCTTCACGTCCTCGGTGTGCTGGGTCGAGATCACGACGTTCGTCACGCGGACCGGGCGGCCATCCTGATACAACACCGACACCTGGCTTTTCGCGTCGGGGCGGAGCCACTTGACCTTCCCGCTCTTGCGGATGCGGGTGAGCTCGCGTCCGAGGCGGTGGGCGAACATGATCGGGGCGGGCATCAGTTCCGGAGTCTCGTTGCAGGCGTAGCCGAACATGAGGCCCTGGTCTCCCGCGCCCTGTTCTTCCGTGCCCTTGCCGACGGCGGCTTTCGCGTCCACGCCCTGGGCGATGTCCGGGCTCTGGCTGGTGAGGAGGTTGTTGATGAAGACGCGGTCGGCGTGAAAAACGTCGTCGTCGTTGGTGTATCCGATTTCGCGGATGGCTTCGCGGACGATCTTGCCGACGTTCAGGGCGGAGTCGAGCGAGGCGCCTTTCAGGCGGGGGACCGTGATCTCGCCGCCGACCACGACGACGTTGCTTTTGACGAATGTTTCGCAGGCCACGCGGCTCGTGCGGTCCAGGGTCAGGCAGGCATCGAGAATCGCGTCGGAAATCGTGTCGCAAACTTTGTCGGGATGGCCTTCGCCAACGGATTCGGAGGAAAAAATATAACGGGACATGGGATGGATGGGTTGATGTTGGTCTTTACGTATGGAGATATTGCAATATATTCATGGGTGGAATGGCGTCAATGGTAAATTCTCTGCGGGTGCTGTCCGATCCCACACGATTGCGGCTGCTGCTGCTGCTTGTCGAGGAGGAACTGACCGTGGCGGAAATGCAGGAGATCCTGGGCATGGCCCAGTCGCGGATTTCCGCGAGCCTTGCCCAGTTGAAACGCGAGGGGCTTGCCGCCGACCGCCGGGTCGGCAAGAACATTTTCTACTCGGCGAAGGAGGAGGTCGGCACGATGGTGAACACGATTCTTCAGGGCGCGAGGACCGAGCTGCGCGAGGCCACCAGGGATCAGAGCGCGCTGGCCCTGGCGATGCGGAAACGCAAGGACCACGCTGCGGAATATTTCAACAAGTTGGCGGGACGGTTCGGGCGGGTCTACGTGCCCGGCCGTTCCTGGGAGGCGCTTTCGCATGCGCTTCTCGGGCTCCTGCCGCCGATGGTGATCGCCGACATGGGGGCGGGCGAGGGGACGCTGGCCCAGTTGCTGGCGCGCACCGCGGAAAAAGTGATCGCGGTGGACAACTCCGGGAAGATGGTCGAATTCGGGGCCTCCCTGGCACGCAAGCACGGTTTCCGGAACCTCGAATACCGGCTCGGGGATGTCGAGGAGCCGCCGCTGGAACCGGGATCCGTGGATCTCGTGCTGTTCAGCCAGGTGCTCCACCATGTGCCGAACCCACTGCGGGCGCTTGCGGCGGCGAACCGGGCATTGAAGCCGGGAGGACGGATCGTGATCCTCGATCTCGCCAGCCACCATTTCGGGCAGGCCCGCGAACTCTACGCCCACGTCTGGCTGGGTTTCGCGGAAATCGATCTCCACCAGATGCTCAAAAAGGCGGGGTTCTCGAAAATCCAATCCTCGATCGTCTCGCGGGAGTCCGAGGCCCCGCATTTCCAGACGCTCCTGGCCACGGCGGAGAAGTAGCGGGGATTTTGTTCCCTTCCGGAAAATCCTGATTCCGAAGCTTGATCTGCCATCCGCTCCCTGCTGAAACTCTCGCCGATGAAAAATTTTCTTCTTGGCGCGGTCTTGCTTCTCGTGTCCGGATGTCTGGTTTCTCCGGTTTCGCAATCCGGCGGCATAGGGTCGGTGACCGTCACCAACTCGAATTCCAACGAGATCGTGGCGGCGGCGCAGACGGTGTTTTCACAGGTGGGATACCATCTCGCCACGTCGGACTATCCGTATTCGATCTCCTTCGACAAACCTTCCAGCCGGTTTGCCAACATCATGTGGGGAAGCTACGGGAACCCCCAGACGGTTCGCGTCCGCATAACCATCAACCAGATCCCCGGCACGAACAATTACCGGCTGGTGCCGAAAGTTTTCTCCGTCAGTTCGGCGGGGGAAGTCGGATTTGAGGACCAGCGTCCCTTGATGGGGTTGTGGTCCGGCGAGTTCGGTCCATTGCTCAGGCAGGTTGCCGCTCAAGCCGGCGGCGTGGGGGCGATGTAATTGCGATTGAGTTCCGGCCGGGAATCCCGTTTTCTCTCGGGATGTCCGTCCGCACACGATTCGCCCCATCGCCCACGGGATTCCTCCACGTCGGAGGTGCCCGCACCGCGCTTTTCAACTGGCTCTACGCGCGCCGGAACGGCGGAAAATTCATCCTCCGGATCGAGGACACCGACGAAAAGCGGAACACGGACGATGCCTACAAGGTCATCTACGACGGGCTGGGCTGGCTCGGGCTCGATTGGGATGAGGGGCCGGACAAGGGCGGTCCATTCGGCCCCTACCAGCAGAGCGAGCGCTCCGGCATCTACGAAAAATATCTCGGACGCCTGGAAGCCGCCGGACACGTCTATGAGGACAACGGGGCGGTCCGGTTCCGCTCCCAGCGCAAGCCGGTGGTCGTCGAGGATCTCGTTTGTGGCCGGATCGAATTCGACATGTCGAACCCCGCCACCCATCCCGACATGACGATCCGCCGTCCGGACGGGTCCTGGATTTTCCACTTCGTGAATGTCGTGGATGACATCGAGATGCATCTCACCCACGTCATCCGTGGCGAGGACCACCTTTCAAACACGCCGAAACACATCGAGCTCTACCAGGCGCTCGGGGCGACACCGCCCAAGTTTGCCCACATTCCGCTGATCCTGAATCACGAGGGGAAAAAACTCAGCAAGCGGGACGGAGGGTCGAGCATCACGTATTTTCTCGACCTCGGCTACGCACCCGAAGCGGTGGCCAATTATCTCTGCCTGCTCGGATGGGCACCAGGCGAGAACCGCGAATTCCTGAAAATCCCGGAAATCCTCCCGCTTTTCGACCTCGGCCAGATCAACCGCAGGAACTCGATCTTCGATCTGGACAAATGTTTTTGGCTCAACGGCCAGCACCTCCAGCACATGAGCCTGGAGCGGTTCGAGGAACTGGCGCTGCCGTTCGTGGACAAGGCAGGGGTCCCCTACGGAACCCCCGAAGCTCTGCGCCCCGCGCTCGCAATCGTGAAGCCGAAGGTCAAGCACCTGAGCGATGTCCCCGGCTGGATCGGATTCCTGTTCACCGAGAACTATCCGTTTGATCCCGAAGCGGTGGCAAAAAGCCTCGCCAAACCCGGTGCCGCAGATCTCCTCCAGGCCCTTGGCACCGCCCTTTCCCCCCTCGCCGACTGGTCCCACGCCGCCATCGAACTCAAGCTCAAAGAAACCGCCGCATCCCTCGGCGTGAAGGCCGGCGAGGTCGTCCATCCCGCCCGCGTTGCCGTGAGCGGGCGCTCGGTCGGCCCCGGCCTCTACGAAATGTTCGAGGTTCTCGGAAAAGACCGCACGCTCGCGCGCTTCGAAAAAGCGTTGCTGAGGTGCCCCCCGGGAATTCCTACGAAGTAGCGAGCGTCCGGGCCGAAGGCAACCTCGTCCGGACCGGCCTCAGAGATGGCGACCGCGTGAAGGATGAGGTTGAGTGCTTGGGCAGGGTGACGGCGGTAGAAAACACTTCCCGGACGGAAAATGCTCCCGGCCCCGTCAAGGCGAGCCACTTCGTTCTCGGGACCGCCGCGCCGGGAGAATCAGCGGACACGAGGTTTCAAACGAAAGGAAAAGATATCGGGTTTGACGATGCCGGGAAATTGTGTAGGCATGTCGGGCATGGCCATGATCTTTGTCAACCGCGACCGCCAAAGTCTCGGGCAGTTCACCGAACAGGAGGTCTCCAACGGGCTGGACAGCGGGCAATTTCTCCCCACGGATCTCGCCTGGCAGGAGGGAATGGAAAACTGGCAGCCGATCTCCTCCTTCACCGGGCTTCCGCCGCCGGGCGCGGCAACCCCTGCGAACCGCCCGACGCCGCCCGCCCCGGAAACCGCGTCCGCCGACTTCCGGCAGCCCGGAAAAATCCGGTTCGACGAGTGCCTGAACAGCGGGTGGGAATGCTTCAAGCTGAACTGGGGGCTTTGCGTGGTTGCAACCCTGGTGTTTTTCGCCATCTCGGCCGTCGTGCAAATCCCGATGCAGTTCGCGGAGGCCGTTTTCCGGCGCTTTACGGGACACGGGGCGGTCGACCAGATCTGGATCCTGGTCGCGGCGGGGGTCGTGTTCCTCTTTTTCTACGTCTTGGCGACCGGCGTCTCCTCGATCCTCTCGGCGGGATTCCTGTATTTCTTCGTCGAGGCTCTGAGGACAAAAAAGGCGAACATCGACAACCTGTTCGCCGGATTCCGCAGTCCGAATTGGATCCAGCTCCTGCTCGCGATGCTGGCCTGGTTGCTGGCGATATTCCTGATCGTCGCCGTGATCCTGGCACCGGGAATTTTCCTTTCCGCCATGATGAAATCCCGGACGCCGGTCCTCGTGTCCGCCGGGTTGCTGGTGGTCCCGGTCGTCTATTTCTCGGTCGGGATCGGCTTTGTCTTCCCGTTGATCGTCGACAAAAAAATCGGCTTCTGGGAAGCGATCAAGACCAGCGTGAAAACCGTCCACCGCCAGTGGTTTCGGGCCTTCGGGCTGATGGTCCTGGTCGGGCTGGTGGCGATCGTCGGCCTGCTCGCGTGCTGCGTGGGGATGCTCGCGACGATCCCCCTCGCCTATCTGGTTTGGGGGCAGGGCTACAGGCAGTTGTTCGGCGACGGCGAACTCAAACCACAAGACTGAGCATCGGCGATTCCTCGTCCACCCGCGCGCACTGGATTTGGACCGAGGAAGCCCTCCCGCCACGGAGGCGGGAACCCACGGCCTGGACGGCCAGCTCGGGGGAATTGCAGTCGCGGCTCAGGTGCCCGAGGAGCACGTGGCGGAGGGATTCGGTGGCCACTTCGGCCACGATCTCCGCAGCTGCGGAATTGGACAGATGGCCGTGCCGGGAAAGGATCCTCTGTTTCACCGACCAGGGGCGCCTGGTGTCGTTCTGCAGCAGCGCCTCGTCGTGGTTCGTCTCGATCAGCAGTGCATGCACCCCGCGGACCGACTCCACCACCTGGCGGGTGGCGTAGCCGAGATCCGTGAGCACCGCGAAGCCGGTTCCGCCGGACTGTAAAACGAAACCGACCGGGTCCGCCGCGTCGTGCGGGACGGAAAACGGCAGGACCCCGATGGCCTCCAGCACGAACTCCGACCCGCTCGAAAAAAGATTCCATCTCGCCACGACCCCCTGCCGCTGGAGATGATCGACCGTGAGCGGGTTGGCAAAAACCGGCACATCGTATTTTTCCACGAAGACTCTCAGGCCCTTCGTGTGGTCCCCGTGCTCGTGGGTGAGAAGGATGCCGGAAAGCGATGCCGGCTCGACCCCGCAGGACTGCAAACCGGACGCCAGCCTCCGCGCGCTCAACCCCGCATCCACCAGCACCGCACAGGCCCCGGAACGCACCACCAATGCATTCCCGGAACTCCCGCTGGCCAGCACGGTCACCTCGATCATGCCGCCGATTAGATCAGCGCACAAGCCCCCGTGCCAGCCCCAAATCCGCGCGTAACGCCAACGACGGGAGGCGAACCTCCGTGTGAGCCCATTTATTACGGCTCAGACGGAGCTTCGCCCTCCCTCGCATTATCGACAGGTCGTCGAACCTCTCCCCTCTCATTTCTTCCCTTACGCGCGGATCTGGGCCAGCCCCAAATCCGCGCGTAACGCCAACGACGGGAGGCAAACCTCCGTGTGAGCCCATTTATTACGGCTCAGACGGACCTTCGCCCTCCCTCGCGTTATCGACATGTCATCGAACCGCTCCCCTCTCATTTCTTCCCTTACGCGGATTTGGGCCAGCGGGAAATCCGTTGCCGCACATTACATCGTTTTTCTCTTTACACGACCAAGTATTAGCGTAACTTATACTTCTATGCAGATACAAAATGGTGCGGCAAGACGGAGCATGGACGGGAACGAAGCCGCCGCGAACATCGCTTACCGGCTCAGTGAAACAATCGCGCTCTACCCGATCACGCCTTCGACTCCGATGGGGGAACTCTCCGACGAATGGGCGTCCAAAGGACAGGGCAACCTCTGGGGGCATGTCCCGAAAATTGTTGAGATGCAATCCGAAGCGGGGGCGGCCGGGACCATCCACGGAATGCTGCAAGGCGGATCCCTCGCCACCACCTTCACCGCCTCGCAGGGGCTCCTGCTCATGATCCCGATCATGTATAAGCTGGCCGGGCAGTTGATCCCGTTCTGCATGCACGTGACCGCCCGCTCGCTGGCCACCCACGCCCTCTCGATCTTCGGCGACCACTCGGATGTCATGGCCGTGCGGCAGACCGGATTTGCCCTGCTCTCCTCGGCCAGCGTGCAGGAGGCCCACGACCTGGCGTGCATTGCCCACGCGGCCACCCTCCCGGCGCGCGTGCCCATCCTTCATTTCTTCGACGGGTTCCGCACCTCGCATGAGATCAACGACCTGGAAATCCTCTCCGATGACGTGCTGCGCGCCATGATCGACGAAAGCGCCATCCAGGCCCATGCGAAGCGGGCCATGACCCCGGATCACCCGACCATCCGGGGAACGGCACAGAATCCGGACGCCTTCTTCCAGGCCCGCGAGGCGGCGAATCCCTTCTATGCGGCCCTGCCGGGAATCGTGCAGGAGGCGATGTTCCGATTCGCCTCGCTGACCGGCCGCGCCTATCACCTGTTCGACTACTCCGGCGACCCGGAAGCCGACCGCGTGGTGGTGGTGATGGGTTCCGGGGCCGAAACGCTCCGCGAAACCTGCAAACACCTGAACAGCACCGGACAGCGGACCGGGGTTCTCCAGGTCCGGCTCTACCGCCCGTTCGACGCCTGGGCCTTCCTGAATGCCCTGCCGACCACCGTGAAGCAGATCACGGTCCTGGACCGGACGAAGGAGCCGGGTTCACCGGGCGAGCCCCTCTTTCTGGATGTCTCCTCGACCATGCGCGCGAAGGGACACTCCCGATGGAAGGAGTTGCCGAAGGTTTATGGCGGACGCTTCGGCCTCGCCTCGAAAGAATTCACTCCGGCGATGGCCCTGGCGATTTACTCGGACATGCAGGCGGACACTCCGCACGAGGAGTTCACCGTCGGGATCGAAGACGACGTCAGCGGGCTCTCGCTCCGGTATGATCCGTCATTTCACCTGCCCGGCCAGACGTTCAGCCAGGCGGTTTTTTTCGGGCTCGGGTCCGATGGCACGGTCGGCGCGAACAAAAACACGATCAAAATCATCGCCAAGAAGCTGGGCCTGCACGCCCAGGCGTATTTTGTCTACGATTCGAAGAAAGCCGGCGCGGTGACCGTCTCGCACCTGCGGTTTGGAAAGGAACCGATCCATGCGCCATATCTGATCGCTTCGGCGGATTTTGTCGGGTGCCACCAATACCACCTGCTTGAGCAGCAGCCGGTGCTCGAAACCGCGCGGGAAGGGGCGATCTTCCTTTTGAACACGCCGCACGGCGCAGACACCGCATGGGAGCACCTTTCGCACGAGACGCAGTCTCTCATCCTCTCGAAAAAGCTGAAATTCCATGTCATCGACGCCTACCGCATCGCCAAGGACACCGGCATGGGGGCCCGCATCAACACGATCATGCAGGTGGCGTATTTTGTGTTGAGCGACATCCTTCCGCTCGACCAGGCGATCGCGGAAATCAAAACCGCGATTGAGAAGAGCTACGCCCGCAAGGGGGCCGATCTCGTGCAGCGGAACTGGAATGCCGTGGACAAATCCGTGGCCGGCGTCCACGAAGTCGTTGTCCCGGATGCCGTCACCGCCACCCGCCCGCGTCCGTTCCCGATCCCGGTCGAGGCCCCGGAATTCGTGAGGACCGTCTCCGGAACCCTTCTGGCCGGACGTGGAGACGATCTGCCCGTCAGCGCGTTTCCTCCCGACGGCGTCTGGCCGACAGGCACCAGCAAATGGGAAAAACGCAATCTCGCCCTGGAAATCCCCGTTTGGGATTCCGCGCTCTGCATCCAGTGCAACAAATGCGTGATCGTCTGCCCGCACGCCGCCATCCGCGCGAAATATTACCCGGAATCCGCGCTGGCCGACGCCCCCCCGGCATTCCGCTCCGTGGCCTTCCGATCTCCGGAGATCAGCGGCCAGCGATACACGATCCAGGTCGCGCCGGAAGATTGCACCGGATGTCGGCTCTGCATCAACGTCTGCCCCGCCAAGGACAAAACGAACGCGAAACACAAGGCGCTCGATGCCGCCCCGCAGGAGCCGCTGCGCGAGCAGGAGCGGATCAATTTCGCGTTCTTCGAGTCGCTGCCCGCACCGGACAGGACGCGCCTGAAAACCGACCTCGTGAAGGACAGCCAGTTCCTGGCTCCGCTGTTCGAGTATTCCGGGGCCTGCGTGGGTTGCGGCGAAACCCCCTACGTCAAACTCCTCACCCAGCTCTTCGGCGACCGGGCCATCATCGCCAACGCGACCGGCTGCTCCTCCATCTACGGCGGCAATCTGCCGACAACCCCCTACACGGTGAATTCCGATGGCCGGGGCCCGGCCTGGGCGAACTCGCTCTTCGAGGACAACGCGGAATTCGGCCTCGGCCTCCGGCTTTCCGTCTCTGACAAGGCCGCCCAGGCACGGGAAATCCTGCTCGCATCGAAGGATGCGCTTGGCGCGGAATTCATCGCCTCGATCCTCGACGCCGACCAGTCCACGGAAGCCGGGATCGCCGGACAACGCAAACGGGTCGCCGGGCTGCGGGACAGGATTTCCGAGGTTCCCGAACACCTCCGCGCCCGGCTCGAGGGCCTCGCCGATTATCTCGTCAAGAAGTCCGTCTGGATCGTGGGTGGCGACGGTTGGGCCTACGACATCGGTTTCGGCGGGCTCGACCACGTGCTGTCACTCGGCGAGAACGTCAACATCCTCGTCCTCGACACCGAGGTCTACTCGAACACCGGCGGCCAACAGTCGAAATCGACCCCGATGGGGGCCGTGGCCAAATTCGCCTCCTCCGGAAAATCCCACGCGAAAAAAGATCTCGGCCTCTACGCGATGAGCTACGGGAGCGTCTATGTCGCCCGCGTGGCCCTGGGCGGGAAGGATTCCCAGACGGTGAAAGCCTTCGCCGAGGCGGAGGCCTACCCCGGAACCTCGCTGATCATCGCCTACAGCCACTGCATCGCGCACGGCTACAACCTCGCGCACGGGCTCGAGCAGCAGAAACTCGCGGTCGAAACCGGATATTGGCCGCTCTTCCGGCACGACCCGCGCCGTTGCGAAAACGGGCTCACTCCGCTGGTCCTCGACTCTCCGGCTCCCAAGCTCCCGCTCGCGCGCTTCACGGAAAACGAGATCCGCTACCGCTTCCTGGAGGCCACGAACAAGGAACGGGCCACGACCCTCGCCCACGCCGCCCAGGAGCATCTCACCTCGCGCTACGACCTTTACCGCCGCATGGCCACGAGCGGAAACCCGGAGAAAAGCCTATGAACCTGAAAACCCAATACCTCGGCATCGAACTCGGTTCCCCGTTTGTCGTCGGGGCCTCGCCCCTTGGCGACGACATCGACATGGCCAGGCGGTTGGAGGACAGCGGGGCCTCCGCAATCGTGATGCATTCCCTCTTCGAGGAACAGCTCACCAGCGAATCCTCGGCCATGACGACATTCACCGAATCGGTCGAAGAATCGAATGCGGAGGCCCTGAGCTATTTTCCGGATTCCGCAGATTACTCGCTGGGGCCCGAGGACTACCTCAACCATATCGCGCTTCTGAAAAGCCGACTTTCGATCCCTGTCATCGCATCGCTCAACGGACGGACGCCGGGCGGGTGGATCGCCCACGCGAAACTTATGCAGGAGGCCGGGGCCGATGCCATCGAACTCAACATCTACGAGGTTCCGACCGACCCGAACGAAAGCGGCGCGGAAATCGAGGCGAGGGTGATCGAGGTCGTGTCGGGCGTCCGCGAAAAACTCACGATCCCGCTCGCGGTGAAGCTCTCCCCGTTCTACTCCTCGCTCCCCCACATGGCCAAAAGCATCGATCTCGCCGGTGCGAACGGGCTCGTCCTCTTCAACCGGTTCTACCAGCCGGACCTCGATATCGAAGATCTCAACGTGGAACCGAAAATCTTCCTTTCCACCTCGTCCGAGCTCCTGCTGCGGCTCCGCTGGATGGCTGTCCTGCATGGGAAAACCCCCCTGTCGCTTTCGCTTAGCGGCGGCATCCACAAGGTGCACGACGCCATCAAGGGGATCATGGCCGGAGCCGACACCCTCCAGACCGTTTCGCTCCTCCTCCGGCAGGGGCCGCAGGCCCTGGTCTCGTTGATCGCCGATTTCACCGCGTGGATGAAGGAGCACGACTACAACGACATCTCCGAAATGCGCGGGTGCCTGAGCCACCGGAATTCCCCCGACCCCGCCGCCTTCGAACGCGCAAACTACCTCCGCGTCCTCCAGCTCTGGAAAGTCTGATTCCCCAGGGCCACACAAAAAAAGGGACGAACCCCCTCGCGAAGGTTCGTCCCCTTGAAAATTTTGCCCCGCTCGTGCCGTTCCGAAACATTTCCCGTTCCCCAGTTATAGGGTGGATGACCGCCTGCCCTGCGCTCTGACTTCCAGTGAAGGCCTGTCATGGCGCCGGGAGGCCAAGCCTCCGGGTTTGATTTAATTATCGGTTCGGGAGTTTGCTTCGTTTAATCGCGAACACAGAAGGGCAAATCTGTTGCGGCGACCGGACAATTTTCGTGTCCTTCCACCGCGAAACCCAAGAAAAAAATTGGAAAGAACTACTCTCGGAAATCGACCCCCAGGCGCTGTTTCAACCCGGCTTTCAAGCGGTCCGTGGCGGCGTTGATCTCTTCTGTTGTCAGCGTCCGCCCGGCGGACCGGAAAGTCAAGGAAATTGCGAGCGATTTTCGGTCGGCGGAAAGTTTTTTTCCGGATGGGTCGGCGAACAGGTCGAACAGCGAAACCGATTCGAGAAGCGGCTCGTTTTGCCCGAGGACAGCGGCGCGGACATCCCCATAGGAAAGTTCCAGCGGGGCGGTGAGCGCGATGTCGCGGGTGGATGCCGGGAACTTCGGAAGCGGCTGGACTGCGCCGTTGGAACCTGCGGCTCCCTGCCACGCCACGGCGTCGAATTCAGCTGCAACCACCAGGGTGGTCGCGCCGAGTTTCCGGGCCTCGGCAGGATGCAGGATTCCCAGGAGCCCCAGTCGGATTCCGCTCTTGAAAACCTCGAGGGCCGCCCCGAAGGGCAGCGGTGGGTCCGGAAGCGGGACGAAGTCTTCATCACGCAGCCCCGCGAGTTCCGCGACGGCACCCTTCAGATCGAAAAGATCCCAATCCCTGCGGGCGGCCCCGCGCCAGTCGGCCTCGGAGAGCCTGCCGGTCGCGACCAGCGCGATCCGGGAGGCCTCGCCGGAAGCGGAAAAGACCCTCCCGCATTCGAACAGCCGGACCGATGGCGCACCGAGGTCCACATTCCGCCGCAACGCGGCCAGCAGGCCCGGAAGCAGGCTCGTGCGCAGGCGCGACTGGTCGTCTCCAAACGGATTTTTCAATTCGACGGACGGACCGAACCACGCGGCCTCCGCGACAGAAACGAGCGTGCTCGTGCGGGCTTCCGAGAACCCCATTCCCACCAGCGAATGGCGGCGGGCCATGACAAAATCATACGCGGCATCCGGTGCGGACGACGGCGCGAACAGGCCCGCCTTCCGGGAAGGAATCCTTTCGATCCCGATGGCCCGGGAGATTTCCTCGATGAGATCGACCTCGCGCGTCAACTCGTGCCGGAAACCCGGGATGGACCACGTGGAGTCGCCTCCGCCGGAGGATTTTTCGAGGCCGATTCCGGACAGCGACTCTTCGATTTCCCGGTCCGACAATTCGACGCCGAGCAATGATCGCACGCGCGCATGGCGCAGCGGGATCTCGGTGCGCGCCCAATGGGTGCCTGCCTCGAGCACTGTCTCCCCGGCCGCCCCTCCCGCGACCCGGACGATCAGTTCCGCGGCCCGCGCGGATGCGGAGGCCACCATCTCGGGATCGACGCCGCGCTCGAAGCGGTAGCTGGAATCGCTGATCAATCCCAGCGCCCGCGACGCCCGCCGCACGAAGGCGGGATCGAATACCGCGCTCTCGAGAAGAATCTCGGTCGTGGCGGACGAGACCCCCGAGTCTTCGCCGCCCATCACTCCGGCCAGCGCGACCGGATGTTTGTCGTCGGCGATCACCAGATACCCTTCGCCCAGCTTGTAGTCTTTCCCATCAAGCGCGCGGAAGTTTTCGCCCTCGGCCGCCCTCCGGATGTGGAGCGAGCCCTCGATTTTCGCCGCGTCGAACGCATGCAGCGGCTGGCCCAGCTCGAAGAGGACGTAATTGGTTGCGTCGACGACATTGTTGACCGGACGCAGACCGATCGAAGTGAGGCGGTCGGCCAGCCATTGCGGGCTCGGCGCGACCTTCACCCCACGAATCCGCCGGAGCGTGTAATACGGGCACTCGGCGGTCTCGATCGAAACCGCCGGGCCAGCTGGAGCCATCGCCGGTGCCGGGATCCCCGGCGACGAAAGCGGAAGCCCGGTGAAGACGCTGATCTCGCGCGCGACACCGAGATGGCTGAGCCAGTCCGGGCGGTTCGGCGTGATCTCGAGCTCGAAAAGCATGTCCGGCGGAAACTGGTCCGCAATCGGGGAGCCGACTACCGCATCCTTCGGCAGGATCAGCAGCCCCTCGGCGTCCTCCGCCAGCTTGAGCTCCTTCGCGCTGCACATCATCCCTTCGCTTTCCACGCCGCGCAGCTTCCCGGTCTTGATCTTGAAATCCCCGGGCAGCACCGCCCCGGGCAGCGCAAGAGGCACCTTGTCTCCGACCTTGTAGTTTTTCGCGCCGCAAACAATCTGCCGCAGGCTCCCCGATCCATCATCCACTTTGCAGACGCTCAGGCGGTCGGCATTCGGGTGCGGGCCGGATTCGAGGACCTGCGCCACGACCACTTTGTCGAATGCCGCGCCGCGCGCCTCGACCGAGGCGACCTCGAGGCCGGCCCGACGGAACAATGCCTCCAACTCGCCCGCAGAGAGTTGACAATCCACAAATTCCCGGAGCCAGTTGAGCGAAACTTTCATGTGCGTTGAAGAATCAAGGCAAGACGGAGCGGGACGGCCAGACTTTTTTTACGGCGACAGGAACGCCTCCCGGATTCCCGTGTCCGGGGTGAAGGGCCCGTTCTTCTTCGCCAAGGCGGAAAAAACCCTTTGCCTGAACAACCAGGCCCTACGCCGGTTCCAGTCGGCCACCGGCGAGTTGGAAAACCGTGTCGGACGGCTTGCGGTCGGCCCAGTCGAGGAATGTGGTGGTGATGATGGTCTGGCTTCGGGGGGGGAGCGAGGCGAGGAGCCGGTTGCGGCGGCCGGGGTCGAGCTCGCCGAAGATGTCGTCGAGGAGGAGGACCGGGGCGCGGTTCTGGACGGCTTCCAAATGGCGGGCCTGGGCGAGTTTCAGGGAAAGTGCGATCCCCCGCTGCTGGCCCTCGGAGGCAAAGCCGACGGCCCCGAGGCGGTTGATCGTGATCTCCAGTTCGTCGCGGTGCGGTCCCACCACCGTCTGCCGGAGCCGCATTTCTTCCCGCCGGGAACCGGCAAGAGCCGCTGCCAGCGGGCTTTCCGCGCCCGGACGATACGAGATTTCCATCGCGTCGGATCGCCCGCTGATTTCCATGCAGGCGGCGTGCGCGATGGGGGCAAGCGTTTCGCAGAGCCTCGAGCGCGCGGCAAAGAGGAATTCCCCGGCTTCCGCCAGAGGCGGGTCAAAGGCCTCGATCTCGCGGCGGGGACGGTTGTCTTTGAGCAGCGAATTTCGCGAACGCAAGGCCCGCTCGTAGGCGCGCAGGGATTTCCTGTAACCCGGCACGCATTGCATCCCGAGGAAGTCCAGATACCTGCGCCGGACCGAGGCGCCTCCCCGCACGAGATCGAGATCGGTGTTTGCGAACCACGCCACCCTGGCCACGTCGAGGTAGTCGTCCGTTCGTGCCTGAGGCTTCGAGTCCAAGAGCAGCTCCCGCCCCTCGCCCGAGTAGTGGAGGAGCAGGTGGATGCCGGAGAAATGCGCGTCGAGAGAAAACCGCGCCTGCTCGAACCTGATCGCCTCGGCCGTGGTGGATGTGCGCGGAGACTGGAGGCGAAGCAGGAGGCAGACCGCCTCCAGAATCGAGGTTTTCCCCTGCGCGTTCGCGCCCGTCACGAACGTGCGCCCCGGACCCATGAAAATTTCCAAGGACTCGAAGCAGCGAAAATCCCGCAGTCTCAGATCGGTGAGCACCCGCACATCATGCCCGACGCCGACACGAGGTCAAATCTCAGCCGCTTTCCTCGCGCGTCAGGGTGTCTGAGCATGCGGGGCGCTCACGGCGTGATGGAGAACTTTGTGTCTCCCACCCGCAGGGCGGGCGAGATGTCGGGGGGCGTCGCGTTTTGCTCGGCGGGGCCGACCCACGAACGCTTCTGGAACCCGTCTTTCGAGGCAAAAATCAGGTCGTTCCATCCGTCCGGCCACTTGCAAAGGGCCCCTTCCTTCGTCTGCTCCCACGTGCCTTCCGTCCCTCCCCCGATCGTGCTGAACGCGCGCCCGGAAGATTGCAGGGCCACGTAAAGGTAGCTCCCGTCGGGCTCTTTGTTCAGGCACCAGACACCGGTGAACCCGTCGCCCTCGAGCCTCCGGGCCTCGGATTCGTTTTTGGGAGGGCCGTCCATCGAGCCCCCCGGCTCGAATCCCCGGTGCCTGAACCCCTCGCCGTCACCGGAAATCACATCCGTCCATCCATCCTGAAAAAACACGAGAAGCCGGTTGTTCGCCAGTCGCCAGAACCCGCGTTCGCCATGCGCCCCGGAGGGACCATTCGTCCGGTTGCTCACAGCCTGGCCGTCGGGAAAGACGACGATGTCAAAAAGCTGGCCCCGATCGTCGGTGGCAGACCAGGTTCCCACGAATGAAATTTTTTGGGCCGGGGCATCCGCAGTCGAAGCTTCGGACTTTGCGACGGGTTCCTGCACGGCGGGCGGCGCGGGAGGTGTCGGCGGCTTGGAGCACCCCGCCAAAAGCAGCACAAGAAGAGGAAAGAGCCGGGGAAGTTTCATGGGTGGGGAATTCTCTTTCCGCATCCCTCCCCGCGCAACTCCTTTCTCGGTTTGCGACACCCGGGTTCGGGGGTTGCATCCCCCTCCTGCTCCGGCTAGTGTCGTCCGCCAAGCAGATGACATATTCTCCCGATCGTGCAGCATCGCTTGTTGTGGAGGCCCTTGTGTCAAGGGCCTGTGGAAAGCCGATAGGCGGTTGGCACAACCGCCTCTACAACACAACCCGCAATCCGTTGGGCGGACGACATTAGCATGCGGCGCACGGCGGCCATGCTTCTTCCGGTGGCGCAGGCGGCGGCACCGAACGGAACGGAGGGACTTATCGAGACGGGGCTCCGCCTCACACAGGCGGTGGCGCTGTATTTTGGATGTGCGGTCGCGCTGTATTTGATCCTGCTCATCGGCGGGAGGTTTTTGAAACGCCGCTTCCGGATCCCGCTGAACTGGGTCTACCAACTCTTCTGCATCCTGGCCGCTCTTTACCTGCCCACACTTTTCACCTTCATCGAGTTCCCCGGCGAGCAACACATCGGGGCGGCATTGATGATCTCCGGCGCTTTTTTCCTGGTGGGCCTGGTGAGGCATTACTTTTTCGACCGGGTCCTGCGGAGGGGAGCCGGTGCCCAAGTGCCGAAATTTTTGGGGGAATTCGTTTCCATCGCCATCATCGTGGGAGCGGTCCTGGCGGTGTTGCAGTTCGTCTACGGCCAGGAAATTCCCGGCCTTCTGGCCGGTGCCGGCATCATCGGCATCGTCCTCGGTCTTGCCCTCCAGGACACCCTCGGAAATATCTTCAGCGGCTTCGCCATTTATTTTGGAGGCCAGTTCAAAGCCGGGGACTGGCTGCTCGTCGAGGGACAGCACGCGCAGATTGTCGAAATCAACTGGCGGTCGACCCGCCTCCGCACAACCGATGACATCTGCCTGGACATCCCGAACAGCGGGATCACCAAGCAAACGGTCATCAACTATAATTACCCGACGAACATCCACGGGATCCGCCTGGACATCGGCCTGGAATACGATGCGCCCCCGAGTCTGGTGAAAAAGGTTCTCGTCGAGGCGGCGCTGGACTGTCCGCTGGTTCTCCGCAAACCGGTCCCGAGTGTGTTTCTCACGGAATTTGCAGACTGGAGCATCACCTACCAGCTCCGTTTCTGGCTGGATGACCACCAGAATTACAATCCGGCAAACAGTCACATCCGGACGAACCTCTGGTATTCCCTGCGCCGTCACAACATTTCGATTCCCTTTCCCATCCAGCATGAACTCTCGCTGGAAAGGCCCCTGCCGCATGTCGAAGACCGCAACCTGATCCGCGACTCGATCAAAAAGACGGTTTTCGCGCCCGCGCTTTCCGCCGTCCAACTCGACGAAATTGTCGGAAACGCGAAAATCGTCCGCTTCGGGGAAGGCGAAAGCATCATCCGCCAGGATGCCGATGCCGGGCCCATGTATGTGATCGTCAGCGGGCGCGCGGAGGTCTGGCTCGAATCCAACGGCCACCGCACCTCGGTGGCGGTTCTCGGCCCGGACGCCTGCATCGGGGAAAACTCCGTCCTCACCGGCGAGAAGCGCACCGCCACGATCCTCGCGCTCGAAGACTGCCTCGCGGTCGAGGTGGACAAGGAGATCCTCGCCCCGATCATCGGCGCGAGCCCCGAACTTCTGGAGTCCCTGAGCGAGCTCCTGGCGCAGCGGCGCATGAAAAACGAAGGGCTTGTCGCCGAGGCGGCGGGATCCGCCAACCAGGCGACCAAAAGCAATTACAAGGCGGGATTCCTCGGCAAAATCCGCCTGTTCTTCGAGGTGTGAAAACGGTTCCCGGACTGGCTTGGATCACCCTGCAGCCCGCCGCTTCAACAGCCCGCGGGCAACTCGCCGCCTCCCTCGCATCAGATTTTCACAAACATTTTTGTTGACGCCATTTTATTAACGACTAAATAGATCGTTTATTCTGTCAGGAATAAGAGGTAGTTATCGGATTCCAGATGGATAGAAACACCGACCAGAAAACTGGAGGATGAGGAAGAATCGCTTCAGGGCTGGTCACCAAAATCACAAAACATGAAAAAAACAATGGTAGCGGCACTGGTCCTGTTGGCGGCGGCAAGCGGTTTTGCCGGTGAAGGCAGGAATTTCGAAACGTGGTGGAACGGAAAATACGCGACGGGGAACTGGTTTGGCGTTCGCGACACGCTTGTGGAGCACGGCTTCACGCTGGGTGCCGAGTGGAAGGCGAACTTTTTGTGGAACGTGGACGGCGGTCTCCAGCAGCGGTTCGGGTATGACGACGAGTTCAAATTCCGCCTGAACATCGACGCGGCGAAGCTGACCGGGTGGGAGGCGCTCGACGGCCTGACGTTCTATTCGGATGTCCGTTACCGCGGGGGGGCGGGCGTCAACAAATGGGTGGGAGCCACAGGCAATTTTGCGCCGAGCACGTTTCAAGGGGGCAGGCTCTGGAGGTTCCAGAATGCCTACGCGACCTACACGACGCCCGAGCTTTTCGGCGTGAAGCAACTGCTCACGGTCTCGGGCGGTTGGCAGAACCCGACGGACCACTTCATCACCCAGCCGCTGAACAAGTTCTTTGTCAACAACACGTTCAACTCCGGCCGCGGGCTGAGCGCGAACGGCATCCCCTGGGGCGGGAGCTACGGGGCATGGGGCGGGTATTTGAAAGTGAAGCCGGTGGACTGGTATTACGCCCAAGGCGGACTCTACCTGGCGATCCCGCAGGGAACGAACACGAACAACCACGGGCTCGACTTCGCGGGTTATGCTCCGAACCCGAATTTGAACGGCCTGTATTTTCTCGGCGAAACCGGAGTGACCCCGAAGATCGGGCCGTCAAAACTCCCCGGCCGCTACGCCGCCGGCTTCATCTACTTCGGCGTCGAGAACACCTCGTTCTTCGGGCAGAAATACGACCAGAAGGTCGCCGTCTACTGGCAGGCCGACCAGCAACTGTTCCGCGAACCCTCGCCCGAAGAGCCGGCCCCGCTGGGAAAAGGTCCGTCGGATGACAAAAAGACGGTCGTCCCGAAAGCGAAGTTGAGCGACCAAGGGCTCTACTTTTTCAGCCTCATCAACTTCGCGCCGAAGTTCAACAACAACGTCCCCTTCTACTTTCACACAGGGCTTGTTTACAAAGGCCTGATTCCCTCGCGCGACCAGGATCAGGCGGGCATCGGATTCGCCTACGGCAACTACAGTGCCTACAAGCAGATCGCGGACGAAAATGCCGGACGGACGATCCAGACGTATGAGGGCGTGCTGGAATTCGACTACCGCGTCCAGATCAACAAGTGGGCCTACTTCCAGCCCACGCTCCAATACATCATCCAGCCGGGAGGAACCGGCATCACCCAGAACGCCACAGTGCTCGGCTTCCAGACCGGCGTCACATTCTAACACCCATGAAAACCGCAAAACTCCTGATGGCTGCGGCAGCGCTCGCGCTGGCCGTCGGCGATCTCCCGGCTGTCGAAATCCTGAACGTTTCGTATGATCCCACCAGGGAGCTCTACACCGAACTCAACCAGGCTTTCGCCAAATCCTGGAAGGACAAAACCGGGCAGGCCGTCGAGATCAACCAGTCCCACGGCGGGTCGGGCAAACAGGCGCGCTCGATCCTCGACGGAATCGAGGCGGACGTGGCCACGCTCGCCCTCGCCTACGACATCGACGAGCTTGCGGCAAAAGGCGGGCTGATCCCGGCGGACTGGCAGAAGCGGCTTCCGCACAACAGCTCCCCCTACACCTCGACGATCGTCCTTCTTGTCCGGAAGGGAAATCCCAAAGGCATCAAGGACTGGGGGGACCTGGTCAAAGACGGGATCTCCGTCATCACCCCAAATCCCAAAACCTCCGGCGGGGCCCGCTGGAATTTCCTGGCGGCATGGGCGTGGGCGCTCAAGCAATTCAACGGCGACGAGGCCAAAGCCCGGGAGTTTCTGGCAAAGCTCTTCAAAAATGTGCCGGTGCTGGATTCCGGGGCCCGCGGATCAACGATCACGTTCTCGGAGCGGGGAATCGGAGACGTCCTCCTGTCCTGGGAAAACGAAGCCTTCCTCGTTCAAAAAGAGAAGCCGGGGGAATTCGAGATCATCACCCCTTCGGTCAGCATCCTGGCGGAGCCGCCAGTAACGGTCGTGGACAAGGTTGTGGACAAGCGCGGCACCCGCGAAGTCGCGACCGCCTACCTGGAGTTCCTTTACACCGACATCGGGCAGGACCTCATCGGCAGGAATTTCTACCGTCCGACCTCCGAAGCCGCCAAAGCGAAGCATCCGTTCCCGGAGCTCGATCTCGTCACCATCGACGGGGCGTTTGGCGGATGGGCGAAAGCCCAAAAAACCTTTTTCGCCGACGGAGGCGTCTTCGACTCCATCTACCAACCAAAATAAACCACACAAACCCACCATGCCCATCCATCAAAACATCCTGGGAACGGTCGGCCGCACGCCGCTCGTCAAACTCAACCGCATCGCCGCCGGCTCCCCGGCAACCATCGCGCTCAAGGGGGAATTTTCCAACCCGCTCGGCAGCGTCAAGGACCGCATCGGGGCCGCCATGATCGAGGCCGCCGAGAATGACGGGCTCCTCACGCCCTCGACCACGATCATCGAACCGACATCCGGAAACACCGGCATCGCCCTCGCTTTTGTGGCCGCCGCGAAGGGCTACAAACTCGTGCTCACCATGCCCGAGAGCATGAGCCTCGAACGCCGCACGCTTCTCGCCCTTCTCGGGGCCAGGCTCGTGCTCACCCCCGCCGCCGAGGGAATGAAAGGGGCCATCGCCCGCGCGGAAAAATTGCAGTCCGAGACCCCGGATTCCTGGATCCCGCAGCAGTTCAACAATCCGGCAAACCCCGATATCCACCGCCGCACCACTGCGGAGGAAATCTGGTCGGACACGGCCGGCACCGTCGACATCCTCGTCTCGGCGGTCGGAACCGGCGGCACGATCACCGGAGTGACCGAAGTCGTCAAATCCCGCAGGCCGGGCTTTCTTTCCATCGCCGTCGAGCCGGCGGATTCGCCCGTGATCTCCCAGACACGCGCCGGGGAACCGCTCAAACCCGGGCCGCACAAAATCCAGGGAACCGGAGCCGGCTTCATCCCGAAAAACCTCAACCTGGATCTTGTCGACGATGTCGTGAAGGTCACGAACGACGATGCCATCAACACCGCGCGCCGACTGGCACTCGAGGAGGGAATCCTCGCGGGCATTTCCACCGGAGCCAACGTCTGGGCCGCGCTCCAAGTCGCCGCCCGCCCGGAAAACAAGGGCAAACTCATCGTCACGATCGGCTGCAGCACCGGCGAACGCTACCTCAGCACGGCCCTCGCCGACGAAGCCCGCAAAGCCGCCACGACCTGATGGCCCCCATCTGCACGCGGAAGGTCCCATCCCTTCACGCAGCAGAACCGGACCTTCCTGCCATGCCACGCATAAAACCCACACCCGCCCGCCAGCGCAGGCCGACCCGTGACAACCCACGGTCCCTCCATCCGTTGCTCGCCCCGCTGGAGGCTCTCGCCACGGACTCCGACCGCCTTTTTCCCGCGCACTTGGAATACCAGGATCGCCATGCGGTTTCCGGCACGATCCCCAGGTTTCTTTTCACCGGGCCCGGAGATCGCGGCAGCTTTCTTCGCGTGGGAATCTTCGCCGGCATCCACGGCGACGAGCCCAGCGGCGCGCAGGCCGCCGTCGAGCTTCTCCGCCGCCTCCACCAGAACCCGCAACCAGCCTTGGGATACGAGCTCTTCGTCTATCCGGTCTGCAACCCCTGGGGTTACGCCCACGACACGCGATGGCTGAAAAGCGGTTCGGATATGAACCGGGAATTCTGGCGCGGAAGCGATGAAATCGAAGTCCTCGTGCTGGAGGGCCAGCTCATGAAGCTGGCCTTCGACGGAATCGTCTCCCTGCACACGGACGACTCCTCGCCCGGGCTCTACGGCTTCGTCAAAGGCCACCAGCTCACGCGCCACGTGCTCGACCCGAGCCTCGAGGCCGCCTCGCGGTTTCTCCCCAGAAATTACGACAAGAGCATCGACAATTTCCAGGCCAACGCCGGGATCATCGCCGAAGGCTACACCGGGATCCTGGGAGCGCCCCCGACCCAGAGGCCCCGGCCGTTTGAAATTGTTTTTGAAACCCCCAGCCGCGCGGAATCCCACCTGCAGGTCGATGCGCACGTGGCGGCGGTCCTCACCATGCTCGGAAGCTTCCGCGCCATGATCGCCGAGGGACAGAATATCTGAAGGACCGGCATGAAAACCCTCTGCGCAATCTTCCTGGCAACCCTCTGCGTCTCCGCAGCCGCCGAGCCGGACACGCTGCTCAATGTCTCCTACGATGTGAGCCGCGAGTTTTACAGCGCGTTCAATGCGGCCTACGCCGCCCAACGGGAAAGCAAGGGCCTGCCCCCCGTCAAGATCGACCAATCGCACGACGGGTCGAGCAAACAGGCCCGCGCGGTCATTGACGGGCTTCCAGCCGATGTCGTCACCATGAACCAGGAAACCGATATCGACGCCCTTGTCGGGGCCGGGCTGGTCGCGAAGGATTGGAAATCGCGCCTGCCGGACGGGGCCTCACCGTATGCTTCCACCATCGTCTTTCTTGTCCGCAAGGGAAATCCCAAGGGCATCAAAGACTGGGGGGATCTCGTCGCCCCGGGAACTTCCGTCATCATCCCGAACCCGCAGACCTCGGGCAACGGCCGCTACAGCTACCTCGCCGCCTGGGCCTTCGCGCAGGACAAGTCGCCCGGAGATGCTGCCGCGCCAAAGGAATTTGTCAGAGCCCTCTTCAAAAACGTCCCGGTTTTGGAGGCGGGTGGGCGCGCCGCGACGAATACGTTCGTCCAAAAGGGCATTGGCGACGTCCTGCTGACTTTCGAAAGCGAGGTCCGGCAAATCCAAACCGCATTCGACCAAGGCGGCTTCGATGTCGTTTATCCCGCGCAAAGCATCCTCGCCGAATTTCCCGTCAGCCTCGTGGACGCTGTGGTGGACAAGCGGGGATCGCGCCCGCTCGCGGAGGATTATTTGGGCTTCCTCTGGTCCGCCCCCGCCCAACGGCTCGCCGCCAGCCAGTTGCTCCGACCCCGCAACGCCGCCATCCTCGCGGAGAATGCCTCGCGGTTCCCCGCCATCAAACTCATCGGTGTGGAGGAAGCCTTCGGCGGATGGGCCGCCGCCCAGAAATCGCACTTCGCAAAAGGCGGGACATTCGACCAGATTTACACGCCGGATTTCCCTTCCTCCGCAAAGTAGGTTCGTCTCAGGATCAGAGCGAAAGGGTTTCGTTCGCGACGGCGGTCCGTCGGGCGAGCGCGAGCCCGGCCGATTGGACAACCGCCTGCTCCGGGTCCTGCAACAGCGCCCCCGGATACAGAATACCCTTTCGAAGCTCTACAATTCCGCCCCCGGCCTTGCACGATGCCCGGGAGCGAATATCTTTCCCACGATGAAAATTCTCAAACAGCCGGCCCGAATCACCCTTTACTCAAGACCGCTCTGCGGCTGGTGCCTGGAGGCCAAGGAGTGGCTTGATTCGCGCGGTTGGAAATACACTGTTTCCGATGTTGGCGCGGACCCGGCCGCCCGACAAAGGGCGGTGGAGCTAAGCGGGCAATCCTTGGTGCCGGTCATCGAAGTGGACGGGCTGGCGCTCGGAGATTTCGACGTGGCCCAGCTCGAGCGGTTCCTGCAAAAGCACGGCTACCTGGAGCCGTGATAAACGGCCTCTCATCAGGATCATCATGTCTTTGCTCTCCTCCTGAAAATCTGCGGTTAAAGGTCTCCCTGCCAAGTGGACGACATTGCCCATGGTCCGCGCAAATTCTCTTCTGGCCTTTTTTGCGTGGGTGTGTTGCGATTCCGCAAGTTCGACGAAACCATGCCCGCCCGTTTGATCATCACCCTGCTTGCGGCCACCACATTCGCGACCGGATGCGCCGGCAACGCGAAACGCCCCGCGCCAAGGCCCGCCGATTCCGCTTTCAAAAAACTGGAGGTGGCGGGCGTCAAACTCGGGGATGGGAAGGGCGTCCTGCACAAATTTGGAAGCGCGAAGAAAAGTTCTTCCACGCGGGGTGGATGCGAGGTTTACGAGATCTACAAACCGAATCCCTATATCAGCATGCTGGTGCTGACGTTCCAGGATGGCCGGGTGCGGAAAATGGAACTCCGGTATTTCCAGGGGTCGACCGAACACACCTATATCACCGCCGGCGGCTGGGAGGGGCTCCGCGATTACCTGATCAAAAGGTTCGGCCCGCCCACCCGGACCGGGGCCGCCGTGCCCCAGTTGGGCGACCTGCACCTGAACGCGGGCTACTCGAAATTCAACGCCGAATGGCTCTCTCCAAAGGCGGAACGCCGGATCCACTGCATCGCGCTGGCCGATTCCAACGGCGGCGTCGTGGCGATCACGTTCCTCGACACGAGCCCCGGCAAAACTGTCCCCTCCGGGAAGCCCGGCACCGTCGGCACCGCAGGGCCCAATCCGGGATTTTGATGGCACAGCGCAAATTTGCTCTTGCCTCGGAGGCACAATTCCTCTCATCCTGCGCCCCGTATTGAGGACAAGTTGAACATGCATTTTTCTATTCGCAAAAGCTGATTCATGCCGCGCATGAACCCGACTTGCCCCGCGTCGCGCGTCCCGTTGTTCAACCAAGTTTGGACGCGCGCGTCCTCACCCAAACCCCGGAGGCCCTATTAACTTAAAGGATATTCGAATCAACGAACGGATCCGCGCACGAGAAGTGCGCGTCATCGTCGCATCAAACAACCAGCAGTTGGGCATCCTTCGCCTGGATGAGGCGATCCGCAGGGCGAGGAACATGGGCCTGGATCTGGTGGAGATCGCGCCGAACGCGCAGCCGCCGGTGTGCAGGATCGTTGATTTCGGAAAGTTCCGCTACGATCTCTCGAAGCAGGACAAAGACAAAAAACAGGCGACCACCAAGGTCAAGGAAATCAAATTCCGGGTGAACATCGACGAGCACGACTATCTCACCAAGGTCCGCCACGCCGAAGACTTCCTCGACAAGAGCAACAAGGTGAAAGTCCACCTGCAATTCCGCGGACGCGAGATGGCCCACCAGGAGCTCGGCATGCAGGTCGTCCAGAGGGTCCGCGAGGATCTCGCCGGGATGGCCCATGTCGACATGGAGCCGAAGCTCGTCGGGCGTGCGATCGGCATGACCTTGAGCCCGCTGCCAACCGGAAAGAGGCACAGGAAGTTCAGCAAGCATGGCGAAATCCTCGAGCCGGAACCCGAGGACCATGACAATGGCGAGTAGCCGACGCCTTTTTCTCTTCGACATCGACGGCACATTGATCACTTCCGGCGGTGCCGGGGAATCCGCGCTGATCCAGGCGATGGCCTCGCGGTTCGGCGTCGCGGAAGATCTGACCGGGATCGCGCTCGCCGGTGCCACCGACGCCCGGATCGCCGTCGCGCTGCTGGAAAAACACGGCCTCCCGGCGTCCCCGGAAAACACGACCGCCCTCCTGGACAGCTACCTGCACCATCTCGCCCGGAGCATGCCCAGGCATCCCGGACGGGTGCTCCCGGGGATTCTTCCGCTGCTCGACGCCCTGAAACAACACCCGGACGCCGTCCTCGCCCTCCTGACCGGCAACATGGTCAGGGGAGCGGAAATCAAACTCGGCCACTACGGCGTCTGGGACTATTTTGAATTCGGAGCCTTCGCGGACGACCACCACGACCGCAACGAGCTGGGAAAATTCGCCCGCGCCCGCGCGACCGAAAAACACGGGGTCCACTTCGATCCCTCGCGGATTTTCGTCATCGGAGACACCCCGAGGGATATCGAATGCGGGCGTGCAATCGGTGCCAAAACCGTCGCCATCGCCACCGGAAATTACGGGAAAGGCTCGTTGGCCGAACACGCCCCGGATTTTCTCTTCGAGGACTTTCGCGATACCCAAGCGGTTTTACAGGCCCTTTTTTCCTGAAAAAATCCCATGTCGTTAATTTTTCTCAACTTGTTTGTATCCTGTCACTTAAATAAATAAAATCCCGTTTTTTCCCAGGAATCCGTTTGACATTCCCGAGCACCGCCACATCATTCCATGCCAATGAGCTCCCAGAAAAACGAGAGTGCCGATCTCGTGAAGAACTCCGTTCTCTATAAGGAATTTCTCGCCGAAAGGGAAGAGATCCTCCGGCACAAGTGGATCGAAAGTGAAAAAGTCGGACAGGACATCGGTTTCGAACGCGCCCTGCTGGACTGGATTGTGAAGTATCGCTCGACATGGAGGTCCGACCGCTCCCGCCAGGCAAAAGCTTGACCCGACTGATAACCGCCCGCCTTTAATGTGCTCCCGAGAGGGCGCGAAGGAGAAAATGCTGCAAAAGACAGAACGCATCGAGATGGATGCGGACGCGATCCAAAAAGCGATCCGCCGGATGGCTCACGAAATCATCGAGCACCACCCGGATTTGGAGGCGCTGGTGCTCGCGGGAATCCCGACCAGGGGAGTGGAGGTCGCCGGGCGGCTGGCCGACCATATCGAGAAAATCGAGCGGAAACGCCCGTTCCTCGCCACTCTGGACATCTCGATGCACCGCGACGATCTCTCGACGCGGGGGAAAGTCACCGCGCCGGTCCCCACCAGGCTTCCGGTCGATCTGGACGGACGCCCGGTCGTGATGGTGGACGATGTTTTTTTCACCGGCCGCAGTTGCCGGGCGGCCCTCGACGCGCTGGCCTCGTTCGGGCGCCCATCGCAAATCCAACTGGCCGTCCTGGTGGATCGCGGGCACAGGGAACTCCCCATCCGCGCCGACTACGTGGGAAAAAATCTGCCGACAACCCGCGGCGAAAAAATCCGCGTGCGCTTCGAGAATCTGGACGGGGTTCCCGACTCGGTGAAAGTGGTCGGCCCATGAAAACCTGGACGCGCAAAGACCTGATCGGGCTCGACGACCTCGGTGCCGAGGAGATCGGGTTCCTTCTCGACACAGCCACCGCCTTCAAGGGCGTCGGCGAGCGGAACCTGAAAAAAGTCCCCTCCCTCCGCGGAAAGACGCTCGTGAATTTTTTCGTCGAGCCGAGCACCCGCACGCGAACCTCGTTCGAGATCGCGGCGATGCGCCTGAGCGCGGATGTCGTCAACATCTCGGCAACCGCCTCCAGCCTGCAAAAGGGCGAAACGCTCAAGGACACCGCACTGAATTTGCAGGCCCTCCACGCGGACATCATCGTGCTGCGCCATAGCTCGGCCGGCTCGCCGCGCTTTCTGGCCGACCGCCTGGATTCCAGCGTCATCAATGCCGGAGACGGCTCGCACGAGCACCCGACCCAGGGGCTCCTGGACATTTTCACCATGCGGCAAAAACACGGCAGGATCGCCGGGCTGAACGTGCTGATCGTCGGAGACATCCTCTTCAGCCGCGTCGCCCGCTCGAACATCCACGGCCTCGTGAAACTCGGCGCGAACGTGACCCTCGTCGGCCCGTCAACGCTCGTCCCCGCCGGCTTTGAAAAACTCGGCGCACGCGTCGTCCACCGGCTGGACGATGTCCTCGGGGAGGCGGACGTGATCAACCTCCTGCGCATCCAGCACGAACGCCAGCGAAAGGAATATTTCCCCGGGCTCGGGGAATACGTCTCGCTCTTCGGCCTCACCAAGGCCCGCGCCGCGCGGCTCAAGCCCGGATGCCTGATCATGCACCCCGGCCCGATCAACCGGGGCGTCGAGATCGACAGCGAAGTCGCCGACGGCGCGGGCAGCGTGATCCTGGAACAGGTGACCAACGGGATCGCCGTCCGCATGGCGGTCCTCTACCTCTGCGCAGGAGGGGCAGGGCTCCCGACATGAAAAACCTCCACATCAAAAACGGACGCGTCATCGACCCGGCGAACCGCCGCGACGAAATTGCCGACATTTTCGTCGTGGACGGGCGGATCTCGAAGGCCCCCCCACCAGGAAACTGCGAAACCCTCGATGCTTCCGGGCTCGTCGTGGCACCGGGGTTGATCGACATCCACGTGCATCTGCGCGAGCCGGGGCAATCGCACAAGGAAACGATCGCCACCGGCACGCGCGCGGCCGCGTCCGGTGGGTTCACCAGCGTGGTCGCCATGCCGAACACCTCGCCCGCCGCAGACAGCTCGGCCACGATCACCTGGATCCGCGAGCGCGCGAAGGCGGTCGCCTGCGTGAATGTTTTTTGCACCGGAGCCATCACCAAGGGGCTCGTCGGCGAAGAGCTCGCGCCGTTCGGCGCGCTCGCGGCAGCGGGGGTCGTCGCCCTCACCGACGACGGGCATTGCGTGCAAAACCACGAGGTCATGCGGCGGGCGGTCGAATATGCCCGGATGTTCAACCTGCCCGTGATGGACCATTGTCAGGACTACTCGCTGGTGGGCGACGGCGTCATGCACGAGGGCGAGTGGAGCCTGAGGCTCGGGCTCCCCGGATGGCCCCGGATGGGGGAGGAAATGATCGTGGCGCGGAACGTCATGCTCGCCGAACTTTGCCGCTCGCCGATCCATTGCCAGCACATCAGCTCCGGCGGCAGCGTGCGCCTGCTCCGCGAAGCCCGCCAGCGCGGAATCCCGATCTCGGGAGAGGTCTGCCCCCACCACGTCGCCCTCACCGACGCCTCTCTGAAAACATTCGACACGAACTTCAAAATGAACCCCCCGTTGCGGGCGGAGGAGGACGTGGAGGCCATCCTCGAAGGGATCGCCGATGGCACGCTGAACATCCTCTGCAGCGACCACGCACCGCACGCCACGTATGAAAAGGAGGTCGAGTTCGATCACGCCCCGTTCGGCATCACCGGACTCGAGACCGAGTTCGCCACATTCTGCGACCTCCTCGTTCACAAGCGGAAGGTGATCCCGCTCGGGCGCCTCATCGAACTCTACACCCTCGAGCCCGCAAAGCTTCTGCGCCTCGACCGCGGGACGCTCTCCGACGGCACCCCCGGCGATGTGACGCTGATCGATCCCGATTTGGAATGGACTTTCGACGCGGCCCGTTCGCAATCGCTCTCCCGCAACACCCCCTTCGACAAACACGCCTGGAAAGGTCGCGCCGTCGCAACGATCGTCTCGGGAAATATCGTCTGGCAGGCCGGCAAGTGAGGCTGGTTGTGGTGGGGGAGTCCCTCGGCACGGGAGTTGCCGCCCAGGCCGCAAAAATGCGTCCCGACAAAGTTCGGGGCATCATTCTGATCACCCCCTTCGAGTCCATGGTCTCCGCCGCCGCCCACCATTACCCCTGGCTCCCGGTTCGCCTGCTCCTCCTCGACCGCTTCGATTCCCCGGCGGCATTGAAAAAGTTTCCCGGACCGGTCGCCATCATCGTGGCAGACGCCGATGACACGACTCCCCCCGATGGCGCCAGACGGCTCTTTGCCGCCCTGGCCGGACCGAAAAAACTCTGGGAGGTTACCCCCACTTCGCGGACTGGAGGCGAAAATCAGCTATTTTCAGCCCTCCGAGGCCCGCGGAGGCGCATAAACACAGGGGGGTAGTCCTCAAAGGGCTTGTAGTGCCGACCTACCCCCTTGCGCGT
>JBAYTU010000016.1:0-50214 GCA_041675465.1 Terrimicrobiaceae bacterium | reverse complement strand
GGAATCGCCAGTGCCCTCGATGATTTCGCCACCGCAGAAAACACTGCCGACGGGATTTTCCTGAAGCCATTGCTCGAGGTTCCCCTCGTGCAATCCGGCGGTCGCGAGACGTTCCTGGGAGGTTTGGCCGATCTTTTCGCGCGGGCTGAGCGAGCGCAGGGTTTGTTCCACCCAAGCCCGCATCTCGGGAGTCATCGGAGAGTTCACGGTTGATTCGTAAGATTTTGGCGGGATGTGCTGTTTGTTTACAGGCGGGCGTTTTCCAACCAGGCATCGGCGATCAGGGCATGCCCGGCGGCGCTGGGATGCACCCCATCGGGCAGCCAGAAATCTGCCGGGGAACGGGTGGCGGCGGCGGTAAATTGACCATCGAGCGGAATCAAGTCGGCTCCAAATTCCAGCGCGAGATCGCGCACGATGCCGATTTTTGGATCAAGGTCTTCACGCCATGCGCGGCGGTCGGGTGGGACGGGAAGGAGGAATGGTTCCATCAGGACAAGGCGCGGATTGAGCCCGGTAACGATGCGCGTGAGGATGCGCCTGTAGCATGCGGCAAAGTCGGCAGCGGCGGAGATGAGGTTGCGGTCGTAGCGGCGCCACACGTCATTGATGCCGATCAGGAAAGTGACGACGGTGGGTTTGTGAGCGAGCAGGTCGGTCTCGAGGCGAGGCTCAAGGTCATAGACACGGTGTCCGCTGCACCCTTGGTTGATGACACGCAAGGCCGGCGACGCAAGGGCATGGCCCAACCGGGCATTGATCTGGTTGACGTATCCGTTGCCGAGCGAATCCAGCTTGGCGCGGTCGCGACCGCAATCGGTGACGCTGTCGCCGAAGAAGAGGAGTATGTCGTTGGGTTTGAGTTCGAGAGCCATATAAGGAGATTACGCCGCCTGGAGGACTGGCGAGGAAGCCAGAGTATCACGGGCGTATTTGGCATACACCCCTTCCAGGCCATCGGCAAATTGCTGGAGCACCTTTAATCCCGTTCCATCGCAATCCCCGCACCGGTAAAGGGAGCGGGCCAGAAGAAGCGTCCGGAGGGAGTGCTCCCGAGTCAGGTTATCGTTGGGGTCCCTTCGCCGTTCCTCGTCCTTGAGCACCTTTCCTTCCAATTCCGAGAAGGTAACCGCCAACCGATGGTCATCCTGAACCTCCAGCAATTTGGAGGCAAGGGCGGCCGCAGCCTCCGGTGCCCCGATGCGCTCAAAAGCCAAGGACAGGGAATGGAAGTGCGAGAAAGGGGACTCGGCGGTCAATACTTCCAAGCGCTCCAAAAGGGCGGGAAGTGCCCGGCGTTCCTTCGCCGTTCCGAGCGCCAGAATCACGCTGTCGTCCCGGCTATACCCGCTTCCGTGATTGTGCATCCCCCGGAAAATCCAGCCCTCGTCCCATTCCGGATGCGCCTCGAGATATTCGAGGAGCGTTTCGCACGCATCCGATTGTCCGTGTTCGGCAAGAAAGATGGCCATCCAGACTGCCTTGTCGGGATTTCTGGCGGCATGAAGAGCGATTCGAACTTCGCGAATCGCCAGATCCTTTGGGGCGTCGAAAACCGTGGCCCAGCATTGGAGGCATGTCAGATCCGTCTCGTTATCGTGGGCGGAAAAAGTCTGCAACGCCTCCAGCACTTCCTGGTGCCCCGCTTTCGGGGTCTCCTTCCAATCCAAGGCACCAGCCGGCAGCGCGCCGAGTTCGATGAGGCGCTTTTGAAGAATGCGAATATCGAGATCGCGAATGGTTCCCCCCTCGCGGACAGCCAATGCCGCGGCGATGCCCGCCGCGAAACCCTGGTTCTGGATGTCGGGCTGCGGACGGACAACCGGCAGCGCGTCCCGATCCACGCTGACACCCAAAGCGGTCGCAAAGATATTTTCCAATCCCACCGGCAAAAGGCAGCGATAAGGCAGGATCGCCTCGATCACTTTCTTTCTCCCGGGAAAACCGAAGCGGAGCAACGGATCCACCGTATAGCCGTGCTGGTCAAAATTATCCCGCGCAATGCAGATTCCGTCCGCAAACACACGCTTCCGGAAAATATCTGTCGAAGTGAGTGTGTAATCACCGATGGCGCTCCGCCGTTCCCTGGAGGCGATGAGCGGAGAGACATCGAAGGCCGTGCCCGCCCATTTGGTATTGCCCGTCACCTGCATCCGCGTCCGATCTCCGCCATCCGAATCGTTGACAAACCCCCAATCGCTGTTGTTGCCGTGCTGGAGGGGGTCGCGACTGCTCAGGCCCACTCCTTGCAGCGCAAAAACCTCTCCGCCCATGAAGCGTGTCGCCCCGCCTCCCGCCGCGATCACATCGGCATTGCCCGTTGCATCGATGACAACCTTCGCCCGGATGACGCCCCTGCCCCAGGGAGTGACGGCGATAACACCGCAGACCGTGTTTCCATCCAGCAGCACTCCACACGTGGTCGAGTGCAACCAGAGCAAACCGCCTGCCTTGCAAAATTCGGAACGGAGCCACTCCATCTTGTCTTCAACATGCCAGCCTGTAAAGGCAGGCTCGGAATGCCCATCGTGGAATCCGATGGTCCTGGGAGGAGAGTCCATCTCGAAGGATGGCAGCCCAGCCGAGCCATCGCGGAATCCGACCGCCCTGTCCACCTCGGCGGTGAAGCCCACCGTATTGCCATACCAATTGCGGTTGATCATCCCCAAGGTTCCCACACCGCCGAGCCCATGCAGAAACTCGATCATCAACGTGCGCGCGCCATGTCGGGCGGCCCCGATTCCGGACGCGGCTCCGCCGGTTCCGCCGCCCACCACGAGGACATCGACCTCCTCAAACACCGGCAACGCCTTTGGGGCCGAACGAAGCACACCGAGCTTCCTGCCGACGAATTGCGGTTCGCGGAGGTCCACCGCAGGCACCGACGCCTCGCCCGGAAGCAACGGCGCTGTCGGCGACAGCGCCCTACCGACAGATGGTAGGGATGGCTCGCCGAGCCGTCCGTCGAATTCGGCCGCCATCGCCCCGATCTTTTCCCCGAGGGCAATCAATGCCGCCGGCTCGAGAATCTGCGAGGCACGTTCCTGGGAAACTGCCCCACATCCGTTGAGCAAAACCAACTGCGGGCAGGACCGGCTGCAAAACGCCCCGGCGGGAACGACCGGACCGGCCTGGCGGGAAGCATCCTCGCGCGCGTCTCCCAGCATCCAGGTGGGAACATAGTAAAGCTGCTCGGAAGCGAAGGCCTGTTCCTTATGCCAGGTCATATCCCTGGCGGTTTGCTCCGCTTGGGCGAAGGACGCCGGGCCGCGATCCGGCAGCGGCAGGCGCAACGTATAGACAGTCCCCACAAAACGATTTTCCTTCCAAACAATCGGGGTCGGCGTCGGCCGGATGTCCACAATCCGCTCGTCCCGGATGCCGGATGGGATTTTGCCACCTATCACGGTCCGTTGAAACAAGAGACTCGCCCCAGGCCTGTCCACAAAAGGCACGCCAGCCAAATGAGCCACGCCCGCGTGGGGGGTCGCATCGATGATGACTTTTGCCCGGATCGCCTGGCGGCCCGATTTATTGACAAACTCGACCCCACACACCTGGCCGGGGTCGTCCCGCAGGACCTCCGTGACAAATGTCTCCAGCAGAAACGGGATTCCCGCCCCGATCAGCGTCCGCTGGAGCGAAAACTTGATGTGCAGGGGATCCGGAGGAACCGTCGCAAAGAGGGGTTTCGCCAGTTCCGAATCAAACGAATCTTCTCGGGGCCACAACCGGAATGTCCCGCACAAGTCCTCCCCCAAATAACCCCGGGGTGCCACGAGAAAAACTTTTTGTCCGGACTTCGCCGCACGGCTCGCCGCCGCAACAGCCCCGCTGCTGCCGCCGACGACCAGAACATCGACCTCCGCGATCAGGGGAATTTCACAAGGGGATTGGTTAAGAAATGCGGTCATGAGGTTGGGAAATGTGCCTACAGACTGGTATGGCGATTGACGCATCTCAAGCTGAAAGCCATATACACGCAATCCAAACTATGGTATATTCGGCTCATCGTGTCCCAAGAACCCCTTTCCAGAATTGCCGAATATATTTTGAAATCCGTCTATGACCATGAAGTGGAGGACATCCATCGCGTGTATCGGAACCATCGCGTATCCTTCTACACTTGCTGGTATATTCGTAGCGGCAGCATTCAGGTGATTTCGGATAGGGGAACAATCAACGCGGGTGCGGGTGACTGGGTTTTTCTCGATCCCCTGATCCAACGCTCGCATTACGTTTCCGCTTCGTCACACATCCTATCGATCCATTTCTGGGTCCATTGGAGGGGGCTGGATTTTTTGCTTCCCCTGCTTCCTCCGCAAGTCGTTGCGGGCGGGCCGGCGCAGAAAGAAATGCTGCGATTGGCCGAGGCGCTTTGCGCCTATGAGCAAAGTCATATTGACGAGGACAGAGGCCACCCTTCGTCGGTGGATTGCCGAAGGAGGGGCCTCTTTCGCCTTTGGCTGGCCGAATGGCATGAGCAACGGGAGCATACCGCCCTGGTGCCTCAGGAGAATCTGGATCCCCGGGTGCTTCGCATGATGGCGCACTTCAGCACGCGCATTTCGGTGGCACCGGTGGACTTCAAGGGGTTGGGAAGGGAAGTGGGGCTCTCACGGGCCCAGATCAACCGCATTTTCAAGCAGGCCACGGGACTCACTCCGCGGGACTGGTGCCTTACGCACTGTTTCGACGAGGCTCGCGAATTGCTCCAGTCAGGGGGCCTTTCGATCAAGGAAATCGCCGACCGCCTCAAGTTTTCCGATGCCTCCCACTTCGCCAAATGGTTCCGGGCGCGCAGCGGTTGCTCGCCGACCGATTGGCGCAGGCAGGTCATGCAGTGGAACTGAGCGGGATTCCGGGAAACAGAAACGCCATGCAACGGCGTTTTCGTCATTGGCTGGTCAGTGCATCCTTTGCTTTGGCGGCTTTCTCCACGGTCACGCTTTGGATGTAGTATTTGTTGTATTGGTTGCCGTCGGAGTCGAACCGGAAGCCGAAGCCCCACATGTTGACGAATTGCGCGTTGTCGATGTCCCAGGTCACCGTGTGCCATTGCTTGTTGTCGGGCACTGTATACCAGCCGAGCGTCTTGTATCCGGCGGTGGATTCATAGACGAGCTTGAAGCCGGAGTTGGCGTTCGCTTCGTTGCGGCGGACGACGGCGGTGATCCTGATGGGAGTGGCGGTGTAGGAGAGGAAGTTGGGATCGACGATGAAGGTGTTCCCGCCGGGAATGTCGCCGGAACGGGCGTTTCCGCCATAGGCGACAACAGCGGCAGCCACGGCCTCGCCCGCCAGCGTGTGGAGGCCCTTTTCGACGGTCTTGTCGCCCACGGTTTCGATGGAAACGGATTTCGCGTCCGAGTAATCACCCCCCCACGAAAATGGCTTTGCCTTGTTCGCCTTGGCTTCCGCCACCAGTGAAGCGGGCACGCCGAGGACCAGAACAGGAGAGGTGGTCAGGTCGCAGGCATCCGCCTTGGTGACGGCACCGGTGAGGGGATCGACGATCTCGACGGGTTGGCCGAAGGCGACGTGGTCGGGAGTTCCTTTGGGAGCCCAGGTGGAGAGGACGGTTCCTTGGGCACCTTGAAAAACGAAGCCGTAGTCTTTGCCATTGAGGAGCACCCAGCCCAAGTATTTCGGATGGGGTCCCAGATGCCGGATGAGCTGCGTCATCGCCGTATAATTCGGGCGCGGTTTTCCGGCGGCGTCGAGCAGGCCCATCGGGCCGCTGTCGCCGTCCATTCCCTCGAACCAGTTGATGCAGGCCACTCCTTGGGCGATGCCCATCGTATAGGCCTTGACGAGGGCCTGGGCCGCAACGTCGGAACCTTTGCCATATCCTTTGCCAACCGGACCGGAATCAACTCCCAATTCCGTAAACCAGACGGGCGCGTCCGCCTTGGCGGGATTCACGTCGGCCAGCATTTTCCGGATGGTGGGAACGATGTGCATGTAAAGCGGTTCGGTGCCCCTGCCGTCAGCCACACCGGATAGAATCTCGTAGGGATGCACCGTGATGTAGTCGAAATGGTCCTTGGCCCCGGCTTCGATGGCTTGTTTCAAATAGTTCACATGGGCGGATTTGGTGGCCAGGCCGATCTTGCAATCGGGATTGGCGGCCTTGGCAGCGTCGTAGGCGGCGACGACGATTTTGGCGTAGTCTGCGGCGGTTTGATCCTTGCCGGTGAAGTTCGGCGGTTCGTTCCAGACTTCCCAGTATTTCACCCTGTCCTTGTAGCGCCCGACGATCTGCGTGACGTAGTTGGACCAGCCCGCGAGGTTGTTGACTGGCAGTCTTATTCCGGCCGGTTCGCCGGCCACCCGGCTCCATGCGGGGTAGCCGATCAGGAGGCCTCCGGATTCGATCTTGTTGTCGGTCATGCATTGCATCTGGCGATCCAGCGCCGCCCATTCCCATTTCCCCTCCGCAGGCTCCACGGCGGCCCAACTGCAGGCGGCAGACCGGTTCATCCCGATGCCAATCTGGGCCATCTGCGGAATCCATTTTTCCGGTGTTTGTGACGTTTGGTGGCACGCGCCAATGCCAAACGGGCTGAGGGTTGAGGCACCGGATGGCGCGGGCGTCTCCGCGGAGACGGGGAGTGCCGCCGCGATGAGCAGCAGGAAGGATTCAAGGGTGGTTTTCGTTTTTAGCATAGGGATGGTTTCATTTGGCAGGGCGGGATCGCCGAGACTTATTTGGATCGGGAGGCCCCGACGGGATTCAGCCCGCCGGGGTCATGGTGACGGAACCGATGTAATTTGCAAGTCGCTCGAATCATCGACAATGACAGACACTCATACCGCAGCAGCAAAGGCCGGTATATTTTGATCACGATGGCCCGCCGTCCTCCGGGCGGCCGGACTACTTGCCGATGCAGAACCGTCCGAAGATTTCGCCGAGGATTTCTTCCGTGTCGGCGGTTCCGATGATTTGTCCGACGCTGTCGAGGGCGGCGCGGATCTCGATGGCGGGGAGTTCGGGAGGTTCTCCCGCCTGGAGCAGCCCGGCGGCGGTGCCGAGCGATCCGGACGCGGATTCGAGCAGGGTTTTGTGGCGCGCATTCACTGCGGCGAGCGACTGGCCGGAGGAGAGGTGCTGGCCGCAGGTTTCGCGGATCATGGCCCCGACAAGGGCGGGAAATCCCTCGCCGGTTTTCGAGGAAACGCGCACGGCGGTGGCGGGCAAATGGTCCGCACACGGGACCAGGTCGATTTTATTCGCCACGAGGATTTCGCGCGCCCGCAGCACGGGCTCGTCGAACTCGCCCGAGGCCTCGAGGACATGCAGGACGAGGTCCGCCTGTTCGATGGTGAGAAGAGCGCGCTCAACCCCCTCGCGCTCGACGGGATCCCCGGTCTCGCGGAGGCCGGCGGTGTCGGTGAGCCGAAAAAGAATTCCGCGGAGGCACGCGGATTCCTCGATGGTGTCCCGGGTCGTGCCCGGGACCGGGCTGACGATCGCGCGTTCCATGCCCAGCAGCCGGTTCAACAGGCTCGATTTTCCGACATTCGGACGTCCGACGATCGCCACGCGCACCCCTTCGCGCAGAATCCGTCCGCTCCCGGCCGTGGAGAGCAGACGTCCGATCCGCGAAATGCAGGACGAAATTTTTCCCAGGAGGAGCGCTCCGGTGGCGGGGTCGATTCCCTCCTCGGGAAAATCGATCCACGCCTCGAGGTGGGCGACCGTTTCCAGGATATCCGCCCGGATGCCCGAGACCTCGTCGCCCAGGCGGCCCTGCAACTGCTCGGCGGCGGCCCGCATCGCCAGCGGGGTCCTGGCGCTGATGAGGTCCATGACGGCCTCGGCCTGGGTGAGGTCGAGCTTGCCGTTCAGGAATGCGCGCTGGGTGAATTCGCCCGGCTCCGCTGCACGGGCCCCTTGGCGGAGCACAATCTCCAGGATGTGCGCGGCCAGCAGGATTCCGCCGTGGCATCCGATCTCCGCCATGTCCTCGCCGGTGTAACTTGCCGGAGCTTGGAACAGGCAGACCAGGACCTCGTCCGCAGTCACGCCGTTCTCGACGATCCGTCCGTGCGTCGCCCGACGGGGCATGGGAACCCCCGGCCGGAAAATTTTCCCCAGGATCGCGGGCGCATCCGGCCCGGAGATCCTGACCAACGCGACCGCCCCCTCGCCCGGGGGCGTGGAGATGGCCGCGATCGTGTCCCCGGGGCGCATGGGATCAGGCAGTCGCGAGTGGTCCGCGCGGCAGGCCGCCGACGGCATCAAGCGCCTTCAGCTCCGAGATGAAGCGGCGGTTTTGATTCATGGTGCCCACGGAAATGCGGATCCATGCCGGGAGTTTGTAGCTCCTCATCGCCCGGACGATCAGGCCCCGGCGCAGAAGCGCCTGGAAGACCGCGTCGCCGTCGCCGACGTGGACGAGAACGAAATTCGCCACGCTGGGGACGAACTCGAGCCCCATCTCCGAGAATTCGGCCTGGAGGTAATTTCGTCCCTCGTGCGTGAGGTCCCGTGTGCGGCGCATGTGCTCGTCATCCCCGAGCCCCGCGAGCGCGCCGGCTTGCGCGATGCCGTTCGCGTTGAACGGCTGGCGGGTCTTCTGCAGGACGGACGCGATTTTTTGCGGGGCGAGGCCGTATCCGATGCGGAGGTTCGCGAGGCCCTGGATCTTCGAGAACGTGCGCATGACGACGACATTCCGGCCCTCGCGGACATGACGGAGGACATCCGGCGGGTTGTCGAGAAACTCGAAATAGGCCTCGTCAAAAATCACCAGCACGTGATCCGGGACGCGTTCCATAAAGCGGTCGATCTCGTCCTGCCCGACCATCGTCCCGGTCGGGTTGTTCGGGTTGGCGACAAAAAGCTGGCGGGTCTGCGGGGTGATCGCGGCGAGCATCGCGTCCAGATCGTGGGTGTATCCGGGGTCCGGAACTTCCACGGTCGTTGCGCCGAAGAGCTGGGCCATCAAGGTGTAGACCGCGAACGCATGCCTCGCGGTCACCACCTCGTCGCCCGGACGCAGAAACGCATGGCCGAGGAATTCGATGATCTCGTTCGACCCGTTGCCGAGGATCACATTTTCCCGGGCGAGGCCGAGTTTTGCGGCGATCGCGTTGCGCAGCGCCCACCCGCCGCCATCCGGGTAGAAGTGCGCCCGCTCCAGGGTCTCCCGCATGGCCGCCAGGGCTTTGGGAGACGGGCCGAGCGGGTTTTCATTCGAGGCGAGCTTGATGATATCCGATGGGGCGAGGCCCATTTCGCGGGCCAGCTCCTCGACCGGCTTTCCGGGTTCGTAGGCCACGAGGTCGAGGATGTGTTGATGGGCGGAGTTCCACATAAGGCCGGAAATTTTGTCCTTTTTGCCGTCAGGCGTCAATCCGTCCCCGGAAATGCCAGCGAGCCGGTCGTAGAAGGGCTTGGCGATGGCTTTGAGTTGACCGAGATTGGTGGGAGGAGAATTTGCGGCTCAGCGCGTTCGGCGACGGCATCCGCCGCGCTCTCCTCGTGGCTCTGAGCATTCCGGACCGATGCTTTGCGAAACTCGGTATGGAATGGGCTTCGAAATCCGCTAAGATGCCAACATGTCCGCAAATCAAAGATCCGATATCGTCAAATGGCCCGCAGGAAAAACAATCTGGGTGCGTCCGGGTTGTGCGGATAAATTCGGTCGCAAGATTTGACTTCTTATCCTTCAACCTCCGCTGCCGTCTGGGTCGTCATCCCCGCGCGCGACAATACCGGGACAGTCCGCGATGTCGCTCTTGCCTGCCGCGAGATCGTTCCCAATGTCCTGATCGTTGACGACGGCAGCCGGGACGCCGATCTGCGGGCGTTGATGTCGGGCACGGATATTCCCGTCATCCGGCACGAGGTTAACCGGGGCAAGGGGGCCGCGCTTCTCTCCGCCGCCCGGGAGGTTGGGAAACGCGGCGGGACGACCATGATTTCGGTGGATGCCGACGGGCAGCATTTCCCGGACGACCTCCGCGCATTTCTCCCGCTCATCAAAGCGGAACCGGACGCGATCGTGATCGGAGAACGGGACATGGGCGGTCCGAACGTCCCCCGGAAAAGCGTCTTCGGGCGCGGGTTCTCGGATTTCTGGCTCCGCCTCGAAACCGGCCTTCCCCTCCGCGACACGCAAAGCGGTTTCCGGGCGTATCCGGTGCGCCACCTTCTCGCCCTGCCCGTTGCCGGGCGCAGGTTCGACTTCGAGGTGGAGGTTCTCGCCCGCGCCGCTTGGGCCGGGCTCACGGTGCGCCATGTCCCGGTCCGCGTCTGGTATCCGCCTGCGTCCGACCGCATCTCCAGTTTCCGTCCGTTCATGGACAACCTGTGGCTCACGCACCGGCATGTGCTCCTCGTCCTGCGCCGCCTTCTCCCGTTGCCCCACCGGCAGCTCGCCGGGGCACCCCGGCAGCCCACCCGGAAACCGCGGGGCAGCGCGCTGGGTTTTTGGTTTTTCACCACCGCCCTCCGGCTGACCGGGTTGAGGGGAGCCTACGGCCTGCTCTTCTTCGTCTGCGCGTGGTATGCGCTGTTCGACACGTCTGTCGTCCGGGCCGCGCTCGCCTATCTCAGGCGGCGGTTTCCGGCGCATGGTCCGTTGCGCCAGCGCTGGAATGTTTACCGGATTTTCCTCGCCCAGGGCCGGTGCCTGATCGACCGATACCACCTCGTCCACGGCGGCGACCGGCTCCGCTTCCACCGGCGGAATTTCGAGATCATCGACCCGCTGACCGCCGGAAAAAACGGGTTCGTCCTGCTCACGGCGCACGTCGGCAACTGGCAATGCGCCATGACTTCGATGGAGCACTGGAACAAGAGGGTCCACCTGCTCATGCGCGTGGACGAACACGATCTGCGGGCAAAAAAACTCGACCTCCACCGGCGGGCGAACCGGATCGGGATCATCGACCCCACCGGCTATCTCGGCGGCGTCCTCGGCGTGATGAACGCGCTCGGGGAGGGGGACATCGTTGCGGTCATGGGGGACCGGGATTACAACACCAGCCGCAAAGTGGCCGTGGAATTTTTCGGGGCCGCCGCAGAATTCCCGTGCAGCGGGTTCCTTTTTGCCCATGCCGCCTGCGTCCCGATCGCCGTCCTGTTTTCGGCCAAGACAGGGCCCCGGGATTACGAGGTGCGGATCGCCGGGATCATCGGGCTGCGCCCCGGCGAACCCAAGGCCGCCTTCCTCCGCCGGGGGGCGCAGGAATACGCCGCGCTGCTGGAGGAACATCTCCGGCACCACCCGTTCCAATGCTTTCTGTTTCAGGATGTCTGGACCGATGCCGCAACCCCGTCTACGCTGCCACCCACACCGCCATGAAGAACACCGATCTCTCCAAGGAAGAACTGCTCCCGTTGGTCCGGGCCAAACTCAAGGAACTCCTCGTCTCCCACCTCGCGCTGGAAGACATCAAGCCGGAGGAGATCGGCGATGACGAGCCGATCTTCGGCGAAGGCCTCGGGCTCGATTCGCTCGACGGCGTGGAAATCGTCGTGCTTCTCCAGCGCAGTTTCGGCGTGAACATCAAGGAAACCGAAAGGGGGGCCGATCTCTTCCGCTCGATCGACACCCTCTCAAACTACATCGTGGAAAATTCCCCGCACCCGCTGGGGGCCGTTCCTCCCGAAGAAGTGAAGTAGTTCCGTGGCGGGGCCTTTCATTTCGGGGATGGGGGCGGTTTCCTCGTCCGGTGCCAACACCGCAGAGACGCTCGTCTCGTTCCGTGCGGCCCGTTCCCTCCCCGTCAGGCAGACCCTGTTCGAGTCGCCGCTTGATCTCCCGGTCTTTGAAGCCACGGGCTTTGCGGCCGCTCACCCCTATGGCGATGGTGTCCGCACGCTGGAACTCGCGTCGCATGCGGTGCGCGAGGCGCTGGCGGATGCTGCGCTGGAGCCCGACCTGCTGGCCCGTGCGCGGGTCGGCGTCTGCCTCGGCACAACCGTCGCCAGCCAGCTCAACGATCTGGCGTTTTACCGCAGCTTCAAAACCACCGGCAGCGCCTCCATGACTCCCGTGATGCGCTATCTCAAGGGCAACCTGGCCGAGGCGATCGCCGCCGACATCGGCATTCGGGCGATCACTGCCACCTTGACGAATGCCTGCTCCTCCGGGGCGGATGCCATCGCCCTCGGCGCGCAATGGATCGACGCCGGGCTCTGCGACATCGTGTTGGCAGGCGGCGCGGACGAATTGAACCGCGTGCCGTTGTGCGGGTTTCATGCGCTCGGCCTGAGCAGCCCGCTTCCCTGCCTGCCGTTCGACAGGCACCGGAACGGGCTCAACCTCGGGGAAGGGGCGGGGATCGTGGTCCTGGAATCTCCCGCGCATGCCCGTTCGCGCGGGCGCAAGCCCGGCCTCGCGCTCTGCGGCCACGGCACCGCGTGCGACGCCCATCACCTCACCGCGCCGCATCCCGGGGGACGCGGCCTGCTCGCCGCGCTGCGGATCTCGCTGGATCTCGCGGGGTTGCGCCCCGGCGACATCGCGTTCGTCAACGCGCACGGGACCGGGACCCGCGACAACGACCTCATCGAGGGGACCGCCCTCGCCGCTGTCTTCGGCCCCTCGTTGGCGGTGCTTTCCACCAAGGGCTTTACCGGACATGCTCTCGGGGCGTCGGGTGGATTGGAGGCGGTGTTCACAGGGCTCGCCCTCCGCGAAGGCTGGCTGCCTCCCAGCATCGGGTTCACGGAACAGGACGAACGCATCCCGGTCACACCGCTCCGGGAACATACGAAAATTCACGGGCGCTATGCCATCTCCACCTCGCTCGCTTTCGGGGGAAACAACACGGCCCTTCTGATCGGGCTGGCACGGGAAGGCACCCCATGATGCCGTTTCTCAACGGTTTGGGAATTGTCGCCACGACGGGACGCGGGGTTGACTTCCTGCGTTCCTCGCTGCAAGCCGGCTGGCACCCGCCCTCCACGGTCGCGCTTCCCGACGGGCGCGATCTCCCGGTCTACCCGCTGCCGCCCGGGGCCCTGGATGACAAATCCTTCGGGCGCAAGATCCGCCGGGCCGACCGCCTGGCAAAAATGGCGGTTCTCTCCGCCGCCGACGCGCTCCACGATGCGCGGCTTCCGTCCGGTCTCGACCGGCGGCGGATTGGGCTCGTCCTCTCGAGCGCATTCGGCTCCCACGCGACGACGTTTGAGTTTCTGGACGAAATTTTGACCTACGGCGACGGGGGAGTTTCGCCCACGGTCTTTTCCCATTCCGTCCAGAACGCCGCCGCCGCCTACGCGGCCTCGGTGCTCGACATCCAGGGGCCGGTGGTGACGTTTACGCAGGTCCATTTTGCCTTTCACCACGCGCTCGTCCTCGCCCGCCAATGGCTCGCTTCAGGCCGGTGCGACCATGTGCTCGTCGGGGGTGCGGACGAACTCGGGAGCGTCATGCATTTCATCTGCGGCTCGATCCTTCGTGCGCCGGAAGACGGGCGGCTCCGCCCGTTCGCGTTCGCCAAAGATCCCGTTTCGGTCCCCGGTGAAGGAAGCGCGTTTTTCCTGCTCTCGGGCACTCCTCAACCCGGCTCCTACGCCAGGGTGGAAGGGGTCGGGACCGCCCCGTGGGTTGCGCCGACCACGCCGCCCGCCCTGCACCTTCTGGAAGCCGATGGAACGCTCGCGGACGAATCCGGTTACAGGGTCCCCGCAGCGTCCGGTGCCCGGCTCGCTGCCTGCTCGCCGATCTTTGGCAGCATGACCGGCGGCACCCCGCTGCATTTGGCCGCTGCGGCACTGATGCTCAAGGAGCAAGTCTGCTTTGCAACGCCGCTCGCCGACAATGTCCCCGAAGATTTTTCCCTCTGCCGCGCTGCCGCTCCGCACTCGCTTGCGGCAGTCCATCTCACCCGCCTCCACTGCAACGGTGCTGCGGGGTGCATCCATCTCACCAACCCGTCTTGACCAACTCCATGTCCACCCCACCCAGCACCGCAGAAATCGAGAACATTCTCGTGGCCGAAATTTCCCGGATGTTTCCGGACGTCCCGGCTGTCAACGCAGGAACCCCCCTCCAGTCGCTCGGGCTCGATTCCCTGCGCCTTTTCGAAATATTCGTCCTCGTCGAAAAGCGGTTCGGCGAGAGCCTCGTCGACGGCCCGATCACCCGCGGGATGCTGGAAAATCCCTCGGCCCTCGCCACCCATATCGCCGGGCGCATCGCCGCCAAAGCCGCTTGACCGTGACGCTTTTTGTGAGGTTTCCCTCACTCGCGGATTGAAGGCTGCGCCATTTTGGCGTCTGCTGCGCCATCATGCCATCATCCATCCTGATCGTCGACGACGAGAAAAACACTCGCGACGGGCTCCGCAATGCCTTGGATCCGGATTTTGACGTATATGTGGCGGCGGATGCGGACGGGGCCGTGAAGACGATGGAGACGATCCCGATCGATGTCCTGCTTACGGATTTGAGGCTCGGGGGGGAGGACGGCATGGCGCTGATCGGGCGGGCGCTCGGAATGGCCAACCCCCCGGTCTGCATCATGATGACGGCTTACGGCTCGGTCGATACCGCAGTCGAGGCCATGAAAAAGGGGGCCTACGACTTTGTCGCGAAGCCGGTCAACATCGACCGGCTGGAAATCCTGGTCAAACGGGCATTGAAAGACCGCGCCACCCGGCAGGAAAACAAGGCCCTTCGCGAGCGGGTGGACAAACAGCTGACGATCGGGGGCATGATCGGGCGCTCGCCCGCAATGGTCGAGGTCTTCGACACCATCAGGCAGGTCGCCCCTTCGCGGGCCACCGTGCTCATCCAGGGCGAGAGTGGCACGGGCAAGGAACTCGCTGCGCACGCGATCCACCACCTCAGCCCGCGGGCCAAGGAAAAATTTCTGGCGGTCCACTGTGCGGCCCTGGCACCGGAGCTTCTGGCCAGCGAGTTGTTCGGCCATGAAAAAGGGGCCTTTACCGGGGCTTTCGAACGGCGGATCGGACGCTTCGAACAGGCGAGGGGCGGGACCCTTTTTCTGGATGAAATCGGAGAAATCGACGCAGGGACGCAGGTGAAAATCCTCCGCGTCCTGGGCGAGAGGAACTTCGAGCGCGTGGGCGGCAACCAGACCATGCAGACCGACGTCCGCCTCGTCGCCGCGACCAACAAAGACCTCGCCGGGCTCGTCAAGGAGGGAAAATTTCGCGAAGACCTGTATTTCCGGTTGCACGTCGTGCCGCTGACCATGCCGCCCCTGCGGGACCGGAAGGTGGACATCCCGCTCCTCGTCGACGCGTTCCTGAAGGAATCTGCGGTCGAAAACAGCAAGCCCTTCCGCGAGTTGGCCCCCGAGGCCATGACGGCGGTCCTGGACTACGACTGGCCGGGGAACGTCCGGGAGTTGCGCGCGGCCATCGAACACGGGGTCGTCATGTCCGCCGCCTCCAAGATCACCGTCCGCGACCTGCCCGCCTCCGTGCGAAACGGCAAAGCCGCCCCCCCCTCCGCTTCGCCCGGCGGATTAAATTTGCAGGAAACGGAAACGGCACTTATCCTGCGCGCCTTGGAAGACTGCCGGGGTAATCGTACGGACGCGGCGCGGATGTTGGGGATCAGCCGCCGCACGTTGCATCGTCGTCTGAAAGAACTGAACATCTCGAAACGCAACAACCTTTCATAACTTATGGCAGTAACAGGCGAAGTCGGCGTGCAGACCGCCGTTCACTCTCTCGAACAGGGCAGGCTGGCTCCCGTCATCCGGGGAGCGATGTTTGCCGTCCTGATCATCGCACTCACTCTCCTCTACCTGTTCGTGCAGTTCCGGGGGTTCTCGTCCATCACCGCGATGGACCAGGCACAGATCGCCCGCAACATCGCCTCCGGAAAAGGGCTCAGCACAAATTTCATCCGCCCGCTCGCGATCTGGCAGATGGAGCAATCCGGAAAAGAGATCCCGGCCGACGGGTTCCCGGATTTCTATCAGGCCCCGCTGAACCCGATCGTGAACGCGCTGCCGCTGCTGCTCGTGAAGTCGGCATGGAAGATGACCCCCACGGACCTGGTTTACGCCGGCGACAGGATCATCGTGGTTTTTTCGATCCTCTTCTTCCTCGTGTCTGTCGCGATCTGGTATTTTGTGGGCGCGCGCCTTTTCGACAGCCGACTCTCCCTGATCGCGTGCGCGATCATCCTGCTCACCGACATGATGTGGCAGTTTTCCCTCTCGGGCCTGCCGCAGATGCTGATGCTGTTCCTGTTTTCCGGGGCGGTCTGGTTGACGGTCTTCGCGATGCAAAAGCGGGGCAGTCTGCTGGCGGTGCTGGCGTCCCTCTTCGGGGCCGGGCTGCTGTTCGGCCTCATGGTTCTCGCGAGTGGTGTGGCGCTCTGGATTTTTCTGGGTTGGCTGGTCTTTGCGGTCGTCTATTTCCAGCCCCGCGGGATCGCGGCCCTGGCGGCCCTGGCCGCGGTGCTCATGGTGACGCTGCCCTGGATGGTCCGGAACTATTCCGTTTGCGGCAACCCGTTCGGCCTGTCGGTCTATTCGGCCGTCAGCGCGGGCGGGTCCCCGGAAGAGGGTTATCTTCGCTCGTTGGATGGGGCCCCCCCGATCAGCGGGTCCGGACTCTTCTCGAAATTGAAATCCGGGGTCTCGGCGCAGATCGAAGGTTTGTTTTCCTTCCTGGGGATGAACCTGGCCGCGGGCGCGTTCTTTTTGGCCCTGCTGCACCCGTTCCGCTCGCCGGTGGTGTCGCTGTTCCGGTGGTGCGTCGTCCTGATGTGGGTCGGGGCGGTCGTCGGGATGGGGATATTCGGACTGGGCGGGGTGATCTCCTCGAACCAGCTTCACGTGCTGCTTCTCCCGCTTTTTGTTTTCTACGGGCTGGCCTTTCTCATGGTTCTTTGGAGCAGGTGGGAGCTCGGCATGCCACTGTTGAGGACGATATTTTTGAGCGCGGTCGTCTTCCTCTGCTCTTTGCCGCTGCTGGCCACGCTGTTCTCCAACAAGGGGGCGGCGATCCAGTGGCCCCCTTATGTTCCGCCTTTCATCGGGATCCTCGGCGAATGGTATGGAGAGAAGGAAATCATCGCCTCCGACATGCCGTGGGCGGTCGCATGGTATGCCGGACGCAAATCGGTGCTGCTGCCCGAGTCGGTGCGGGCCTTCAACCGCCTGAACGACTACAGGGTCCTCGGAGAACCGGTCTCGGGGCTCTATCTCACTCCGATCACGGGAAATCTCCGCCTTTTCTCGGATATCTACAAAGGGGCCTACAAGGAATGGGCGCTGCTGATCACCCGCCCACCCAAAGTGGATGGGTTCGCTCTGCCCTTCTACACCGCTCTCCCGATCGAGGGCGAGTGCATCATTTTTTCCGACCGGGACCGCTGGAGCAAACCGGCAAAGTAATACCACCCGCCGAAGGAGAACCGGACATGGTCAGAGCAATTCCGCAGCCACGGCATCGGCCACCAGCTTCCCCTTGCGCGTGAGCCGGAGGCGCCCGGATACGGCCTCGACAAACCCGTTGGCCTCGAGGTCCCCGGCAATCTTCGGATCGGCATCGCCGACAGGAATGCCGTGCTTCGTCCTGAGCGCGAAGGCGATCCTCTCCGAGCGCCGGAGATCGCCGGGAACCAGTTCTTCGAAATCGTGGCGATCAAGGCGGTTTTCGACCCGCCGGATGTATTCCGAGGTGTCGGCGATGTTCCGGCGGCGCCTGCCGGAGCGCGTGCTGAAAGCGCTCGGGCCAAAGCCCTCGTAATCGGCCCCCTCCCAGTAGGCGAGGTTGTGCAGGCACTCGCGGCCGGGCCGCGCGTAATTCGAAATCTCGTATTGCCCGAAACCGCCGCCGGTGAGCGAATCCATCGCGGCCTCGAAAAACTCCGCGTCGCTTCGCTCATCGGACACGTATTCCCCCCGCGCGAACTTCTCGAAATACCCGGTGTCCTCCTCGTAGGTGAGGCAATACGCGGAGATATGGTCGGGCTCCAGCTCCAGCGTCTTCCCGAGCGTCTCCCCCCACTCCGCCGCCGTCTGTCCGGGAATTCCGAACATCAAATCCAGGTTGATGTTTTCCGCCCCGGCCTCCCGGAGAATCTCGTAGCTCCGCCGGGCCTGGGCCGCCGAGTGGACCCGTCCGAGCGTCTTCAGCAGCCGGTCGTCCCACGACTGGACGCCCATGCTCACCCGGTTCACCCCGAGAGCGAGCAGCGCGGACGCCTTCTCGCGGGAGACGGTGGCGGGATTCATCTCGATCGTGAACTCCCTCAACGCCGAGAAATCCAGCCGCTCCCGCAGGCCGTTGATCAGAAATTCGAGCTGCGCGGTCGAAAGCGCGGTCGGCGTTCCTCCCCCGAAAAAAACCGTCTCCGGTCGCAGCCCGTCTGCCGACATTTCCGCCTCGGCGAGCAGCGCGTCGAGAAACGCCCCCGTTTTGTTGCGCCCGCCCGCCTCTTTGTAGAAACTGCAGTATGGACACACCTTCGGACAAAAAGGAATGTGGACGTAAAGGTGCCGGACCATCCCATGAGACTATTTCCGATTTGGAGAACATGCAAAGCGCGCGCGCGTCTGTTTGCACTGGTTCTCGCAGTCGGCTGTTGCCGGGCTGCCGAGCCGTCCGATGTTCCATCCACGGTCTTTTTTGCCAGGGACAATGCCTCGATCGGGACCGCCCGCCGGGTGAACGCTGCGGCGGTCCAGCGCATGGTGGACCGGCTCGTCATGCGCCTTACGGAAAAACCGACCGTCGCGGAGGCCTGGGCGAGCCTCGTCACAAAAAAAGACCGCGTCGGCATCAAAGTGGCCGCCTCCGGGGGACCGGTCAGCGGCACCAACCCCGAAACCGTCGACGCCATCGTCGCGGGGCTGTCCGAAGCCGGCATCCCCCCCTCGCAGATCATCGTCTGGGACCGCAACCTCCAGGATCTGATCGCGGCCGGATTCCGCAGGGACGGATCGCGCTACCAGCTGCGCTGGGTGGATCCCGTCAAGGGCTACGACCTCAAATCCCAGGTCTCCGCCCCGGTGCTCGGGAAACTGATCTGGGGCGACAGCGGGTTCGGCAGCAAATCCGGAACCCGCTATGTCGATTTTCTCGGCACCGGCGACCAGCTCAGCAGCAGGAGCTTTTACTCGAATGTTCTGAGCAGGGAAGTCACGAAGATCATCAATGTCCCGTCCCTGACCGACAGCTTCCTCACCGGCGTCAACGGGGCCCTCGCAAACATGGTCCTGCCGAATCTCGACAACTGGCGCCGGTTCACGAAACCCCCGTCCTGCGGCGATCCCTACCTCGCCGAAATCTACGCCGACGCCATGATCCACGACAAAGTCGTCCTCACCGTCATGGACGGGCTCGTTTTGCAATATGCGGGCGGCCCCTTCGCGAACCCGGGGTTCCTGCTCGACCACTTCACGATCTACGCCAGCCGCGATCCGGTGGCCATTGACGCCATGGCAGTGCGCCTTCTCGACGAGGCGAGAGCCCCCTCGAAACTCCCCCCCCTCGCGCCGATGACCTCGTGGCTCGAAAGCGCCCGCGCCGCCGGGCTCGGAAACTCCAGCGAAGACCGGATCGAACTGGTCCGCGTCGGGGACACGGGACTGCGCTGAATAAGGATCGCCCCGGTGAAAAGCTCCGCCCCGGCGGATCGGATAACGTCGTCCAGTTCATCGCCACCAAGTCACTACAAGCCCTTTTGGAGACTACCTCCCTGTGTTTATGCGGGTCTGCGCGCCTCGGGGGGGCTGAAAATAGCCGTTTTTCGCCTCCAGTCCGCGAAGTGGGGCTACAGTTGCTCCGGTCCTTCGAGCAGTTCGGCCACGCGTTTGAGCAGGCGTCCCGCAGCGCCGCCGTCCAGCACGCGGTGGTCGAAACTGAGGGTGAATTGGGCCTCGACGACGGGGATGAATTCCTCGATGGCCGGGTTCCAGAATGGCACGGTCCGCCCGACTCCCATGCCGATCAGCAATGTCTGCTCGGGCAGCGGGATCGGGGTCGCGAGCGTGAGGCCGAAGCTGCCGTAGTTCGTGACCGTGGCGATCGACCCGCCCGTGTCCCCGGCGGGAAGCCTCCGCTGGCGGGCCAGCTCGACCAGCCGGTTGTAGCGAGGCACCAGGTCATCGAGCGGGTATTGGTCGGCATTTCTGATCACCGGCACCATCACGCCGTCCTCGGCCTCGACGGCAAACCCGATGTCGATCGACGGCGGGTGGACGATGCGTTCCCCGATCAGGCGTCCGGCAGGCGCGCTGTTCTCGCCGAGGGCGATGGCCAGCGCGCGCAAGGCATAGAGGGCCGGGCCGGGTTTCAGCGGGTGCTTTTTCCGGTGGGCGAGAAGATTGTCGAGCGTGATCGGACGGAACACGGTGGCCAGCGGGCGCGACCAGCTCCGGATCATGGCGTCGGCGACCGCCTTGCGCATCGGCGAGGCGGGTGTGGTTTTGTTGCGCTCGATTCCGGCCATGAAGCGCTCCAGATCCTCGATCGTCACGCGACCCCCGGCCCCGCTGCCGGGAATGCCCGAGAGATCGGCCATGCGCAGGCCGAGTTCCGCCATGCGGGCCTTCATCCGGGGCGAAAGGTAGCTGGCACCGCCGGCATGGGCCGGGACCGGCAGTCCGCCCTTCACGGTCGGCTCGACGGCAGCCGGAGCCATCGGCTTTTCGATGCGTTTCTTCTCCACCCGTTTTGTCTTCGCCGGCTCGTCCTCATCGAGCCCCATCCGCTTCGCGTCCTCGCTGGAGACCTCGATGTAGCCGAGGATGGCACCCACCGGATAGCTCTGCCCGGTTTCGGCAAGGATCTGGCCGAGCGTGCCAGAACACGGCGCGGTCACGCCCATGACGGCCTTGTTCGTCTCGACTTCGATCAGGTCGGCATCCGCGTGCACGGGGTCCCCTTCCTTGAACAGAACGCGGACGATGGTGGCCTCGGCAATGGATTCGCCAAGCTGCGGCATGAGGATGGGTGCTAGAGCCATGGGACGTCAGATGTTTAACAGCCTGCGGGACGCCCCGGCAATCGCGGAGGCGGTCGGACGGTGAACGGACCAGAGATCGGGGTGATAGGGGACGGGCGTATCCTTGGCATTCAAGCGCTGGGGGGCCACATCCAACAGGCCGAACCCCTCGCCGGTGACCCGCGCGATCACCTCTGCGGCAACACCGCCCCACGGCCATTCCTCGCTCACGCAGAGCAACCGTCCGGTCCGCGCGACGGAGGCGAGCACGGTGTCCAAATCCAGCGGCTTGACCGTGCGGAGATCGACGATTTCGATCTCGTATCCATCCCCGGCCAGTTCGGTGGCTGCGGCGAGGGATTCGTGCAGCATCGCCCCGTGCGTGACAATCGTGGCATCGCGCCCCGCGCGGGCCAGGCGGGCTTTTCCGACCGGCAGCACGCTTTCCGGAAGGCGCTCGGATTTCAGGTGATAGTAGAGGAATTTGTGCTCGCAGAAGATCACCGGATCATCGAGCGCCACCGCTTCGAGCAGCATGCTGTAGGCATCCTCGACTGTCGCCGGCGTCATCACCACGAGCCCGGGATAGTGGGCGTAGAGGGCTTCCATGCTCTGGCTGTGAAACGGCCCGCCGCCGGACGTCCCGCCGGAAGGCAGGCGCACCACGATCGGGCAGGGAACCCCGGTGCGATAAAACAGCGTCGCCGCGTGGTTCACGATCTGGTTGAACCCGCAGGTCGAGAAATCCGCGAACTGCATTTCCACGATCGGGCGCATCCCCTCGATCGCCGCGCCGACCGCCATCCCGATGATGGCGTCCTCGCTCAGCGGGGCATCGAACACCCTGCCGGGAAATTCCTTCGCCAGATTCTTGGTGGCCTTGAACGCGCCCCCGAAATTCCCCACATCCTGCCCGTAGAGGAACACCCGCGGGTCGTCCGCGAGAGCTTTTTCCTGGGCGAGCCGGATGGCTTCGAGATACGTGATGCTGCTCATGCTCCCGCGTAATGCTCGGCAAACTCGGGCTTCGAATAGGCCATCCAGTCATCCTCCTCGGGGTTGGGCCCGGGTTCGCGGCGGACTTTGTCCACCGTCGAGTTGACCTCTTCTTCCGCTTCGTGGCGCCAGGCGGAGACCTCCTCCCGCGAGGCCCACTTTTGCGCAAGGATTTTTGCCTCCGCCAGGACCAGGCAGTCGCGTCCGAGCGGCGCGGCTCTCAAAGCGGGGTCCACGTAGTGGGCGTCATCATGTTCACCGTGGCCGACAAGCCGGAGAAGATCGCCCACGACGAGCTGGGGTCCCCCGCCCTCCCGTGCGGCGCGCACCGCCTTGCGGAGCGTCAGGAGGCAGGCCTCGAGATCTGTCGCATCCACCTTGTGGCCGACCACGCCATACCCGGCCGCCTTGTCCACCAGATCGCGGCAGGCAAACTGCCGGGAATTCGGCGTCGAGTAGGCGTATCGGTTGTTGGCCACCACCAGAACCAGCGGCAGCTTTTCCACAGCCGCCGCGTTGAGGCCCTCGTGAAACGCGCCGGTCGATGTCCCCCCGTCGCCCAGGCAGGTCGCCCCGACAATCCCGCTCTCCCCTTTCATGCGTCTCGCCAGCAATGCGCCCGCCACCGCCGGGATCATCGCGCCCAGATGGCTGATCATGGCGTAATACCCCTCGCGCGGCCTGCCGCGGTGGATGTTTCCGTCGCGTCCGCGCATCGGGCCAAGCTGGGAGCCGAGATACGTTCGCAGCGTGTCGAGAACCGTGTCGCCAAATGCCATCCGTCCCGCCTGATCGCGGATCAAGGGGGCAAAAACATCCCCTTTCCGCAGGTGCAGCCCGACCGAGACGCTCAACGCCTCCTGCCCGCGGCCAAGAAAAACCCCGCCTTTGATCATCCCGCCACGGTAGAGGCTGGCCAGTTTTTCCTCCAGCACACGCGCCAACAGCATCACGCGATAGGCCTTGATGAACTCCGAACCGGAAACGGTCGCGTCTTCCTTGGATTTTGGCATTAGAAAAAGTAATAAATGAAAAAAAGCGGTTTCCTGCAACAAACTTCGCCTCCCGCGCGAGCCAATCCAAACCAAAAAACCCATCCCGGCAAGCAGGGAGGATTGACCTGGGTGATACAATCCCCCTGCATATGATGAAGTGCAGAGCCAGCCCCCTGAATCACGCGGCGTTCCGAGCGGGCGAACCGCCCGCCCTTCCGGGCCTGGCGGGCGGGCTTCTTCTCTGTGGCCTGCTGGCGGCCTGCAGCCCCGCACCGGATACCACCACCCCGCCTCCTCCCCCGAAGGCGGCACCGCCTGCCGCCGCTGCCAGCGTGGTTTCCATTCCGGAGGAGTTTCTCTCCCCCACCCCTGCCCCCAGGCCACCGGTCCTTCCCAGGGTTGTCTTCGCCACATCGGATTTCCAAGTGACCACGCGGCATGGCATCCAGGGCATCCGTGCGGGGGAAGCGATGAATTTCCTTCGCGAGGAGGGCGGGGACTACGTCGTCCAATATCGCGACATGGAATTCCAGAAGAACCGTTCCTACTTCGCGGCGACCTACGTGGAACCTTCCCGCCCGGAACCAACGCCGCCCGCAGGCGGGAGCGAGCCGGTGGCGGGCCTCTCTCCCGCCGAAACCACGCTTTCCGCCGAACCACGCCTGAGCGGGCCCATTCCCGGAGACGACCCCGCATCGGTGGCCGGACAAAAAAAAGTCGGCGACCTGACCGACGCGATCCGCGCGCTCAATGACCAGATCCGTTCCGCGCAGGAGGAGGCGGACAAGCAATCGGCCCGGACCAACGGGGAAAAACCGGCTGCGGCGGATGTCAAAAAATCCTCCCGCGCGATCCAAAAGTTGAAGGAGAAGCGCGACGAACTGAGCGGGCAATTGACCGAGATGGGAAAACCCTGATCCGTGTCCGCTACCCGGAGGGTGCGCCGTTTCCGAGTTCAGGCCGCCGGGGAGTGTCGCTTGCCGCCCGCGGGTGGGCGGATTCGTAGGCGCGCTTCAGGCGCTCGACGGTCACGTGAGTGTAGATCTGGGTCGTTGAAAGGCTGGCGTGGCCGAGGAGGGCCTGGACGCTGCGGAGGTCGGCCCCGTTGTCGAGGAGGTGGGTGGCAAAACTGTGGCGAAGCTTGTGCGGGGAGAGGTTCGCGGGGAGCCCGGCCTGGACCAGGCGGGAGCGGATCATGTGCCAGATCGTCCTCGTGGAAAGGCGCGAGCGGGATTTGTTGATGAAGAGCGGGCCGCTGTGGACGCGGGCGGCCTGGCGGTATTTCGAGATGGCTTCCAGTGCGGGGCCGCCGACCGGGCAGACCCGTTCCTTCGCCCCTTTGCCGGTGACGCGGGCCGTCTCCCCGATGACATCGACATCGGAAACATCAAGGCCCCCGAGCTCCGAAAGGCGCATGCCGGTCGAATAAAACAGCTCGATGATCGCCGTGTCGCGCGCGGCCATCCACGTGGGAGCCTGCCGCTTTTTTTCCCGGCCGCCGGGTGCCCCGATCAGCGATTCCACCTGCCTGGTGGTCATGAACCGCGGGAGCGGCTTTTCCGCTTTCGGCAGCAGGACTTCGTGCAGGACATTTTTTTCGACGAAGTTCCGCCGGAGGAGAAAGGCGTGGAACGCCCGCATGGCCGAGAGTCGCAGCCGCACGCTCGACCGGGCCATCGCCTTCTTCATCATGTCCTGCGTCCATGCCCGGTAGTCGGCGGCCGACGCGGCTTTCCACGGAAGCGCCGGACGGAATCTCCGGAACGCATCGATGGCGGTCCGGTAGGTGGTCACGGTCAGGGGCGAGGCATTTCGCTCCGCCTCCAAAAACGTGCAGAAGGCCTCCGCCAGCCGGTCGGATGGAAGCCCGGGGACGGCTTTGTTCTTGTTCTTTTTCAGACAGTCACGCCCATCGGGACCGGCAGCGGCGGCTGGGCGGTATGCCCGACATCCCCGGCGCGGGCGGTGGTCCTTTCAAACCGCAGCGTGGCAGAACGGGTTTCGACGCCGTCGGGCGATGTCGCCGTGATCGGGATCTCGTAATTCCCGTCGGGGAAGACAAAGTGATACCGGAACGAGCCGTCCGAAGCCAAATCGACCGGCTTGCCGCCGATCTCGACTTTCGCCCGGGGATCGGTTCCCCCGTAGAAAATCACCTCGGCGTTGACGTGCATGAAAAATTCCCGCTGCGCGAACCCGAACGAGCCGACATTTTCCGAGCCGCCCCAGCTGCTGGTTTCCACATGGCTCCAGCTTGACATCGCGGCCTGCGACCAGCTCGAAAGCGCCGCACCGGACCACGAGGAGGTCGCCGCCTGCAACCAGCTCGAAAGGGCCGCCGCATTCCATGAGGACCCGGCCCCGGAGGCTTGCGCCGCCGCGAGCCAGCTCGACAACACCGCCGCACCCCACGAGGATTGCGCGGCGGAACCCCAACTGGTTTCGCCGGGCGCGGAGGACGATTGGATCGCCGCCGCCCAACTGGCCAAAGCCCCGCTGGCCCAACTGGAAAGTGCCGCAGACGACCACGACGAGGGCCCGGCCAGTGACGAAAAGGCGCTGAAAAGGCTGCTCTCGGGCGGCACCGGAATCCTGGCAAGAAATTCGCTGGCCCCCTCGGAATTCAGGCGTTCCTGAAGATGCTTCTGGATCCGGGAACCCAATTCCTCGGAGTTCATCACGGAGCCGGTGAGTTCATCCAGCAGGGACTTCCCGAGCAGGGCCTCAAGGACAACCCTTTCATCGGGACTGATCGTCCGGCCCCCGCCGTGGGCCAGCGCGAAGAGCCTGCCGTCACGCTGGAGTCTGCCGAGAGCCTGCATCAGGGTTTCCCCTCCCTGGATCGTGGTCCGGATGTTTTCCATGAGCTTCTGGAAGCTCAGATGCAGGGGAATGGTCGCGTAATGGAAATCGTCCGACTCGGAAACCTTGTCTTTGGGGGTCCTGACCGTGATCGATCTCGCGATCGCATTCCACTGGCTCCCCCGGTAATACCCGATCTCGACCGTGTATTCCACCCCGGCCTCGTTGACCGGGATATACCAGTTCCGGGTTTCGAACGGGACTTCGATCTCGCTTTCAATCACGTCGCCGTCCCCCGAGACACGCAGAAATGTTTTCCCGCCAGGATGCAGAGAAATATCAATGTCCCAGTAGGTGAACAGCCAGTGCGGTTCCTGGGCGACCAGAAAAATCGAATCCGTCCCATAGGAACGCGGCAGGTCGCCCAGATCGTCCATCGGCGGCAAAACATCCCCGCGTCGTTCGGCGGGCACAGCCCCCTCCCCGACAGCAGAATCGGGGCCTTGGAAAGCCCCCCCCTCTTTCTTACCGGCAATGGCTTTTTTCATAATGGATGGAGTTTCGGCCTGACCGCAACTGAGGTCAACCATACCGTGAATGCCGAGGCAATGCTTTTCTCTCCGCAGGAAAAGATCCCGGGCCACAAGCAGTCCTCATGCCACTTGAAAACCGGCGGATGCCGCGTAAGCTGAACCCCATGAGAGTTCTGATTGCCGGCACTGTTTTCCTGGCCATCCTGCCATCCCTCGCTTCTGCGGAACCCCCGCCCTCCGGGCAGGGGGCACTGCGGCAGATGAACGATTCCTTTGCCGGAGTTTTCGAGAAAGTCTCCCCTGCCGTGGTCGTCATCGAATCCAAGAGCCCGGCCCCTGCCGCCATCCCCGGCCTCCCCCAAGGGCTGGAATTTTTCCTCCAAAACCCGGATGGCAGCCCCGCACGCGAACACCCAAACGTGGGCACGGGGTTCCTGTTCCGCCCGGACGGGCACATCCTCACCAATTTTCATGTCGTGGAAAACGGGGGGGCGATTTCCGTGAAACTTCACGACGGCAGAAAATTTCCGGCGACGCTGGTGGGAGGGGATGCGCGAAGCGATGTGGCGGTCCTGAAGATCGAGGGGGATCATTTTCCCGTGGTCCTCCTGGGCGACAGCGACGCGGTGCGCGTCGGGGAATTTGCCTTCGCCATCGGCACGCCCATGGAACTGCCGTATTCCTTCACAGTCGGAGTCGTCAGCGCCAAAGGCCGCAGCCTGCAAATCGGGGGAGGATACGAATTCATCCAGACCGATGCCTCGATCAACCCCGGGAACAGCGGCGGCCCGCTCTGCGACATCGAGGGCCGGGTCGTGGGCATCAACGCCCTCATCAGCGGCACCAACCGCGGCCTGGGGTTCTCGCTCCCCATCAACACGGCAAAAGACATCGCGGAACAGCTGATGGCGAAAGGCCGGGTCGTGCGACCGTGGCTGGGGATCGGCATCTCCGGCATCGAGGAATCCGCCTACCTGCAGAGGCTCTTCCCCGGTGTGCCGAAGGGCGTCGTCGTCAGCAGCATCGAGGAAGGGGCCCCCGCGGAATCCAGCGACCTGCAGGCGGGCGACGTCATCCTCAAAGTGGACGGGACGGAGGTCGCCATGGCGAGCGATCTCCAGCATGAAATCCTTTCCAAGAAAATCGGCCAGAAAGTCCGGCTCGACGTCTGGAGATCCGGGCGCACGGCCCGCATCGAGGTCCGGACCGGGGAACAGCCGAACCCACTCGTGCGGGTCTCGACAAAAGCCCAAAGACGCAACCTTCTCAAAACCCCTTCGGGCGCGGTCAGGCAGCCCTCCTCACCGGGCTTCACCTTCCGCGACGCCGACAGGGACGCACTCCAGGAATTCGACATCCGGCGTCAGGCGGGCGGCGGGGTCGTGGTCTCGCAGGTCGAAGCCGGGGGCCCCGCCGCAGTCGCCGGTCTCGAACCGGGCGACTTGATCACGGAAGCGGGCGGATGGCCCGTGCTTGGAAAAAAAGATCTGGAGGAGGTCCTGAAATCCGCCAGCCCGGACCGCGGGATCCTCCTCCTGATCGAGCGTTCCGGCAGCCGCACGTTTGTGATCCTGAAACCCTGAGTAGTCTCATACCAACTCCCCGAGTTGGCTGGGTGGTGTGGAGGCGGTTGTGCCAACCGCCTGTTGAATCCCACAGACCCTTGGCACAAGGGCCTCCACCCCGAATCGTCCGAATGTTTCCGAAAGATGCTATCAGGTTTCGCGTCGTTTTTCCAACTTGGCCTTCACCGCTTCGAAAACGATCGGGAGAACCGAAACCACGATGATGCCCAGGATCACGAGCTTCATGTTTTTCTGAACGACCGGAAGCCCGCCAAACAGGAAGCCCCCCCCGACAAAGAGCCCGACCCAGAGAACCGCCCCCAGCAGGTTGAACGTGATGAATTTCCGGTAGCTCATGCTGCCGACGCCGGCCACAAACGGGGCAAACGTCCTCACGATTGGCATGAACTGCGCGAGCGAGATGGCCCGCCCGCCGTATTTCTCGTAAAATGCGTGCGCCTTCATCAGGTAGTCCTTGCGGAAAAGCCAGCCCGACTCGAAGTGGAAAACTTTCGGCCCGACCCATGCGCCAATGGAATAGTTGGTGGTATTGCCCAGGATCGCGGCGGCCAGCAGCAGGGGCCCGACGATGGCGACATCCATCATCCCCTGGGCCGCCAGCGCACCCACCGCAAAAAGCAGGGAATCCCCCGGAAGAAACGGGGTCACGACCAGGCCGGTTTCGCAGAACACGATCAGGAAGAGAAGCCCGTAAACCCAAACCCCGTAATGCTCGATGAACACCCTGAGATGGTTCTCGGCGTGAAGAAAAAGGTCGATCAAGGCAGACATGGCGGGTGCTCTTATGCGTGGCCGGCGGCCCGCATGCAACCGGAATTTACGGGCAGTTTTCCCGGCGGTGTGATTTAATAATTGCCGACGATCCCTTTCATGCCAAACGAACCCGATTCCCTCGACCGCGCGCTGGACCGTTGTCTCGCCCATGCCTCCGCAGAGGGAATCCCGCTGGGGGAAATGCTGGATCGCCTCGGCAAATCGAGCTTCTGTTTCGCCGCACTGCTGCTGGCCGTCCCCTTCGTCCAGCCGTTCTCCCTGGGCCCGTTGACCATGCTGGCGGCCATTGCGCTGGTGATCATCGGCTGGCAGATGGGGGCCGGGAAGGCGAAACCGGTGCTGCCACGCGCTTCCGCACGGCTCAGGATCCACGGGAAGGCCTGGGTGGGGGTCCTCCTCTTCTGCAAGCGCCTGCTTGCCTTCTGCCGCAGATTCACCCGGGCCCGGGTCCCGTCATGGGTTTCCGGCCCGAAAGGCGAACGCTTTGTCGGATGGCTGATTCTCGCGGGCGGAGCCCTCATCGCCGTCCCGGCTGCCAACCTTCCGTTCAACAACACGCTGCCCGCCCTCATGGTCGTCTTCGCCTGCATCGGCTGGCTGGAACACGACGGGCTCATGGTGATCGTTTCGATTGCGTGGGGTGCCGCGACACTCCTCTACTTTTCCGCCGTTCTCGTCGCGTTGTGCTTTTTTGGCTCGCAAGTCTGGGCCTGGGTCGGGCATTTCCCGGTTTTCCGATAAAAAGCCCCTCTTGCTTGATGCCCATCGCTTCCGAAACCCGGACGAACGTCCCAAATTCCCTGAAAAAAAGGCCGGGGTGCGAACAAACACCCCGGCCCCAACCTCACTGATGAAAAAACTCAAACGTAGGCATCCGCTTTCGGCTTTTCTTTTTTGCTCAACGCCTTGCGCAATTTTCCAAGCGCGATGTTCTGCAGTTGGCGGATCCGCTCGCGGGTGACCCCGAATTTGACCCCGACCTCTTCCAGGGTCTTCGGCTTTTTCCCGTCAAGGCCGAACCTGCAGTTGATGATCCGGCGCTCGCGGTCGTCGAGCACATCCAACAAGTCGCCGACTTCGTCACGAAGGTCCTTGTCCCTCAGCATCTCGAACGGGTCCTGGGCATCAGCGTCGCCGACGAGATCCCCGAACTGCGTGGAATCGTCGTCCCCGATCGGCTGGTCGAGCGAGGTCGGGCGAATGGCCGCACTCTTGAGCGCGGTCACTTTCGAGGGAGACAGGCCGACTTCCTCGGCCAACTCGTCATCGGACGGCTCGCGCCCGAGCTCCTCGGTCATCTGCATCGACACCCGGCGCATCTTCGCGATCTTGTCCACCAAATGGACCGGAAGACGGATCGTTTTGCTTTGGTTTGCCAGAGCGCGCTTGATCGACTGCTTGATCCACCAAGCCGCATACGTGCTCAATTTCCCCCCCTTTTTCGGGTCGAATCGCTCCACGGCTTTCATCAGCCCGATGTTTCCCTCCGAAATGAGGTCGAGCAACGGCAATCCGTAGTTGCTGTAGTCGCGCGCAATTTTGACAACCAGCCTCAAATTGCAGCGGACCATCCGCGAGCGCGCCTCTTGGTCGCCACGCTTGATTTTGCGGGCGAGCTGCACCTCTTCCTTCACCGTCAGCAGCGGAAATTGGGCGATCTCTCTCAGGTAAAGCTGAAATCCTGTGTCTGAATCTTCTATGGCCATATGGTTTTTGAAATAAAGTGTTGGGGGGCTTCCAGCCGGGTTTCCACAGCCGACCCAAGGCCGGAAATTTAATTAATGAGGTTAATTATGAGACGCTCGAGGGATGGGTTTCGTTCAAAAGAATTTCAGAAAATGCGGGAATGATTGATGTGGATCAAATTCCGTGGCCGATGGCAAGGAATCTCCGCGTTTCTCCAAGATTCTTGAGGTTTGGGGCGACTTTCCGATGATCGCGCTTTACAGGCAATTCCTCCGCTGGCGATAGTGTTCAGCTCGCGATGAAAACAGAAATTGGGATCGGACTGGCTGGATTTGGCACGGTGGGCTCGGGGGTTTACAAAAACCTCGCCCGCAACGGCGCGTTGATGGAAGAGCGCACCGGGGTGGCGTTTTCCGTGCGCCGCATCGCGGTGAAGGACCTGGCCGAACCCCGCAGGGTCGAAGCACCGGACGATCTCTTCGTCACCCGGCCGGATGACCTGATCGCGGATCCCTCGATCAAGATCGTGGTCGAACTGATGGGCGGAATCGAGTTTCCGCTCCGCTTCATCCGCCGGGCGATCGAGGCGGGGAAAACCGTGATCACGGCAAACAAGGCGCTCCTCGCGGAACACGGGAAGGAAATTTTCGAGCTGGCGAAAGAAAAGAACGTGGCGGTCTTTTTCGAGGCGGCGGTGGCGGGCGGGATCCCGATCATCAAAGCGGTGCGCGAGGGGTTCGTGGGAAACCATTTCGAGTCGATCCACGGGATTCTCAACGGCACGAGCAACTACATCCTGACCCGCATGACCGATGCGGGCATGGACTTCGCCCCGGCGCTGGAGGAGGCCCAGAAACTCGGGTATGCGGAAGCCGACCCCGCGCTCGATGTCAATGGGTGGGATGCCGCGCACAAGGCGATCATCCTCGCCTCGCTGGCCTATGGCTTCTGGGTCGATCCCTCGAGCGTCCTGGTCGAGGGGATCGAAAAAATCTCGGCGTCGGACATCCGCTTTGCCGATGAACTCGGCTACCGGATCAAGCTCGTCGCCACGATCAAGGCGGATGCGGACGGGGAGATCGAGGTCCGCGTTGCCCCGACCCTGATCCCGAAATCGCACGTCCTGGCCTCGGTGAACGGGGTTTTCAATGCGGTGGCCGTCCGGGGCGACGTGGTCGGCGAGACGCTGTTCTACGGGCGGGGAGCGGGGCAGGATCCCACGGCGAGCGCGGTCCTCGGCGACCTGGCCGAGGCGGCAATCGCGCTGGCCTCGCCGCGCGGCTCCTGCGGGTTCGCCTCCCACGACCTCTACGGGGCCTGCAAACCGGTTGCGGGTTCGATTTCGAAGTTTTACCTGCGGCTCGGCGTCGAGGACCGCCCGGGCGTGCTCGCCCAGATCGCAGGTGCCCTCGGCGCGGCGGAGATCGGAATCCTCTCCGTCATCCAGCCGGAAAGCCACGCCGAGGGACCGGTGCCGCTCGTGCTCACCCTCCACGATGCCCCGTATGGGAAAATGCAAACGGCTGCGGCGACTCTCGCCGCCCTCCCCTGCGTGAAAACCGAACCGCTCCTGCTGCATATGGAGTCCTCCCTGTGAAACAGCCGCTCCACGACCGCGGCGTCATCTCGCGTTACAAAGCCTATCTTCCGGTGACGGATGCCACTCCGGTCATCTCGCTCAACGAAGGATCAACCCCTCTCATCCACTCGCCGAAGCTCAGTGGGCGCGCCGGAGCGGAGGTCTATCTCAAATACGAAGGGCTCAACCCGACGGGTTCCTTCAAGGACCGCGGGATGACCGTCGCCCTTTCGAAGGCGGTCGAAGGCGGGGCAGCCACGGTCATTTGCGCCTCGACCGGCAACACCTCCGCCGCCGCCGCCGCCTATGCCGCACGCGCCGGAATCCGCTGCGCGGTCATCCTGCCCGCAGGGAAAATCGCCGCCGGGAAACTGGTCCAGGCATTTGCCTACGGCGCGAAGGTCGTGGCCATCCGCGGCAATTTCGACGACGCCCTCCGGATCGTGCGGGAATTCGGCGGCGCCGGGGGGGCCGCAATCGTGAACTCGATCAACCCGCACCGGATCGAGGGCCAGAAGACCGCCTCCTTCGAAATCGTCGAGGAACTCGGCGATGCCCCGGACATCCACATTTTGCCAGTCGGAAACGCGGGGAACATCACCGCCTACTGGAAGGGCTACCGCGAATTCCATTCCGCCGGACGCTCGACCCGCCTGCCCAGAATGGTCGGCTTCCAGGCCGAGGGAGCAGCCCCGATTTATCTCGGCCATCCGGTCGATCCCCACACCGTCGCCACCGCGATCCGCATCGGCAATCCCGCGAGCTGGGAGGGGGCGAACAACGCGGTCAGGGAATCCGGCGGATGCATCGATGTCGTCACCGACCGGCAGATCCTCGATGCCCAGCAATGGCTGGCATCCCACGAGGGGATCTTCGTCGAACCCGCGAGCGCCGCGAGCGTCGCGGGCCTCCTGAAATGCCTCTCTTCCGGACGCTGCGCCGCGTGCCCGATCCCGCAACACGCCGGTGGAAAAATCGTCCTCACCGTCACGGGACACGGGTTGAAAGATCCGGAAGCCCCGGTGAAACATGGCGGGTTTTCCCCGGTCGAAGCGGATGCGGACTTGACCGCAGTGCGCCGCGTGCTCGATAAGTCCTGACCGTTTTTCTCCCATGCCATTGGTCGTTCAAAAATACGGCGGCACGTCCGTCGCAAATCCCGAAAGAATCCTGAATGTCGCGCGCCGGGTCGTCGCGACGCAGCAGGCCGGGAATTCCGTCGTCGTCGTCGTCTCCGCGATGTCGGGCGTCACAGACGGGCTGATCAAGCTCGCCCGCCAGGTCTCCGACCAGCCGACGGATCGCGAGATGGATGTCCTCCTCTCGACCGGGGAACAGACCACGATCGCCCTCACGGCCATGGCGCTTCACTCGCTGGGGGCCAAAGCCATTTCCCTCACGGGTGCCCAGGCCGGCATCATCACCGATGGCCTCCACACGAAGGCGAAGATCTCCAACATCACCCCCCGCCAGATCCGCAAACACCTCAACGAGGGGTTCATCTGCATCGTCGCCGGATTTCAAGGCCAGACCCTGCAGGGCCATATCACGACGCTGGGACGCGGCGGCTCCGACCTCACGGCGATCGCCGTCGCCGCCGCGCTCAAGGCCGACAACTGCGAGATCTACACCGACGTCGACGGCATCTACACGTGCGACCCCCGGGTCGTCCCGGATGCCCGCAAGATCGGGGTCATCGACTACGACGAGCTCCTCGAAATGGCCAGCTCGGGATCGAAGGTCATGCAGTCGCGCTCGGTCGAATTCGCAAAAAAATTCCGCGTGCCCTTCGAGGTGCGCAGCAGTTTCAACACCAACCGGGGAACCATTGTGAAAGAAGAACCACTCGGACTTGAAAACGTCGTCGTCCGCGGCATCAGCATCGAACGCAACCAGGCCAAGGTCACCATCACCAACGTCCCGGACAAACCCGGCACCGCCTCGCGCATCTTCACCGCGCTGGCGGAGGCGGGCGTCATCATCGACGTCATCGTCCAGAACGTCTCGGTCAGCGGGACCACCGACATTTCCTTCACGATGAACGGCGACGAACTCGAAAAACTCGGCGGCATGATCGGTGCGGTCGCCGTGGAAATCGGCGCGGGCGAGGTCACAAAAAAACGCGGGGTCGCCAAGCTCAGCGTCGTCGGCATCGGCATGCGCTCCCACTCGGGCGTCGCCGCAAAACTTTTCGAATGCCTCGGACACGGCGGAATCAACATCCAGATGATCTCGACCTCCGAAATCAAAATCGCGGTCATCATCGACGAGTCCCACATCGAATCCGCCGCCAAACTCGCCCACGAAGCCTTCGGTCTCGCCCCGACAGGCTGACCGTCCAAATCAACCCGGAGAACCAACGTCGGCCAGCAGCCCCATGATCCGGGCGGAAATCGTTTCCTTGTCGAATGTCGCCTCGGCAAACATCCGCGAAACCTCCGGTGCCCGCCGGACACGGGCGGTGATCGCCAGAACCGCGGCAGCCAATTCGTCCGGATCGTCCGTTTGGAGCCGGATGTCCGATGCGCAAAGGTAATCGGCATTCCCGTTTGTTCTCCCCACGATCACGGGAATCCCGCACGCCTGCGCCTCCGCGATCGACGACCCGAAATCCTCCTCTTCGCTCGGCTGGATCAGAACATCATGTTCGCACAGCAATCCCCGCACCTCGCCCCGTGGCACCGATGGGATCCAGGTGAGCCGCCCGGGAAACGGAAAGGCCCCGATCAGTTTTTCGTAGCCGGGGACAAACCCGACACGTCCGACAACCGTGGCCCGGAGATCCGCGCCGCTGCGGATGGCGGAGGCGATTCCGTCGAGAAAGAGATCCAGGCGCTTGCGCGGGACGATTCTGCCGAGCCAGAGGCACCGTTTTGTCGGGCGGGATTCCGGGCCGGGTCCCGGGTGGAACATTTCCAGATCGATCGGATAGGGAACGCTGGCGGTCCGATCTTCGCGGATTCCGAATTCCCCGCTCAAGGTCCGTCGTGACTGCGAGCTGCCCACGATGAACAGATCCGAACAATCAAATCGCGGAAGGCCCACCCTGGAAAGCCGCAACCAGGCCAGCAGCCTCCACTTCCAAGCTGTTATCAGTCCGGCCATCCGCACCACTTCGGAAAACCTTCTCGCGACCGACCGCGCGTCGGTGCCGGGAGCTCCTTGGACGAAGCTGGCGGTCGGGAGTCCCCGGATGCGGTGCCGGGCATAATCACCGAGCCACAAACAGGCATCGAATGGCGTCCTGCGGTGCTCTTCGGCGATGGCCCGGACAACCATCCCGTTGTAGCGGAAAACATCCAGCATCCGCGTGAGCAGACCCGCGACCGGAACCCGCTCCGTCCGCGCGCGGAGGGCGTCGGTGAACCGGTTGTCCACATTGGTAAATTGAAATCCCGGATGTCCGCCGACCGCCGGACGGGGATCGACAAAAGACGCCTTCGAAAAGAAATGGATTTCGCATCCCCGTCCGAGCAACCCGCGCAACAGCAACGCGTTCGCGCTGGCCACGCTCCCGGCCTGTTCGGAAACAAATCCTGTGGCGGCAATTTTCAATCGGTGGGGGCCGGATTCGAAAGCGGAGGTCCGCCGCTTCCCCGCGAGCCGATCGGTTTGGCGGGATTGCCGGCCCAGACCGCGTTTTCAGGAACGGACTTCGTGACCACCGATCCGGCGCCGATCACCGCCCCATCACCGATCCCGACCCCTTTCAAAACGATGCATCCCGCGCCCAGCCAAACATTTTTCCCGAGGCGGATCGGGCGGATTTCGTTGGGCTGGGTGCCGGGGGTGGCACGGGCCAGCATCCCGTGATCGTGGTCGACAAAAAAACTCCTGGCTCCGATCAGGCAGTCGTCGCCGATCTCGATCCGCCCCTGGATGTTGAACTCGACACCGCCCCCGATAAAAACCCGGTCGCCCACGATGATCGACGGTCCCGGCGTCCAATAATGGTCGTAGTTGAAAAAAATCCCGGGCTGAAGTCGGCAGTCGGCCCCGAGCCGGACCTGGTGCGGCCACAGCGCGCGGCACGCCGGGAGGCGTGTGCGGGCCCCGATCGACGCCCCGCGAAGCCTCCAGACCGCTTCCCGCAGGAGCACCGCAGGCGAGGGAACCGCGATTTCCAGACGCCTCCACAGCCTTTGGAAGAATTCGCTCATGCGCTCCGGTGTTTGCGTCCCGAACAAATCGCCCTCATCGTGATCGCGAATCGCCCGTTTCGCCGGGGGTCGCGGCGGAGGAAGAGCCGGACGTATTGGACAAGCCCCGGCGCGTCCAGCGAACCGACCAGAACTGCCCACAGCAAATGGCGGATTTTTTTTCCGGCGGACAGCCGTCGGGAAACCACGAAGTGTTCATTCCATACCATGTCAAAGAGGCCTTCCGGAGAAAAGCCGCCACGATGCGACTGGTCAACACCATAGCGGGGCGCGATGTGGTGGATCACCCGGATTTCCGGGTCATATGCGACATCGAACCCCGCCGCCGCAACGTCCAGGCACAGCGCGACCTCCCAGTGAACCTGCGCACCCGCCCCCCGCAACCCCATCTCGAAACCGATCCGCCTCAACAGGTCCCCGCGGGCTGCGGCGTTGCACCCCTTCAGCGTATCCACGCGGCGAAATCCCCCGCCGCCCCGGTGGTGGTTGCCCAGAAACCTCCCATACCATGTGAAAACCCCCACGCGGGTGGTGGTCGGCTCGGCGGCCCGCATTTCGGGATGGTCCCGGAGCAGGTCGCGGCCGCCGATGATCCCCAGTTTGGGCTCCTTCGCGAAACGCCCTTCGATCCGTTCCAGCCAGTCCGGGAGCGGCTCGGCATCATCATCGAGCAGGCACACGATGTCGCCGTCGGTCATCGCCAGCGCCGCACTCATGCTGGCAACCACCCCGGGCTCACTCGTCGGCACCGTCTTCACCTCAACCGAAGCCGACGCGAGAAATTCTGCGGTTTCGCTGTCTCCCTCCCTCACACCAAGCACAACCTGGTCGGCCTGTCGGGTCTGCCCGGCAAGGCCGCGCAGCGCCCTGGCAAGATACTCCGCGCGCTTGAAAGTGGGGATGATGACAGAAACCCGCATGGCTTAGAGTCCGAAGCGGGACGGCCGGTTTCCTTTTTTCACCTGCTCCGCCCAAAAGGCGCTGCGCGGCGCGTCCCGAAATCTCATCACCCATCCCGGAAGACAGGCAAGCACCACGAAAAATTCCCCCGCGAAGACTGCGGCCGCCCGAATGGACTCGGCACTCATGCTCCGGCCCCGAAAGCGGGACAGGATGACCAACAGGACGTGCCGCGGCAGCCGCCAGAGAAGCTCGAGGGATCCCGCGCCGGAATCATACGCGCTGATGACGCGCGACTCCCACCGCCGGGCGAGAACCCGGGACGGCGGCAGCGGACGGACGGGGTGGTCGACCGCCGCAGCTTCGAGAAAATGGACGGGCACCCCGGAAAGCTTCAGGCGCGCGAAAAATTCCATGTCTTCAAAGGAATGGCAAAACCGTTCGTCGAACCCTCCGCTGGCTTCGAACACCGTGCGGGGAATCGCAAAATTACAGGAGGGCGGGAGGACGCCGGGCCCGTCGAAATGCGGGGACTCCCAAAGCAGCGAACCCTTGTTCTCCCCCGAACGAAATGTCGCTCCGGCAAGCACGCCACCAGCCATCCGGGGATCGGCAATGGCCGCCAGATACCCCGCCAGAAATGCGGGGCGCGGCAAAACATCGTCGTCGAGAAACACCAGCCACTCGCCGCGCGCGCTTTTGGCACCCGTGTTCCGGTTGGCTCCGGGGCCACGGCGTGGGCCGGAGACCCGGATCGCGGACGGGTAATCCCGCAGCAGCACATCCCGCGTGCCCATCGCAACACCGTCGTCGCAGATCACGATCTCGGCTGATCCGTCGCGCGGGATCTGCGGCACCAGCAGGCGGAGGCATGCGGCCAGTTCCTCCTCGCGGTTGCATGTCGGGACAATGATCGTGACTGCCGTGGGCATGGGATTTCAGCCTACAGCCCGAAGGCGGCGAGGTGCGAGGCCAGAGTGTTCTCCCACGTCAGGTTGGTTTGCTGGTATCGCCTTCCCGCGTCGCCCATGAACGACGCGCGGCACGGGTCGCCAAGCAGTGCCTCCAACGCGCCAGCGACCTCGCGCGGATCCTGGTCCACATGGAGGCCGGTCGCCCCCTCCTCAATCCACTCCCGCGAAGCCGGGGCCGGGCCGCAGACGACCGGCTTCCCGTAACTGAATGCCTCCGCAAAGACGATGCCGAAGGACTCGTGGGCGGATGGAAGGCAGAACACGTCGCAGGCGGAAAGCGCCCGCGCTTTGGTCTCCTCGTCCGCGATGCCGAGATCCCGGATGGAATCCGCAGGCAGCCCGTCACGCAAAGCCGCGTATCCGGAACCGCCGGGCCCCGAGAGAACGAGCACTGCGGAGGGATGCGTGGAAAGAACCCGCCTCCACGCTTGAAGCAACACCGGATACCCTTTGGACTCCTCCCTCCTTCCGAGGAACAGCACCACAGGCCGTTCCCCGATGCCCCATTGTTCGCGGAGCAGCCGACCGTCGCGTCCGGGGAGACACATGGGAGGGAGAGCGCAGCGCACGATTTTCGAGGCGTCGAGCCCGGCATCCACCAGATGCCCCGCCTCGTGCCGGGACTGGCAAAAGACGGCATCCGCCTGGCGGTAGAGCCTCAGATCGATCCTGTCATCTCCCCACTGGCCGGAATGAACGGCCGGCCAGACGGTGAAACGCGCGCACTGAAGGCGCGCCAGACGAAGGAAACCGAACCCCGCAAAATCCCATCCGGTCCCGACAAAGTGGATCACATCCGGCCGACTTTTCCGGTCGGCGGCCCGCGTCGCATGGAAGGCCTTCTCAAACCGGAAACCGATCCATGCCTGAAGCAGAGGGTGACAGAATGGACGCCCCGCAAGATGCATCCACTTTTTCCAGTCCTTGGAACAATCAAGCACGGTGAACAGCCCCGGCAGGGCGGAAGAATCCACATCCGGACCGGTGACGTTCTCCGCAGCCTGGAATTCCACGGAAATGCGATGCCGTCCGGTGAGTTCCACCGCCAGCATTTTTTCATACGATGCGAGTCCGCCGGTTTCCAGCGGGAGACGGCGCGAGGAGATGACCAAAGAAGCGGTTTTCTCCACCATTTTCGCATGATTGCGTTCTGAAGAGTCTGGCATCACTTGGGTTGCTTGGGGTTGAGCGTTTCGATGACGACTTGCGTCACCGGATCAATGGCCGCCTCGCGTTCGACGACATCCAAAACACGCCTCTCAACCAATTCTTGATCGGGGTAGTTCCTTCCAAACATGGAGGCGGTATTCGGGTAGATACTGGATACTGCGGAATGCTCGTCGCCAAATACGGCGATCGCTGTCCATTCTTTTCCCATCACGGATGCAGGAAGGGCAAAGTTCTGTGCAAGGTTCCCGGCAGGTTCAATTCCTTGTGAATGATGGCCACCATCAGGTAAACGCACACTGCAATCCAGATCTGGGTCTTCACCGCATTGGGGCTCGTCCCATAGTAATGCTTGATGCGCAGGTGGCCTTTGATCCAGCGGAAGAACAACTCGATACGCCAGCGCAGGCGGTAGAGCGTGGCCACAGTCAACGCGGGGATGCTCAGGTTGTTTGTCAGAACCCACGGAAAGAGTGTGAGAGAGAGAGACACGGTCGTCGAGTCCAACCGGCTTGCGGACGCTTCCGCTGCGGTAGGTGGGAATACGGCACCCGCCGCCCTTCCGGCGCAGCCCTCAAACTCCTGTCCATCGTCCGTCAGAATCCCTCTCTGTTGATCGCGGCCTGATTCCGCTCTTTTGCCCAAGGCGGCGCCGCCGGGATACCCCGGCCTCTGGGAAAACTGGGCAACGGCAGGGAAGCCGCGAAAACGCCCGTGTCCCCATGAAATAGCGAAACCCTGTTGGAACTTTTCCCGAAATGCGGTAAAGTCCCGCGCATGACAACTTTTGGACCGATCAATCGAATCACTGTCGATCCCGGAGTGATGTCAGGGCATCCCTGTATTCGAGGTATGCGTGTGACCGTATCGAATGTGCTCCGTTTGCTTGCCGCGCATCACGACAAGCGGCGCATTTTGGAAGCCTATCCCTACCTCGAAGAGGAGGACATCGACGCGTGCTTGGAATACGCTGCTCTGCTCGCCAATGAGAGCGAGATTGAGGCCGTTGCGTGAGGCTTCTCATCGATATGAATCTCAGCCCGGAGTGGGTTGAATCGCTGAAAGAATCGGGATTGGACGCCAATCACGCCGTTCATCTTGTGAACTTCTGGCCCACCGAGGACCTCAATAAATACATCAACCTCAAGAACCGCGTCGAAGCCCGCATGGCCCTTGTGGATCTCTCGGCCACCTTCGAAGACAATGTGCTCAAGAACGAAGAAATCGAAGACCTTATCTCCGACGATCTCCGGTATCGTGACAAGCAACTCCTCCGGCTCAAAGATGAGGTGTTGGACATCGAAGACCTAGGCGACAGTGTTTCTCTCACCGAATTCACTCTCGACGATTTTCGTCTCGAACTCCTGAAATACATTGAGGCCAACAAGGAGGCGCTTCAATGCGTTCCGCCGTTACGCTGGTAAAGATGCAGACCCCCTCTGGAGTGCGCGCAAAACCCGCGAAATAATTGTGCCCCTCAACGAATCCATCGTCGAAGATGCCGCCCTCGAATGGTTCGGTGAGCAGCGTCGCGTTGCTCCATCCCTCATCCCGGCCTTCTCCCACAGGGAGAAGGAGGCGGTCGGGCACGGGCGGCGTCTCGCGCCCGGTGAACATGCTGAAGGCACCCTCACCCGGCCTCTCCCACGGGGAGAGGAGAAGCGCGTGGCCATCCAGCGGCTGAACCCGGCCATTCCCGAGGCGGCGTCTGCCTGTGCGATCCACGCAGACAAGCGGGCAACTGAAAAGCATTACTTACACGTTCGATTTGAAAGGAGGCTGAACCCATGAGCAAAAGGAAATCCACACCCGGCGGTAACGCCAAGAAGAAGGCCGAAGTCTCCCTGGTTCGCTCGTCGGCGGCGGAATACCTTACCTTTGTGGCCGCCAGCGGCCAGGGTGGGGTCGAAGCCGTTTACGCCGATGAGAATGTCTGGCTCAGCCAGAAGATGATGGGGCTGCTCTACGACGTGGAAACCCACACCATCAACTACCACCTCAAAAAAATCTTCGACGACAGCGAATTGGAGGCCGGTTCAGTTATTCGAAATTTTCGAATAACTGCCGCCGACGGCAAAACCTACGACACCCAGCACTACAACCTCTCCGCCATCATCGCCGTCGGCTACAAGGTGAACTCGGAACGCGCCGTGCAGTTTCGCAAGTGGGCCACCGGCATCATAGAGTCCTTCACCATCAAGGGCTACGCGATGGATGACGAACGCCTGAAAAATGACGGCTCCATCCTCGGCAAGAAATACTTCGAGGAGCAGCTCCAGCGCATCCGCGAGATCCGCCTGAGCGAGCGCAAGTTCTACCAGAAAATCACCGACATCTACGCGACTTCCATTGATTACGATGTCACCGCCGCCGCGACCAAACGGTTCTTCGCCACGGTGCAGAACAAGCTGCATTGGGCCATCCACGGCCAGACGGCGGCCGAGGTCATCCGCGCCCGCGCCGATGCCACGAAAGACCGTATGGGTCTCACCACATGGAAGGACGCACCCAAAGGCAAAATCCAGAAGTTCGATGTCAGCGTGGCGAAAAACTACCTCACGGAAAACGAAATGGCGCAACTGCAACGCCTCGTTTCCGCCTACCTGGATTTGGCCGAAGACATGGCGCTGCGGCAGATTCCCATGACCATGCAGGACTGGGAAACCCGCCTCAACCGCTTCATTGCCGCGACTGACCGGGAAATTTTGCAGGATGCCGGCAAGGTCACCGCCGAAATCGCCCAAGCCCACGCCGAAAGCGAATTCGAGAAATACCGCATCGTGCAGGACCGGCTGTTTGAGTCGGATTTCGACCGGATAATTAAGGAACTGCCGGAGAGAGAGGACAAGCCATGAGCAAGCTGCGCACCCTCACCCCGGCCCTCTCCCAAAAGGAGAGGGAGAAATTATGAGTTTGAACGAATCCATCGTCGAAGACGCCGCCCTCGAATGGTTCGGGGAGCTGGGGTAGGCCACGCTGCAGACATGCTCATGCTCATCAAGGTTCTAATTGAGCTTGGAGGAGACCAAGAGACGGAGTTTGTTCTTGATAGTGATCACACCGCAAAATTCTTTGATCAAGTCAGCCAATACTTTCACTGGCGAAGAACATCTGCCCACCGTTCTGCGAGGAAGCAGGAAGAGAAATTGGTGAAGGACCTCTTCTGGGCAAGCCCTGACAGCATTGATCCCTGGCTTGATATCATTGGGCTGAACGATTGGCACCACCGCAACGAGGACCGATCCCCGGAATGGAAGGCTTTGATGTCCACGTTACGCTCAGATCTGCGGAACCGCTGTGCAAGGTGGATGATTCAACAGTTGTCCGTCCAAAGCGAGTTCTTAAGAATTGTTATCCGGCACGAAACGCTTGGCTACAATTACGAGCTTCTTTTCTTCGACTTGAATGGACCTCTTTGGACCAAACAGCGCAAACTTTTCCTGAAAGCATTCAAATCAAAAGACCCAAACCTGATCCTCCAGAACAACGCATACGAGCTGCTTTCATGGCTCGTTTATCGTGCGAAACAAGCGGGAAGCGATTCTGGACCGGCAAAAGAAGTGCTGGCTCAGGCGGTTTTTTCCAAACTGCTCTGGAATGTCTGCGTGGCAGAGCCGCTGAACCCAAGAGCCGTTGGCAGCCTGCGAGAAGTCCATATTTTTCTTACCTCCAACGGCATTGAATGCAAAACTCCGGCTTGGTGGGACCGGATTGTCAAGGATCTGCCGCAAGAAAAAATATCATGAACGCACTTACCCAACTTACCATCGAAGGCTTCCGATCGATCAAAAGGACGGAAGTTTCCCTCCGTCCCCTCAACGTGCTCATTGGCGCGAACGGCGCGGGCAAATCGAACCTGATCGATTTCTTTCGGATGCTGAACTACATGCTCACACGCGGATTCCAGAATCCATATCTGGTTGAACGCGGACCGGCCTCATTCATCCTGCACTTCGGATCCAAAGCGACGCCGGTGCTCCGGGCCGAACTCGTCTTTTCGACCGATGCGGGCACGAATACTTATCGCTTCTCCTTGGCCGACACGATGGGGGATCGCCTCACATTTACCCACGAAGAGGTGCAATTTCACCGGAAAGGGGAAGCTCGACCAACGCCGCCAATCCCGGTTATTCCGCGACCCAGCGACGAAAGCGGCATGGCCGAGGCTTGGGCGGAGAACGACGGGACCATCAAGTTCATCAAGGGACTGCTCTCGCGCGTGAGGGTGCATCAATTCCACGACACCAGCCTGACAAGCCATCTGCGGGATTACAGCCCGGTGGACCGCCGCCGGTATCTTTTGGCCGACGGAGGCAACCTGCCCGCTTTCCTGTTGGGACTACGCGACGAAGCCGCCGACCGATACGGTATGATCGTCCGGACCCTCCGGCTGCTCCTGCCGTGGTTCAATGACTTCATTCTGGACCCGGAAGGACCCGAACAGAAAAAGCGGGTCCTGCTCCGCTGGCGGATGGTCGGTCGGCCAGATTATGAATTCGGCCCGGGCCAACTCTCCGATGGTTCCCTGCGGCTGATGGCGATGGTGGCTCTGCTGCTGCAACCGCCCGACCGCCTGCCGAGCGTGCTGCTCATCGACGAACCGGAACTGGGCCTGCATCCCGCCGCAGAGCAGGTGCTGGCAGGAATCCTGAAGAGCACGTCGCACGATTGTCAGATCATCGTCGCCACGCAATCTGCCGGATTCCTCGACCATTTTGAAGCGGATGATGTGATTGTAGTAGAGAACCAGGAAGGCGCGAGCACCTTCACACGCCAGAGCAGCGAGGGCCTCAAGTCGTGGCTCACCCGCTACAGCCTCGGCGAAGTCTGGAACAAAAACCTCATCGGTGGCAGACCATGAAACGGCTCTTTATTTATGTCGAAGGTCTCACAGAAGAAATTTTTGTCGAACGCATTCTCCGCAGTCACCTCGGGAACCACGGGGTCAAGGTTGAACGCCCCCTCCAGGCCAAGAAGGACTTCGATCCCGATGGGCCACGCGGCGGTTTCACGAACTGGCCGGCAATGGAGGCGGATATGCGGGATTGGTTTGCCGATCACCCCGACAGCGCAACCGACAACTGCTGCTTCACGACGTTGTTGGACCTCTACGCGATCCCTCCCGAAGTGCCAGGCTATCCGGGACGCGCCGTGGCCTCCACGGAGGCGGATGTTGCGGCGATTGAGTCCGCAATCGCTCAAACGCTGGGGGAGGCTCGATTTGCACCCTACCTGCAAAGGCATGAGTTCGAAGCCTTGCTTCTGTCGCATCCTCCCGCACTAGCAACGATCTTTCCCGGCTCCGCCAATGCCATCCAGACTCTTGCTGGTGCCATCGCTGGACAAAATCCCGAAGACATCAATCACGGACAAACCACTCATCCCGCTGCACGCATCCAAAGTGCCATCCCCGACTATTACGAACTGAAGGCATCGAATGCCTACTGGGTAGCCGCAGAAATTGGCCTGGATACCATCCGGTCCCGCTGCTCGCGATTCGATGCTTGGCTAACAAGTTGGGAATCGTGGGGGATGTCGTGATGCATATCTGCGGGCACCGCATAACCAGCAAAATCCCCATGAGCCAAGAAATCACCCCATTCGAACAAATCCGCCGAACGAACCCGGCGGGCAATGAATTCTGGTCCAGTCGGGACTTTGCACGCATGCTCGGCTACGCCGATTACCGGAATTTCCAGTCCGTCATCGAGTCCGCCCGCACGGCCTGTTTCAACAGCGGCCAACGGGTGGAGGATCATTTCGTTGACGTCACCGATATGATCGCGATCGGCAAGGGCGCAAAGCGTCCGGCGAAGACCGTAATGATGTCCCGTTACGCCTGTTACCTCGTCATTCAGAACGCCGATCCGTCGAAAGAAATCGTCGCCCACGGGCAAACCTACTTCGCTATCCAGACCCGGCGGCAGGAGTTGAGCGACGAGGAAGTGGAAGAACAACGCCGCCTCGCCATCCGTGGAGAGCTGCGCCAGCACAACAGCCAGCTCGCCGATGCCGCGAAGGATGCCGGAGTCATCGAATCCCGCGACTACGCCATCTTCCAAAACCACGGCTACATGGGTCTCTACGGTGGACTCGGCGCGCAGGACATCCACCGCCGGAAAGGGCTGAAGAAGAGCGAGCAAATCCTCGACCACATGGGCAGCACCGAGCTAGCTGCGAATCTCTTCCGCGCCACGCAAGCCGAGGACAAACTGCGTCGGGAAAAGATCACCGGCAAAGACAAAGCCAATCGCGTCCACCGCGAAGTCGGAGCCAAGGTTCGCCAAACCATCAAAGAACTCGGCGGCACCATGCCCGAGCATCTGCCAACTGCTGAGAGCATCAAGAAACTGGAGTTCAAAGCCCGGAAGGCGCTCAAGAAGCCGAAGCCATCAGACAATTCCCCAAAGAGCTGACACGAATATGATCACAAAAATCACGACTCAATACTTCAAGCGATTTGAGACGCAGGAGTTTCCGCTGGAGCCACTCACTTTGCTAGCGGGCCCGAACAACAGCGGAAAATCAACCTTGCTGCAGGCTGCCATGGTTTGGAATCTGGGCATGCAGAAGTGGTGGGAGAAGAAAGGTCCCGGAAGCGGATCAAAGGCCAAGGACCGCGCGGGGGCTCCCATCACGCGGCAGGAGTTCACGGCGTTACCACTGCCATCCATGGATCAGCTTTGGACAAATACGCACACTTCCCTGCGGAAAGACGAGGGGAAACCCGGCTCACACCGCCCTTTGGTCATCACGTTGCACGGGTTAAGCAAAGACGGGAGCGAATGGAAGGTCGGCTTTGAGTTTCGCTATAGCGGACCCGAGCAAATTCATGCGAAACCCGTGGCAGCGGATTTGCCGCACCTCGACCGGGCGCATGAAGAGATCAGCGTGATCTATGTTCCGCCATTTTCGGGAATCGGTGTCAATGAGACCAGGCATGACCGCCCCTATCAGGACATGCTGGTCGGTCAGGGCAAAGCCGGTGACATCCTCCGCAATCTACTGCTTGAAGTGGCAGAAGCTGACGACGGGAAAGATTGGCAAAGGCTTGTGGAGATCGTCTCGGAAGTCTTTGGCTACCGCTTGCTCAGGCCGGCGTATGCTGGTGCGCCCTACATCACTTGCCAATATCTAAAAGGCATACCGACGGGCAACGGCTTTGGAGGACTCCCGCCCTTGGATGTTTCAACGACAGGCAGCGGGTTTCATCAGGTGTTGCTCATTCTTGCTTTCATGTTTGCACGGCCCTCCAGTTTGATACTGCTGGATGAACCCGATGCTCACCTCCACGTCCTCTTGCAAAAGCAGCTCTACGACATCCTCCGACGCTTGTGCCACGAGCGAAAGGGACAGTTGCTTATTGCCACCCACTCCGAGGTCTTGATCGACAATACGAGTCCCGAGCAGATCGTTTCCTTCTATCGCGAGCCACATCCCCTGGCGTTGGATAGCGATCGCGATCAAGTTCGGGAGGCTCTGAAACGGGTTACTTCTCTGGAATTGCTTCTCGCCGAAAACGCCAAAGGCATTCTTTATCTGGAGGGGACCACCGACTTCGATCTACTCAAGGCGTGGGCAACCGTTCTGCATCATCCGTTAGAGCAATGGTTCAGCCGCCTGCCATTCTGGCATAACAACCAGGGCCGCAGCCCGAAGGAGGCACGAGCGCATTTCTTCGCTCTCAAGGCCATCCAGCCCAATCTGAAGGCCGCGCTCTTGCTCGACGGAGACAACAGGACTTTGGCCGACCGCGAGATCACTGCTGACGGCTTGACCATACTGCGATGGGAGCGCTACGAGGCGGAAAGCTACCTCCTGCATCCCGCAAGCTTGGAGCGGTTCCTGAATGCAGAGAAAGAGCCCCTTTTCGCCAAACCAGCACTGGATTACCTGCGCGAACAACTGCCACCGGCGTTTTTCCATTCACCACTCGAGGCCAGCACGTTCCTTCGAGCAGAACCAGCAAGCAAAACCCTGTTGCCGGACTTGCTTGCCAAAGCCGATATTGCCATTTCGAAAAGTGATTATTTCCTGCTGGCACGACAGATGAAGCGTGAGGAAATCCCGCATGAGGTCGAAGAAAAGCTGAATGATATTCAGCATTTGGTGTGCTCATGACAAAATCATGATTGGAAATTCTTCCCGAAAGCCTCCCATGCGAACCACAATAATCCTGTTGATTGTTTTCGTGCTGTGCCCTCTTGCCAGAGCACGAATCGGCGAGACCGAGAGCGATTGTAACACCCGATACGGCACGCCGAAGAAAGTGGCGGAAATCGTGCCGGAATGCCCGACGAACGAATACGACTATCACGGGTTCAAAATCCGGATTGCATTCGCCGGCTTCAACGGCCCGGCAATCAAGATGATTTTTACCAAGCAACCCTCGCCGTTCTTCAAAGACGATGAGATCGTGGCCATTCTGAGCGCCAACACCAAAGACGGCACTCAGTGGAAAAAGGCCCTTCCCGAAAACGAAGCGGCCAAGCAAATGGACCCCATCACCCGAATTGGAGCCGTATTTCTGACAGATACAATGGGAGGAAGATCCTGGGTTCGAAGCGATGGCGTAACAGCCGAACTTCAAATCCAAAAAATGGGCCTCACCATCCAATCCCCTGAATCAGTCGCCCGGGAAAAGAGGGCAAAAGACGAGGCCGAAGCAAAGCGCAAGGCCGCCATCCCGGCCTTCTGATAAACCGCAAGGCCGGAGTAGTCCAACCTTTGCACATCCGGACCCGGCAAGAAAGCTGGCTCGTTTCCTTGCCAGTGGAAATGATCTCTCCCGACTTGCTTTGGGCCATCATTTCCGGCGAGGTCAATTGCTTGTCGGCTCCCTGCGACTCCTACGAACCATCATCCGAATCCTGGAAAGTGAGCAACAACCGCAGCGGCATTCCCAAGGCATTCGCATGAGATTTTGAAATATCACCATCCAAACGGGAGCTTTTTGGAGAAAACGGGCGTAGAAAGGCGTATAAAATCTGCCCGCTTCCTGTAAATTCCATCCATTTCCAGTCATGCAGCAAAATTTCTGATTTTTGCGGAGCAAGAACCCGAATTATCCTTGTAACTCGCTGACTATAAGTAAAAAGCCCTGACAGCATTTCGTGTTGTCAGGGCTTGAAATTGGTTGCGGGGGTAGGATTTGAACCTACGACCTTCAGGTTATGAGCCATACTGTTTACCATATTAGTTGACACGGGCGGATAAATGGCGGATACTTTGCATAAGATGAAAGCAAAAATTCGCGATCTTCCTTCCGGCATCGGTGTGAATCGAACTGTGAGCGGACGAGGAAAAGAATTCTGGAGGGTGCGGCTGGGAAAACGGTTTACCGGCGGCCCCGTTATCAAGCGGGACTTCTCCACCCTCGCCGATGCGCGAGCTTGGATTTTGGGAGAGGCCCAAAAGGAAAAAGCGACACCGGGAACGGTGATCGAACTCAAGCAATCTTCCGGCGCGGCCGCATTTGCGCTCACCTCCTCCCAGATTTCCGAGGCGGCTGCATGTTTTCGCCGGTTGGAAGGATTGGGTTCTCTCAATACCGCCGTTTCCTATTTTCTCAAACATGCCAACCCAGCCGGGGGCAAGCGAACCCTCGCCGAAGTTGCCAAGGAATTTCTCAAATCGCGGGAGGCAATGGGAGTCCGTTCGCGCACATTGACGCAATACGAATCCTACCTGCGAACCATCGGCGAGCGGTTTGGATCGCAATCCATCAATGAAGTGAGGCGGGGAGAAATTGAGGACTGGCTTTCGGAATCGGAATGGTCGAAACGGACCCGCAACAACTACGTCAGCACGCTTTCCACGCTTTTCCTTTTTGCCCGCGACCGGGACTATTGCGCGGAGAATCCCGCCGAGAAGGTTCCCCGTGCGATTCTGGACGATACTCCGCCTGGCATTCTGACAGTGAAAGAAGCCGCCGCTTTGCTGGACATTACACGGGAAATGGATTCCGAAATGCTGGCCTATGTCGCCATCGGCCTTTTTGCAGGGTTGAGGCGTAGCGAGCTTTGCTCGTTGGAATGGTCGGAAATCGACCGGAATACCCGGACGATTGAAATCAAGGGAGCCAAGGCCAAGACACGCCAGCGGCGCATTGTGAGCATTTCCGATGCTCTCTTGGCATGGCTGGCGATTTGCCCCGAGACGCCACGCCCCACGCCAAGCCGCAATGAAGATGTCTGCGGCGAACGGCTCAAAAACCTCTATTCCGAGGAACGCAATGAAAGGGGGACCATTCTGCGGAAAGCGATTGTGTTCCCGTGGCCCCACAACGCGCTCCGGCACAGCTTTGGTTCCTACCACTACGCACAACATTCCGACGAGAACCGGACGGCTGCCGAAATGGGGAATTCGCCAGCGGTCATTTTCCGCCATTATCGGGCACTGGTGAAACCGGAGGCGACAAAAGCTTTTTGGCTGCTCCGTCCTGCAAGTGGTGCCAAAACCATTCTTTTCGATGCCCAAGCCGCTTGATTGTGGGTTTCGGAAGGCAACTATTTGACAAAGCAATATAGTGCATTGTAGTATGCTCCTTCATTGAAGAAGAAAACTCTCTCAGAAAAGCTGCGGACAAAATCCGAAATTCTCGCCGCACTCGATGAAATGGAGTTCAGCGGTCCTGCGCTCGTCGCAGCCGCCGAGAACCTCTCCGATGCCTTGAGCGGCAACGAGAAGGTCACGTTGCGCCATTTTCATGTTTCTCCAAAGACCGAGATCAAGCCCAAGGAAATCGCCGCCATCCGGCGGCAATTGAACGTGAGCCAGGCGGTTTTCGCGGCCTATCTTGGCGTCCGACCCGCCAGCGTCATGAGTTGGGAATACGGCACCCGCCGACCTTCCGGCGCAGCCCTCAAATTGTTGTCCATCATCCGTCAGAATCCCTCGCTGTTGATCGCGGCCTGATTCCTCTCTTTTGCACAAGCGTTTCGCCTCCGGGATCAACACAGTCCGGGGAAAACTGGGCAACGGCATGGAAGCCGCGAAAACGCCCTGCCCCATGAAATAGCGAAAGCGGTTGGTTTAAACTGAACTTCGAGGGATAAAAAAGATGGAGAGGCTCATAAATACAGGATTTGCGGGTATTTTGAACTTCCCGCTACTGGCTACTGATTGGGGAGGGAGTCGAGGAGGTTGAGGATTTTC
>JBAYTU010000015.1:0-52921 GCA_041675465.1 Terrimicrobiaceae bacterium | reverse complement strand
CGAAAATCCACTCGCCACAAATTACCCCAAATCAAGCCCGGCTGTAGTGCCGACCTTTTGATGTCGACATAGCAAAATAGCGGCTTCGCCGCCATCCGACCCCTCCAGTCCGCGAAGTAGGGTGTAATATTACTTTCCAGCGCCCTTTTGCGGGAAGCAGGAAAACCGCCAGAACCAAAACGGCGAGGAACGCCCCCGCCATGTTGGGTTTCCGAATCCGAAATCCTGGCGGTAGGCGAAGGTCATCTCTCGGAAGCAAATGGACGCTTGGAGTTGTAGAGGCCCTTGCGCCATGGGCCTGATCCAAGGACAGGCGGTTGGCACAACCGCCTCCACACCATGCAGCCAACCCGAAGAGTCGGTATCAGATCAGGGGAGGTTTTGGTCTGCGGATAAACTCTCATTTTTCATGGATAGGTAAACTGCGCGAGTTTTGCAGGAGTTCGGACGGCACTCCCTCCTCCATGAGCCGAAGTGTTATTCGCGAGAGCAAGTTTTTTCTGGCCTCCTGAATTTTCATCCCGAATCTTCCTGGCAGACCAGGTTCCTAATGTTTGTTTTTCACTCCTTACATTCAGGATCTGCTTCAGTGCTTTTCAGATGAAACGGCTCTGGAAAACAAAACGGGCGGGAATTTTTATGTTCCCGCCCGGTTCCGTCAGGGGATTTCTCGGGAGAAATCATCCGGACACCAAGCCGACTGGAGCCGGGTTGGAGTGTTGGGCTGCGACCCGTTTCCGGGGAGCGGCCGGAATGGTCAGCCTTCCATTTTTTTGGGTTCGGCGGTTTTTTCCTCCTTCTCGGGCGCAGGCTTTTTCGGCTGCTTCTTGGCGGTTTTTTTTGCATCCGTCTCAGGGGCGGCTTCGACGACGATATTGTCCACCCATTCGATGTAGGCCATGGGAGCCGAATCGGACTGGCGCGGCCCGAGTTTGATGATGCGGGTATACCCGCCCTTTCGGGCGGCGGCGCGCGGGGCGATTTCCGCGAAGAGTTTCTTGACGGCCTCCTTCTGGCCGAGTTCGCCGGCGGCGAGTCGTCGGGCATGGAGGTCGCCCCGTTTTCCGAGGGTGACCATTTTTTCCGCGAGCGGGCGGACGGCCTTGGCCTTGGCGAGGGTGGTTTTGATGCGTTGGTGCTCGATCAGGCTGCACACCTGGTTCGCGAGAAGCGAATTGCGGTGGGCGCTGGTGCGGCCGAGTTTGACGGTTTTTTTGCGGTGGCGCATGGCGGTTCCTTATTTGGCGGGTGGTTCGGGTGGCAGTTCCACCATGCCGGGCTCGAATTTCATCCCGAGTCCCAGGCCGAGCTGCTGGAGCTTGTCCTTGATTTCGTTGAGCGACTTTTTGCCGAAGTTCCGGTATTTGAGCATCTCGGACTCGGTCTTCATGGCGAGCTGCCCGACGCTGGTGATGTTTGCGTTGTTGAGGCAGTTGGCGGCGCGGACAGAGAGTTCGATTTCGTTCACGCTCATGTTCAGGAGTTTTTTCATCCGCGTGTTTTCCTGGCTGACTTCCTGCGGGGTCTCGTCGAACTCGACCTGCTCGTCGTTGAATCCGACGAACACGTCGAGGTGGTGGCGCAGGATGGCCGAGGACTGGAGGAGCGCGTCGTCGGGGGTGATGCGGCCGTCGGTCCAGATCTCGATTACCAGCTTGTCGTAGTCGGTGCGCTGGCCGACGCGGGTGGCCTCGACGGCATATTTCACGCGGGTCACCGGCGAAAAGATCGAGTCGATGGCGATGACTCCGATCGGCTGGTCGGCGTGCTTGTTTTCGTCTCCGGTGGCGAATCCGCGCCCGACCTTGATCTCGAATTCCGCCTCGAACTTGGTTTTTTTGTCCAGCGTGCAGATGAGTTGCTCCGGGTTGAGGACTTCGCACTGCTGGGTGCCTTCGATGTCGCCCGCCGTGACGGCCCCTTCCTTGTGGACAGAGAGTTTCAGGTTCCGGACCTCGTGGTCGTGGGCCTTGAACTTGATTTTCTTGAGGTTGAGAATGATGTCCACCACGTCTTCGACCACTCCGGGGAGGCTGGTGAATTCGTGCGGGGCTCCCTCGATTTTCACGGAGGTGATGGCCGCCCCCTCGAGCGAGCTGAGGAGCACGCGGCGGAGGGAGTTGCCCAAGGTGTGCCCGTAGCCCGCTTCAAACGGCTCGGCGACGAACCTGGCATACACATCGGTTGCGGTGGACTCGTCCCTGACGAGCGTCTTCGGCATTTCAAACCGACCAAGACGGACTGGCATTCTTTTGGATCTTTCGTTTTCTGCCGGGTTTCCCTGTTCGCGTTCGGCGGCCCGTCGATGACGGCCGCCAACAGGACCAACGGCAAATGAATTTTGCGCGAACGCACAGAATCTCCCGTTTTCAGGGATTGTCAAGTCCTGGCAACGGGAAAATTTTCTGCGCGTCTGCGCGTCTGGAGCGAACGGAACGCCCTTCCCGGGTTCGTTCAGGACCCGCGTTTCTCACGCGGGGAATACGCCATGAAGTAGAGCACGGGCACGGCCATGCGGCTGATGAGGAGTGAGGCGACTTCCCCGGCCATCAATGAAATCGCGAGGCCCTGGAAGATTGGGTCGAAGAGGATCACCCCCGCGCCGACGACGACGGCCATCGCGGTGAGAAGCATCGGGCGGAACCGCACGGCCCCGGCATCGACAACCGCCTCGGCGAGCGGCATTCCCTCGCGGAGGCGGAGTTCGATGAAATCGACGAGGATGATGGAGTTTCGCACCACGATGCCCGCGCCGGCCATGAATCCGATCATCGAGGTCGCGGTGAAAAACGCGCCGAGAAGGCCGTGCGCCGGGAGGATGCCGACAAGCGAAAACGGGATCGCGGCCATCACGATCAGCGGCGTGAGGAACGAGCGGAACCACCCGACCATGAGCACGTAGATGAGGACAAGCACGGCGGCGAATGCCTTTCCGAGGTCGCGGAAGACTTCGATCGTGATGTGCCACTCGCCGTCCCATTTCATCGAGGGTCGATTGCCGGTGAAGGGGAGTGTGGAATTGAAAACTTCGAGCTTCGCGCCGCTGCCGCCGAATTCCCGGGTGTCGAGTTTTGCGAGCGCTCCGTTCATTTTCAGGATCGCGTAAACCGGGCTCTCGATTTCGCCGGCCACATCGCCGACCACGTAGGTCACCGGCATCAGGTTTTTGTGGTAAATGCTCTTGTCGGCGATCGTCTTCTCGACCGTCACCAGCTCGCGCAACGGCACGAGCGGGGTCTCGCCGGAGGCTCCGGGCTCGGGGAGTGCGTTGGCGTCGCCGGAACGCACGCGCAAAGCGAGCAACTCCTCCGGCGTGACCCGCGCGGAACGGGGGAGCTCGAGCGTGATGTTCACGTCTTCCTTTTCACGCGGAAGGTGGAGCAGATCGACCGACTGCCCGCCCACGGCGATCCGGAGCGTCTGCGAGATCGTCTCGGCGCTGATGCCGTTGAGCGCGGCCTTTTCCTTGTCGATGGCAAACCGCGCTTTCGGCTGGTCGGCTTCAATATACCAATCGACATCGACCACGCCGTCCACATCCCGGAAAATCCCGCGCACTTTTTCCGCCATCCTGAGGCGCGACTCCTCGGTCGGTCCGTAAATTTCGGCGACCAGCGTTTGCAGGACCGGCGGGCCGGGAGGAACCTCGGCCACGGCGACCCGTGCGCCGAATTTCTCCGCGATCGCCGCGATGCGCGGGCGGACGCGTTTGGCAATATCGTGGCTTTTGGCCTTGCGCTCGTCCTTCCCGAGGAGGTTCACCTGGATATCGGCGACATTCGCGCCGCTGCGCAGGAAATAGTGGCGCACGAGGCCGTTGAAGTTGAACGGGGATGAGACCCCGGCATAGACTTGGCAGTCTCTAACCTCCGGTTCGTCGCGCACGGCGGCGGCCATTTCGAGCGCGGCCTGGGCCGTGCGTTCCAACGAGCTGCCCTCGGGCATGTTCAGGATGATCTGGAACTCGCTCTTGTTGTCGAACGGCAGCATTTTCACCTTCACAAATCCGATGCCGACAAGCGCCATCGCCCCGAGAAGGAGCCCGACGATCGCGGCGAGGAACGTCCATCGCCAGCGGGCTCGCGAGAGCAGAGGTCCCATGAACCGCCGGTAGAGACGTGTGAAAAAATCCTCTTCGTGCCCGAAGTGGGAATGCGGCGTGGCAGGGGATGTGGGGCGGCCGTCCCGGCTGCCATTCCGCCGGGGAAAAGCAGGCGGGACGCCTGCTCCATTTTGTCGCCGTTTCAGAATCCGGATCGCGGCCCACGGGGTCACGATGAATGCGATGGCCAACGAGAAAACCATCGCGGCGCTTGAGCCGATCGGGATCGGGCGCATGTAAGGCCCCATGAGCCCGCCGACAAAGGCCATCGGCAGCACGGCGGCGATCACGGCAAACGTGGCCAGGATCGTCGGGTTGCCGACTTCGTCGACCGCTTCGATGGCGATCTCCTCTCCGCGGCGGCCCCTGTTGTCCGGCAGATGGAAATGCCGCACGATGTTTTCCACCACGACGATGGCATCATCGACAAGGATGCCGATGGAAAAGATCAGCGCGAACAGTGTGATGCGGTTGAGCGTGTAGCCGTAGAGGTAGAAGACCAGCAGGGTGAGCGCGAGCGTGCAGGGGATCGCGATCCCCACGATGACCGACTCCCGCCACCCGAGCGTCAGCAGGACGAGCGCCGACACGCCCGCGACCGCGATCAGCATGTGGAAGAGCAACTCGTTGGATTTCCCGGCGGCCGTCGCCGCGTAATCGCGCGTCACCGTGACCGCCACGTCCGACGGGATGAGAGTGCCCTTGAGGGCGGCCACTTTTTTCAGGACATCGTTTGCGACGTCGATCGCGTTCACGCCCGGGCGTTTCGCGACGGTCAGCGTGACGGCGGGTTCCTCCGCGTGCGATTTGTCGCCGAAGAAAACGTAGTTCGACGGTTCTTCGGCTCCGTCCACGATGTCCGCGACATCGCGAAGATAGACCGGTCGCCCGGCCGACACCCCGACGACGACACGCCCGACGTCCTCCGCATTTTCCAGGAACGCGCCGGTTTCAACGATGACCTCGCGGTTTTCGCTTGTCAGCCCTCCCGACGCAAACTGCCGGTTGGCCTGGCGCAAAATGGGAATGAGCCCGGCCGGGGTCAGGCCGCGCGAGGCAAGGCGGGTGGGATCGAGCAGGATCCGCAGCTCGCGGCGGGCCCCGCCGAGGATTTTCGTCTCGGCGACCAGCGGCACTTGTTTGATGGCATCATCGACCTGCGCGGCAAGCCTGCGCAACGTCAGGTGATCGTAACGCGCGCTGTGCAATGTCAGGGCGAGAATCGGCACGTCGTCGATCGACCGCACCTTGATGAGCGGCTGCGAGACGCCGTGTGGGAGGAGATCGAAGTTCGACTGAAGCTTCTGGTTGAGCCGGACGACGCTTTGCTCCGGATCCGAGCCGACGACGAACCGGACGATGACCAGGCTCCGTCCGGGGCTGGACGTCGAGTAAATGTATTCCACCCCCGGGATTTCCCAGAGGAGCTTTTCCATCGGGCGCGTGACCCGTTCCTCGATTTCCTTCGAGCCGGTGCCCGGCATGGAAACCAGCACGTCGATCATCGGCACCCTGATCTGCGGCTCCTCCTCGCGCGGCAGCAGAAAAACGGCGGCTACGCCGAGCAGCACCGACGTGACCATGATCAGCGGCGTCAGCTTGGAATTGATGAAGGCGCGGGCGATCCGGCCCGCGACGCCGGGGGACTCGCTCACCGCCGGACCTCGATCGGTTGTCCGTCGGACAGAGCGGCGGCGTTTTCGGTGACAACCTCCTCGCCCGTGTTGACGCCCGAGACGATTTCGATTTCCCCGCCAACCGGCTTTCCGGTTTTCACGATCCGCAGGCGCGCGTGGTCGCCGTCGCGGATGAAGACCATCTCCATCTGCCCGCGGCGGATGACGGCGGATGCCGGGACCCGCAGCACGGAGGTCTCGGCCACGGGAACCGCGACGCGTCCGAATTGTCCGGTTCGCAGACCCGGCGCGGTCGGCAGATCCAGTTTGACCAGGAGCGTGCGGCTGTTCGGGTCCGCCGCCGGTGAAATCTCCCTGACCACCCCTTCGAGTTCGTTCGATCCGATGCGGACGCCAAGCTTTGAGCCGAGGGAGATCCGGTCAACGATGGCTTCGGGCACGGCGGCTTCGAGGCGCAGCGCGGCGGGATCCTCCATCTCCACAAGCGGTTTTCCGGGGGTGGCGAGATCGCCGACGTCGGCGAGTTTGCGCGTGATGATCCCATCAAACGGGGCTGTGACCTTCGCGTATCCGAGCATGGTTTCCGCCTCGACGACCGCCGCGCGGGCGACCCGCGCCTTCGAATCGGCGGCCTCGAATTCCTGCTGGGTGATCACGCGTTTGGTGAGCAGGTCGGCGAAGCGCCTCAGATCCTTTTCGGCCTGTTCGCGGACCGGCGTCGCCTGGTCGAGTTTGGCCCGGATCTCCCGGACATCAAGTTCGGCGAGAAGGTCCCCCGCTTTGACCTTTTGCCCGGGTGTGACGAGCATCTTGTCGATCCTTCCGCCGACGTTGGATCCGATGACCGAACGCAGCTTCGGGTTCACCGTGGCGACCACTTCCTCGCTGGCAACATGCGGTTTCGCCTCGATGGTCAGAACACGGACATCTTGTTTTCGATCCGGTCCTCCCCTGCCGCGACGCCGTTCCACCGGCAAGAGAAGGAGGGAGCCGATGATCGCCACCCCTGCAAGAAGCCCCGCCGCCAGACGCCAGGCCCGTCCCTGGGCCGCGCATTTGACGAGCCATGTCCAGCTCATGGCGAGATGCGCCACGACCAGCGCCGCGAAAAAATAGGAAACCCACGTGTGCAGGTCGCCCCACTCGTGGCGGTTCCATCCCAGCACGTGCAGTCCCTGGCCCCCGCGACTGCCTGGGACCAGCCGGTAAGCCATCAGCAAACCGGTCCCGGCCATCAGGCAGAAGCTCAGGTAAAGGAGCAGGTTCAAAGCGCGGCGGAGAGGGGGTTTCATTTTTGTCGTCAGGGGCGGTTTGAAGCCGCCTTGATCAGGTCGTATGTGAGCAATCCGCCGGGGAGGTTTTTCGCGCGGAAGCCGTGCTGCAGGAGCAGGCGGGCCGCGTAATACCCGCGCTGGCCGACGCGGCAGTAGAGCCAGATCTCGCGGTCGCGCGGCAGCTCGCCGAGCCGGGCGCGCAGCTCGTTGAGCGGAAGGTTGACCGCTCCGGGAATGTGCCCTTCCTCGAATTCGTCGGGATCGCGGACGTCCACGAGGACGGCGGACTCGGGGAGCATTTGCTTCCAGTCCGCGAGCGGGTGATCGCCGCGCAGGGAATTTGCCGCGATCATGCCGGCGAAGTTCACGGGGTCCTTGGCGCCGCCGAACTGCGGCGCATAACAAAGCTCCGCCTCCTCAAGGTCGAAGACCGTCCCGCCGAACTGGATCGCGGTCGCGATGACATCGATGCGCTTGTCCACGCCCGCTTCGCCGACGGCTTGCGCGCCGAGGATGCGTCCGTCGGATTTGCGGAAGAGGAGTTTCAGGTTGATCGGCTTCGCGCCGGGGTAATAGCCGACATGGTTCGCGGGGTGGAGATGGACTTTTTCGTAGTCCGTGATCCCGGCCCGCTGCAGGCTTTTCTCGCTGGCACCGGTGCTGGCCGCCGCAAGATCGAAGACTCCGCAGATCGCCGTCCCCTGGACTCCCCGGAATCCGGACTCCCGCCCGCAGATCCCATCGGCCGCAATGCGGCCCTGGCGGTTTGCGGGTCCCGCAAGCGGGATCAAAGTCCATTCGCCCGTGACAGCATCCCGGACTTCGACGGCATCGCCGACGGCCCAGATGCGGGGGTCGCCGGTGCGCATCCGATCATCCACGCGGATGCCGCCGCGGGTGCCGAGTTCGAGTCCTGCGGCCTTTGCCAACGCGGTTTCCGGTCGCACGCCGATCGCGAGGATCACGATGTCGCCGACGTGTTCCGCGCCGGATATCGTTTTTACGGAAATCCGCCCGCCGTGTGATTCGAAGCCCGCGACGCCGTCGCCGAGCGCGATCTTGACGCCGTGTTTTTCGAGATGCTCCTGCACCGGGCGGGCCATTTCGGGATCGAGCGGCGGCATCACTTGGTCGAGCATTTCGACAACCGTCACGGAAAGTCCGCGATGCACGAGGTTCTCGGCCATTTCGAGCCCGACGAACCCCCCGCCGACAACCACTGCGCTCTTTGCGGCATTGTTCCCGATCCACGCGCGGATCTGGCGGCTGTCCGGGATCGTGCGCACGACAAAAATCCCCGGCAGGTCAACCCCCGGCAGGGGAGGGCGGATCGCCGAGGCCCCCGGCGAGAGGACCAGGGCATCGTAGCTTTCGCGGCAGGTGCGCCCGGTCTGGAGTTCCTTCACCCCGATCTCGTGCGCCGCGCGATCGATGGTCACGACCTCATGTTCCGTGCGGACTTCGATGTTGAAGCGGTCCCGGAAAAGCGCCGGGCTTGCGAGGAGGAGCTTCGCCTCGTCCCCGATCACCCCGCCCACGTGGTAGGGCAGGCCGCAGTTGGCGAAGGAAACATACGGTCCGCGGTCGAGAACGAGGATCTCGGCGGTTTCATCCAGCCTCCGGCAACGCGCGGCACAGGAAGCTCCGCCCGCAACACCGCCGACGATCACGATTTTTTTCCGGCTCATGGCAGCGGGCTCCCGTTCAAGCTCCGCAGCACGAGCCTTCGCACTTCGCCCCGCCCTGGTTCCAAGGCATCCGGGCGATGACCGCCCGCATCGGGCAGATGCCGGTCAGCCCCGCGAAGATGAGCCCGCAGCCCGCGAATCCCGACAGCCAGATCCACGCGGGGTCGAGGAAAAAGGAAAGCAGGACGCCCGCCAGAACAACCAACCCGATCACGATCTGCAACTGGCGGTCGAGCGGAAGCACGGCGCGCCTGCCGCGTTCGACCGGGAATCCCGCTTCGGCCCATGCCTGGGTTCCGCCTTCGACGACAATGCAGTCCTCGAAACCGACGGCGGCAAATTTCTCCGCCGCCTTCTTCGCGCGGACCCCGCTGTGACAGAGGATGTAGATCGGCGAGGCACTCCGGATCCTGTTGTGCCTGGCGAGCACTTCGGCGCAATCGATGGTGTCGAGCGGCAGCAGGCAGGCTCCCGGCACATGGATCCCGGCGAATTCGGCGGGCGTGCGCACGTCGATCAGGTTGGGAGTGGGCCCGCCGGAAAGGAGGGTTTTCAGTTCGTTGACGCTGATGTTTTTCATGGGTTTTTTTGTTTGGTCTGGCGGAGAGGGAAAAGGTCAGTCGTTCTGGAGCTTCGCGCGCGCCGCGCGCATTTCTTCAAGGCACCGGAAGACTTTGGCCACGCACGGTGCCCCCAGGCTGTAGAAGACCTGCTGCCCCCGCCGGTTGCCGGCGACCAGGCCGGCGTTCCGCAGCACGGCGAGGTGGTTCGAAACCGTCGAGGCATCGCTGCCCACGAGCCCGGTCAATTCGGCGACACAGCGCTCCCCGCCGGACAGCGCGTCCACGATCATCAGCCGACTCGGGTGCCCGAGCGCCTTGAACACATCCGCCCCGTTCCGGTATTGGCGCGGAGAGTGCGGGGGCTTTGGTTTGGTTGCCATAATATTTGGCAATATTGCAAAATTGCTAAATGATGTCAAGGCGGATTTGTTCCGGAAAAGAAGGCTGGCGTGCGGGCCCTTCCGGATTAAGGTGGCCGCTGGCGCGTATCGCATGTCCACGAGCACCTTAAAAATCCAAGGGATGACCTGTCAGGGGTGCGCGCGAAAAGTTCGCGAAGCCCTCCAGGGCGTGCAGGGGGTCCTTTCTGCGGAAATCGATCTTGGCGACGGGCGGGCGGTGGTCCGCACTGGGGGTGGTTCGCCGCCGGATGTTTCCGTATTGATCGAGGCGGTAAAGGCGCAGGGCTTCGGGGCGAAGGCGGCAGGTTCCGCCGTTGGCGGCGGCGTGGGAGGTGGCGGCGCGGGCTGGCGGTTCAACGTGGTGTTTGGCCTCGCGGTCACGGTCCCGCTCATGGTGGTCGAGTGGGCGGTTCGACCGGATCTGCACGGCTGGTTTGGCTGGCTGAGTTTCGCGGTGGTTCTGCCGGTGCAATTGCTCTGCGGATGGCGTTTTTATCGCGGGGCCTGGCAGCAGCTCAGGGCGGGCCAGTCAAACATGGACACCCTGGTCTCCCTCGGTTCGACGGCGGCGTTCGCTTTCAGCGTTTACGGGCTTTTTTCGCCGGAAACAGCGCATCACCTGTATTTCATGGAAGCCGCCGCGATCATCACGCTCATCAGCATCGGCCACTACATGGAAGCGTGGGCGAGCGACCGCGCGGCCGGTGCGGTCCGCGAGCTCCTGAACCTTGCCCCGCAGACGGCGCGAAGGCTCGGCGGCGACGGAAAGGAGGAACTGGTGCCGGTCGCCGAATTGCGGCACGGCGATCTCCTGGTCATACGCCCCGGCGACCAGATCCCCGCTGACGGGATCGTGGCGGAGGGCGAGAGCGCGGTGGATGAAAGCATGCTCACCGGGGAGTCGCTCCCGGTCGAGAAGCTGGCGGAGATGGATCTTTACGGCGGCACGGTGAACCGGACCGGCCGCCTCGTGATGGGCGTCACGGCACTCGGCGAGGAGACGGCGCTCGCGAGAATTGTCGAAGTGGTGAAGCGCGCCCAGCACAGCAGGGCAGACATCCAGCGCATCGGGGACCGCGTGAGCAGCATCTTCGTGCCCATCGTGATCTTGATCGCGGCGGCCACGGCGGTCGGTTACGGCCTTTCCCCGGCCGGCGGGTGGGAGCGCGGAATCATCAACGCGGCAGCCGTTTTGATCGTTGCCTGCCCTTGCGCGATGGGGCTCGCGACACCCGCCGCGATCATGGCCGGCACCAACGCGGCGGCACGGCGCGGCATTTTGATCCGGGACGGTTCGGCGCTCGAAAAATCCGGGAAGGTGACTGCGGTGCTTTTCGATAAGACAGGCACCCTGACCGAAGGCAGGCACCGGGTCGAGAGGCTGGTCACATTCGGTTTTCCCGACCCCGAATTCCAGGCACTGGCCCTCTCTTTGGCCCATCCCAGCCAGCATCCGCTCAGCCAGGCAATTTCCCGGAGCCTGGGGGCTGTTTCCCCCGCCGCCATTTCCGGTTGGAAAGAGCACAGCGGGGCTGGCGTTTCGGCGATCTACAAAGGCAGGACAGCCCGGCTTGGTTCCCTGAATTGGATGCGTGAAAGCGGGGTGGATGCCAGCCGCGTCCCCTCCGGCACCGACGCGACGGCCCTCGCCCTCGCCCTCGACACGACGCTTGTCGGCGCGCTGCTTCTCGTCGATTCGCCAAAACCGCACGCAAAAGCGGTCGTGTCGGAACTCGCGAGGCGCGGGCTGGCGGTTTATCTCGTCTCCGGCGACAGCGGACGAGCCGTCCGGGCAGCCGGCCATTCCGCCGGGATCCCCGCCTCCCACGTTTTCTCCGAAATCCGCCCCGAAGAAAAGGCCCGGATCGTCGAAAGGTTGCAGGGGGAAGGCCATCGTGTCGCATTTGTCGGCGACGGGATCAACGACGCGCCGGCCTTGGCGCAGGCGGATCTTGGGATCGCCGTCACCCGCGCGAGCGACGTCGCGAGGGAAGCGGCGGACATCATCCTCCTGAAAAGCGACATCGAAGCGATCCCCGAAGCGCTGGGGCTGGCCCAGGCCACGCTCCGCACGATCAAGCAGAACCTTTTCTGGGCGTTCTTTTACAACGCAACCGCCATCCCGTTGGCGGCAGCCGGTTTGATCTCGCCGATCCTCTGTGCCGGGGCGATGGCGCTTTCGGACCTGTTTGTGATCGGAAACGCGCTGCGGCTTTTCCGGCGGGGAGCCCCGGTCGGGGGGAGGCATCCGGGTTAGTATCGGCCGTGTTGGCGCGCGGTGTCATACATGGCGAGAACATTCCCGGTCGGCGAGTTGTCCTGGAGGTCATGGGTCGGCGCGAAGCAATACCCGCCCCCGGGCATCATGATCTCCAGCGTGCGGCGGCAATCGGCGACGACCTCATCGACCGTGCCATAGGCCACCGGCCCGGCCGTGCTGATGCAGCCGTGGAATGCCAGCCGCCCGCCGAATGTGCGCTTCAGGTGTTCCGGGGACATGTCACGGGCCTCCGGTTGCAGGGTGTCCACCGCCGTCAGCCCCATCTCGATGTATTCGTCGTAAGCCCAACTGCTGGAGCCGCAGGTATGGAGCATCACCGGCAGATGGAAGCGCTTCGCCAGATCGAAGAACCGCTGATGGCGTGGGCGGATGTGTCGGCGGAAGAGATCCCGGCTGATGATGGGTGAGTGTTGTGTGCCCAAATCCTCGCCCATCCAGAGGAAGTCGATGCCGCCATGCGCCGCTTCGAGCACGCGGCGTGTGATTTCAAACTGGATGTCGAGAAACCGGTCGATCAGCAGCAACCCTGCCGGGTCGTCCGTGATCAGGTCTACGAACACCTGTTCCATGCCGCGGAAAAACCCGGCGGTGTTGATGATGCATCCCAGGCCCGGATCACCCAGGTGAACGGCGAACTTTTCCCGCTGCCGACAGGCTTCCACGATGCCGCTGTAGTCGAAATCGTCCGGGGCCGGCATCGGCCAGGCCGCCACTTCGTCCTCGGTGGCGTCCCGCAAGGGGAAGTCGCAGTAATCCCAGTATCCGCCGCTGCTGTGATCGACCCACATCCGGCGGATGCCCCAGTCATCCACCTTGACCCCGCGTTCCGGGATATCCGCGTGCAGCTTCGGCCCCCGGTAGGGTGCGCCGACCCCGCGGAAATCCACGCCGAGAGCCAGTCGCAGACCTTCGCCATCATCGGGCTTCAATCCGAAATGTTCCTTCAGTCGGCGGTCGATGCCGGGGTTGGCCAGATAATTGACCGGGACTCGGTCCGCCGGGCGGCTGGCGAACGTGGTCAGGACGCGTTCTTTGGAAGTCATGGGTTTCATGGGTCAGCAAATCTTCTCCTTGTTCTGCATCAGCGAGGCATCCCAGGGGGAAAGGCGCAGGTCCCGGGATTTCCAGTAATATTTCAGCCGGTCGTTTTTCCAGCCGGCGTAAATCTCCTCCCAGGCCGCCACGTCCATGTGCGGCACGAGCGATTTCTCCTCGATTTCGTCGTCGGCCGACTGGTAGCGCAGGTCGAGGGAAAGCCGGACGCGCTCGCGCTTCCGGTTGGGGAGCCCTTTGTGGACCATGTGGCTGGGGAAGGTGAGGACATCCCCGCACTCGTAATCATCCTGCACCCAGGAGTAGTCCTTCCCGCAGAGGATCGCTTCCTTTCCGCCGGCCCCGGCGGCACCCGTCACATCGAGCACCTCTTCCCGGTGCGAGCCGCGCAGAACGCTGAGCCCGCCCAGCTCGATGGGGCAATCGCCCAGCGGAAACCAGAGCGTCCAAAACCGGTGGGTGCCCTGGATGTAGATGTAGTCCTGATGCGGGGGGGTCGGCGCGGAGCTGGGCGCTGGCAGGAGCACGCGGGCGATGTGCCTGGGATGCGGCAGCACGGGCGCTTCGAACAGGGCCTCATACAGCGCGATCAAGCGCGGGTGATGCGGGATGGTGTGGAATAGCTCCAACCCCTGGATCTCCCGGTAAGCGTCGCGTGTGACGCCGATATATTTGAGCGATTCGTCGCGCGCATCACTCGCGGCAATGGCATCGGGATCGGCGATCCCATCCATCACGTCCGTCCCCGGACGCAGCCACCCGTGCCGCGCCACGATCCCGAGGACCTGCCGACGCAGCTCCAGCAGCAATTCTTTCGGAAGAAGCTGCTTGAAAAACAGGAATCCCTCCTCGTCCGCGCGGGCGCGCAGCCGCTCGGGCGAGCCCAGCAGGGAGGTGGAATCGGCAAAACCGGTGACGATTTTATCCGGCGCGGCGGGTGTGGCGGGGCTCATGGAATGAAATTTTCCTGTATTATGCAGTCAATTCAATTGAAATTTCAGGTCTTTTCATGGATTATTTCGTCATGCCTCCCGTCATCCGTCCGACCCGGCATTTTCCCAACGCCGCAATCGTTTATGCCAACGTGTATGCGTTCGGCCCGGGCGAAAGACTCCAATATCCCTGCGTCATGAGCCGCATGGTGCTGTGGTGCAAGGCGGGTTCCGGACGGGTCACGGTCAACGGCCAGCCCTGCCCGATCGAGTCCGGACGCTATCTCGTGCTTCCCTGGCGCCATGCCATCAAGTATGAGGCGAGCGCCAGCGACCCGTTTTTTGTGGCCGGGATCCATCTGGTCCCCGACCATAAGCCGGACAAACGGATCTTCTTCCAGGTGGCCCACCAGGAAAACGATCCCCTGGCGCGCAAGGCGTTTCGCCGGGACATCCCGATCCCGGCGCTCGCGGGGCTGAAGCTGGGCTGGCTGGAGGCGCATGCGCCGTTGACGCAATTGCTCGAGTATATCGTCCAGGTGTTCCAGCGTGGCGATCCGGAGGAGGCGATGGCCCGTGGCCTGGCGCGGCAGCTGTTATACGAGCTGGTGCTTTCCGGGCAGCGCAAAGAGGTCCACGACCACGATGTCCCGCCCGAGATCGAGCGGCTGAAGCACTACATCTTCGCCAACCTGCACCGGCCATTGTCCCTGAGCCATCTGGTCGAGTTCACCCGGCTCAGCCCTTCGACCATCGGGCGGCTTTTCCGTGCGCATTTCCACACCACGCCCGTCGCCTGGATCACCAAAAAGAAAATGGAGAAAGCGAAATTCCTGCTGCGCTCCCGGCGGTTGTCGGTGGCGGAAATCGCGGTCCGTGTCGGCATCCCCGACCCCTATTACTTCTCCAAATGTTTCAAGAAGGAAACCGGCTGCGCCCCGCTGGCCTGCCGTCGGCAAACCAGGGGGATTTAGGGGTTGCAAAAGAAGATTGGTGTTTGACTATCCTGAATGATATTAGATCATCTAATTTGATATGAGCGTCGAAATCCTGGCCCGCATCCAGTTTGCATTCACTGCTGCGTTCCACTACATCTACCCGCCGCTGAGCATCGGGCTGGGGATTGTTCTGGTGATGATGGAGGGAGCTTGGCTGAAGACCGGGAATCCGCTTTTCCACAACATGGCGAGGTTCTGGACGCGGATTTTCGCGCTGACGTTCGCGATCGGGGTGGCGACCGGGATCGTGATGGAGTTCGAGTTCGGGACGAACTGGGCGACTTACTCGCGATTTGTCGGGGACATATTCGGGAGCGCGCTCGCGGCGGAGGGGATTTTTGCGTTCTTCCTGGAGTCGGGATTTCTGGCGCTCCTGCTGTTCGGCTGGAACAAGGTTGGCCCGCGGATGCACTTTTTTGCGACGTGCATGGTGGCCTTTGGGGCGCATTTCAGCGCGGTTTGGATCGTGGTGGCGAATTCCTGGATGCAGACGCCTGCAGGCTACCATCTGGAAAGCGTTGTCGCCGGCAAGACGGTGGTTCTCCCGCCGGACCATGCGGTCACGTTGGCGGACCTGGCCAGCGTGCGTGCGGTCGTCGATGATTTCTGGGCCATGGTCTTCAACCCCTCGACGCTCGACCGGCTCATCCATGTCGTGCTCGGGGCCTGGCTGGCCGGCGCGTTCCTCGTCGTGAGCATCAGCGCGTATTACCTCCTCCGGAACCGGCATGTGGAATTTTCCAGGGCCTCGCTGAAGATCGGCCTGGCGTTCGCGACTGCGGCCTGCCTGCTGCAGATGGTCAGCGCCGACTTCACGGCCAAGGGCGTGGTGCGCAACCAGCCGGTCAAACTCGCCGCCATGGAGGGGGTTTACCGGACGGTGCCCGCGACGCCCATGACGCTTTTCGGCTATGTCGATGCCGGCGGGGAAAAGGTGGTGGGGCCGAAAATTCCCGGCCTGCTGAGTTTTTTGGCGTGGGGATCGTTCGCGAAGCCGGTCGTCGGGCTGAACGAATTGCCGTCCGATGCGTTTTTGAAATCCCGCCACCCGGAAGCCGGGGCGGGCGACTTGGCGGGGATTCGGAAGTCGTATTGGCCGAATGTCCCGGCGGTGTTCCAGTTTTACCATGTCATGATCATCGCGGGCGTGGCGATGTTGGTCCTGGCGTTGCTCGCGTGTTTTTTCTGGTGGCGGGGCTGGCTGTTCGACCTGTCGCGGCCGCTGTCGCGCGGGGTTCTGTTGGCGCTGGTTTTTTCGGTTCTCGGGCCGCAGATCGCGAACCAGGCCGGGTGGTTCGCCGCCGAGGTCGGGCGCCAGCCGTGGATTGTCCACCAGATGCTCAAAACCTCCGAGTCGCTGTCCAAGGTTGTCACCGCCAACCAGGTCGCCGTTTCGCTCGTCCTCTTCGGCCTCGTTTACGCCCTTCTCTTCGTCATGTTTGTTTTCCTTCTCACCCGGAAGATCCATCACGGGCCGGACGACCAGGATGAGAGCGAGGAAATGCCCGAAAGTTGGAAAGCCATCGTCCGCACCGTCCCCCGCGCATGAACCTCCCCGACCTCAACGTCATCTGGTATATCCTCGTCGGCGTCCTTTTCACGGGCTACGCGATGCTCGACGGCTTCGACCTGGGGGTGGGGGCGCTCCACCTTTTCGTCCGCAAGGATGAGCACCGGCGATTGCTCCTGAACTCCATCGGTCCCGTGTGGGATGGCAACGAGGTCTGGCTGGTCACCGGCGGCGGCGCGTTGTTCGCCGCTTTTCCGCAGGCTTACGCCACCGTGTTTTCGGGGTTTTATCTGCCGTTCATGCTGCTGCTCTGTTCGCTGATCTTCCGGGCGGTCGCCATCGAGTTCCGGAGCAAGGAGGAATGGACCTGGTGGAGGCAGTTCTGGGACGTGGCCTTCAGCGCGGGCAGCCTGGTCTCCTCCCTCCTGATCGGCGTGGCGATGGGGAATATCGTGCGGGGCATCCCGCTCGATGCGGCACACGAGTTCGCGGGTTCCTTTCCGGGGCTCCTGAACCCCTACGCGCTGCTGATGGGCGTGACGACGGTTCTGCTCTTCGCGATGCACGGGGCGATTTACCTGGCCATGAAAACCGGCGGCGAGCTGAACCGCATCGTCAGCGGTTGGATTCCGAGGCTGATCGGGTTTTTCCTCGCCTCGTATTTCCTCTTCAACCTCTACACGTTGATCGAGGTGCCGTGGGTGCTGGATACCGTCCGGGCCAGGCCGTATGTGTTCGCGGTGGTGGCGTTGAACGTGCTGATCGTGCTCAACATCCCCCGCGAGATCCATCACGGTCGCGAGTTCAACGCTTTTCTCTCTTCCTGTGCGGCGATGGGCCTCATGATGGCGACCTTCGGGCTCACGTATTTCCCAAACATGGTCCTCTCCAGCCCCGATCCCGCGAACAGCCTGACCATTTACAACGCGGCCTCCACCGAAAAAACATTGGGGATCATGCTCGTCATCGCGCTCATCGGAGTGCCGCTTGTCCTGGCCTACACGGCCAGCATCTACTGGGTCTTCCGCGGCAAGACCAGCCTCACCAGTCACAGCTACTGAGGAGCGGCTCCGTCAGGGGTTCCTGTTCCCGTATGTTTCCTCCAAGATCGCGGGAAAGGTTTCCGCGGCGCGGGAGGTGACTTCCGGCACGGAAATCCGGGCTCCGGATTCGCTTTCCAGACAGGTCATCTCGACCCCTTGGATTCCGCAAGGGGTGATGTGGCGGAATGCGGGCAGGCTGGATTCGAGGACATTGAGCGCGAAGCCGTGCATGGCGACCCATTTCCTCACGCCGACCCCGAGCGAGGCGATCTTCTTTTCCCCGGCCCAAACTCCCGTGAGGCCATCGCGGCGGGAGGCCTCGACGCCGTAGGCCGCGCAGAGCCGGATCAGGAATTCTTCGAGAAACCGGAGGTAGGCGTGGAGATCGCGCCCGCGCGTGTTCAGATCGAGGATCGGGTATCCGACAAGCTGGCCGGGGCCGTGGTAGGTGGCCTGCCCGCCACGGTTTGTCTCGATGGCGGGGTGGGGGAGGTTGTGGCGGAGGCTGGTTTGATCGCGGGTGCGCCCGATGGTGTAAACCGGTTCGTGTTCCAGGAGCAGGAGAAACTCGCCGCCTCCTCCCGAAATCAGATCTTCGACGTGCCGGTTTTGGATTTCCAGCGCGGCCCCGTATTCGATGCGCCCGAGTGGAAGGACATTCATATCCGATCGAGCGGGACTTTCCGCCTTGCCGCCGCGTCTGCGGCCTGAAAATGCGTGAGGCCGATGGCGATTGCGTCCGCGGCATCCGGAGGCGGGGTTTCGGTCATGCCGAGAAGGGCGCGGACCATGAACGCCACCTGGGCCTTCTGCGCGCCTCCGCGTCCGACGACCGCCTGCTTGACCCGGCGGGGCGCGTATTCGTGGATGGGGATCCCGCGCTGGGCGGCGGCGAGCAGGGCGGCTCCCCGGGCCGACCCGAGTGTGATGGCGGTCGGATAGCTTTGCACGTAAATCACGCTCTCGATCGCCATGGCTTCCGGCGAAAACCTCGCAATGGCATCGCCGAGCTGCTCGTGGATGGCCACCAGGCAACCCGAATGCATCAGCCGGGGGGAATTTTTTATGACCCCGAAATGCAGGCAGCGGGTTTTGCCGCCCGCGCGTTCGAGGATGGCGAATCCGGTCCCGCGCAGCGAGGGGTCCACGGCCAGGATGTTTTCTTTCATCGTGATGAGAGGAAGTCCGGGAGGCGGGCACCGACATCTTCCACGGAAAGGTTGTGCAGCAATCCGTCCGGCGCGCGCAAGACAATCACGTCCGGGTTTGCGGGTGCCCAGACCGCCGGGTCGGTCGGGCCGAAGAGCAAAAGACACTTCGCTCCCGCTGCGGCGGCGAGGTGCGAGATTCCGCTGTCGTGGCCGACGAAAAAGTCGCTGCGCCGGAGGACGGCACCGAGGATGTGGAGCGGGAGACGGTCGAGAAAAACCAGGCGCTCGCCGAATTCCGCCTTCAGATCTCCCACGCGCTCCCCGTCGCTTTCCCCCGAGACAACCACGACGGTCGCCCCGGCGTCGCGCAATTTCGCGAGCAGTTTCTTCCAGGCCGGGAGCGGCCAGTTTTTTTTCGGTGAGCCGCTGCCCGGATGCACGGCGACGAACGGCGGACGGTGCCCCGCCAGCAATCGCTCCGCTTCCGTCAGGTCCTCCCCGCTGGGAAATATCTTGGCGGAGGAATCCTCCAGAAACAGCGCCAGCGATTCCAGCGGCCTCGCGAGCTGGCGGACGGCGTGTGCGGAACCGGAAATCCGGGGATCGCCGCAGATCAGGCTCTTCACCCCGCAGCGTCTGAGGTTGCCCGCAAAAAGACCGTCCGGGTCGAACAGGTAGGAGATGACTTGGCCGAACCCCGCGAAATAGGCGGAGAGCTCCGGATCCAGTTCCGAGCGCGGGTTGAAGAACCCCGCCATGGGCGCGTATTCGATGGAGCGGACCGCGTCCGCGTAGAACCTTCCGTCCGCCACCGAGCAGATGTGCCGGTATCCGACGATTTCGATCCGGCAGTCCGGGAAGCCTTCCCGCAGCAGCCGCAGGGCGGGCAGGGTGAGCAGGAAATCGCCGATGGCACCTCCACGGATGACAAGGATGCTGCGGCGGTTCTCGGGCATAAGAAAGTGTTGCCATGAAAACCGATTCGCTTCAAAGAAGGAATGTCCTGCGGTCGGCGGATGTTTCGCCCGGTCGCCGGGCGGCACCGCCATTTTTCCCATGAAAAAATTCCTGTTCATTTTTTGGATTGTTGCCGTTGCGAACGGGTTTGCGGCGGATCCCTACAGCCCGCTGGAGCCGGTTGAAGGCGGGCAGCGGAAGGTTTTGGACCTCGTGGTGCACGACGGCAAACGGCAGCGCGATCTCCCGGTGCGCGTCCACCTCCCGAAGAATCCCGCCCCCGCCCCCGTGATCCTTTTCAGCCACGGGTTGGGAGGATCGAGAAGGGGATATTCCTATCTGGCGACGCAGTGGGCCGGACGCGGGTATGCCGTCGTCTCAATCCAACATCCCGGCAGCGACGAGTCCGTTTGGAAAGGGAGCCCCGATCCCGCCGCCTCGATGAAGCGGGCCGCAAACGGGAAAAATTTCGTGCTCCGGGTGCGGGATGTTCCGGCGGTCGTCGACCAGCTCGCGGCTTGGAACCGGGAGCCCGGACATCCGCTGAACAACCGGCTCGACCTCGAAAAGATCGGGATGTCCGGGCATTCCTTCGGCGCGTTGACGGCCCAGGGCGTGGGCGGGGAGACGTTCGGGTGGGCGGGCACGAAATTCACCGACCCGCGCATCAAAGCCGCGCTGTGCCTAAGCCCGGGCTCGCCCAGGCTCGGCAAACCCTCCAGGGCGTTCGGCTCGGTAAAAATCCCCTGGATGCTGATCACCGGGACGAACGACGTCTCTTCGGTTGGAGGCCAAAACCTCGCCTCGCGCCTGGGGGTGTTTCCGGCCCTCCCGGCCGGGGGAAAATACGAGCTTGTGCTCAACGGGGCAAACCACATGGCCTTCACCGACGATCCCATCCCCCGCTCCACCAGCAACCCGAACCACCACAAGGCCGTCGAGGCCATCTCGACGGCATTCTGGGATTCGTGTTTGAAGGGCGACAAAGCCGCTAAGGCCTGGCTCGACGGCGAAGGCGCGAACTCCGTTCTGACCGCAGCGGATACCTTTCAGAAAAAGTAGCTCCCGGAGCCGCCTTGGCGGCATTTGGTTCTGGCAGGCGGAAAGACATGACAGGGTCGGCCTGGCCGGAAAACAGCCCGCCGCATCGCGGAGAAATTTCACGCAAATCCTGCTGGATGCCGGTGTGCGCGGACGGTAGTGTTCCGGCGTGAGTTACCGAGTCTTTGCCCGAAAATACCGTCCCCAGACGTTCGCCGAAGTGGTCGGGCAGGACCACATCACCCGCACCCTCCAAAACGGGGTTTCGGCGAACCGGCTCGCGCAGGCCTACCTTTTTGTCGGGCCGCGCGGGATCGGCAAGACATCGACCGCGCGCATCCTGGCAAAGGCGCTGAACTGTGTGGACGGCCCGACGACGACCCCCTGCGGGGTTTGTGATGCCTGCAGGGAAATCGCCGACGGGCGGAGCCTTGATGTCATCGAGATCGACGGGGCCAGCAACAACGGCGTCGAAAACATCCGCGATCTCCGGGACAATGCCGCCTACGCGCCGGCGCGGGGGCCATACAAGATTTACCTCATCGACGAGGTTCACATGCTGAGCACCGGTGCCTTCAACGCGCTGCTCAAGACGCTCGAGGAACCCCCCCCGCATGTGAAATTCATCTTCGCGACGACCGAGGCGCAAAAATTGCCGGCCACGATCACCAGCCGGTGCCAGAGGTTCGACCTCCGCAGGATCCCTGCGGAATTGATCGCGAAGCACCTGACCTTCATCGCGGAGAGCGAAAAGATCTCGCTCGACCCGAATGCCGCCGAGGCCATCGCCCGCGGGGCGGAAGGCGGGCTGCGCGACGCCGAGAGCATGCTCGACCAGATGGTCGCGTTTTGCGGCGAAAAAATCCATGCGCGGGACGTGATGGATGTCTTCGGGTTCACCCCGAAGGAAACCGTCGTCGGGCTCGCCGAAAACCTCTTCGCAAGAAATGCGGGCGGTGCCCTGGGGATCGTCGCGGAGCAATCCGACGCCGGCAAGGACCTTTCCCGCCTCACCTCGGACCTCATCGCGCATCTCCGCGATTTGCTGGTCTCGGCGGCCACCGGGCAGACCGCCGCCGTCCCACAGGGCAAACTCCTGGATCTCGTCGATCATTTCGGGGAGGCGGAAACACGGATGAAATGGGTGGCGGACAAAAAGCTCCAGCTCGATGTCGCGGTCATCAAGGCCCTCCATCTCCTCGATGAAACGAGCCTCACGGATGTCATCGAAACGCTCGCCGGCATCGGAGGCGGAGAGATTTCCAAACCGGCTCCGGCGGCAGGGCAGGAGCCCGTGGCGGCACCTGTCGCGCCGCCGGTCCGAAAACCGCCGGACGAGTCGGCTCCCGGGGTTGTCGCCGCGCCGTCGCATCCGCTCGGTCCCGAGGACGCCGAAGCCTCGGCCGCCACAATCTGGGAGAAGACCGCCGAGGCTTTCGCGAAGGAATCGTTCATTCGCTACGGTTGGCTCCGCGAGGGGCTCTTCGAGCGGTTTGAGGGAGGAAAGGTGTTTGTCCGGTTCCCGGCCTCGTCGAAGCAACATTCGGACATCTGGATGGAGACCGGGCTCAAGGATCTGGAATCCAAGCTCACCCGCGCCCTTTCGCAGACTGTCCGGCTCGCCTTGGAATGGGACGAAAACCTGGATCAACAAACCGAACCCGCGCCTGAACCCGACGAGTCGGTTCCGGTGCGCGAGGACCCCGTAGTCTCCGCCGCTCCCGCGGATCCGAATGAGGACTTCAAAAACGACCCGTTCATCAAGAAAGCCCTCGAAGTTTTCAAAAGCACACTCCAGACTGCCAAGGCATGAATATCGCCAAGATGATGAAGGAGGCCCAGCGCATGCAGGAGCGCATGGCCGAAGCCCAGAACGAACTCGCCGCACGCACGGTCGAAGCCACGGCCGGCGGCGGAAAAATCAAGGTCACCGCCACCGGCGCGGGCGACATTGTCTCGATCAAAATCGACCCGCAGGTCGTGGACCCGCAGGATGTGGAATTTCTCGAGGACCTCGTCCTCACCGGGGTCAAGCAGGCGCTCGAAGACGCCAAGGCGCTCGCGGGTGCCGAGATGGGCAAGCTCACCGGCGGGCTCAAAATCCCCGGCTTCTGAGGATTATGTCAGTCTGTTCCGACAAATGGATCCGCCGCATGGCGGTTGAGAAAGGGATGATCGAGCCGTTCGTGGACGGCCAGGTCAAGCAGGATGAAAAGGGCAACCGCGTCGTGAGCTACGGGCTGTCGAGCTACGGCTACGACCTCCGGGTTTCGGACGAATTCAAAGTCTTCACCAACGTCTTCAACACGATGGTCGACCCGAAGGCGTTCGATGAGAAGTCGTTCGTCGACATGCAGGCCGACGTCTGCATCGTCCCCCCGAATTCCTTCGCGCTCGCCCGCAGCGTCGAATATTTCCGCATCCCGCGCGAGGTCCTCACGATCTGCGTCGGAAAATCCACCTATGCGCGCTGCGGGATCATCGTGAATGTGACTCCGTTCGAGCCGGAATGGGAGGGCCACGTCACGTTGGAAATCTCGAACACGACTCCGCTCCCGGCCCGCATTTACGCCAACGAGGGGCTCGCCCAGGTCGTCTTCTTCCTGGCATCGGAAATCTGCGAGACCAGCTACGCCGACCGCGCCGGAAAATACATGCGACAGCGCGGGATCACGGTCCCGAGGCTCTGATAGGCTCCTGATCCGCATTGACCCGCTGCGGGCGGCCTGCCATGAAGAGGCCGCCTCGCCATGAAGACTCCACACCAGCGCTGCGTGCCAGTCTGCCTGCCGTTCTTCTTGCGGCGTGCGGCGGCCTGATCCAGGGGTTTGACACGGGCGGAATCTCAAATGGCCGCACACTGGATGACATCCAGACGATCTGGCGCGATCGCGCCGCCACGCTTTTTTCACACCATGCCATCCGGAAATAACCATCACCGGCACGACGATCATTGTGGACGGCGGACTGCCCTGGAACTACTCCGAACAGTAAAGTGGCGGAGCATTGACGCGGGCCATTTCCAATGCCATATCTTATGGCATGAGCATTACCATTTCTCTTGGCAAAGCAGGCCGGCTGGTCGTGCCGAAGGCCATCCGTGACGACCTCGGTCTCCGCGAGGGCACGCGGTTGCGGCTGAGCGTGTCCGCAGGCAAGTTTGAGGCGGTGCCGGAGGCGGACAACGTCCGGATCAAAGACGGGTTCCCCGTCATTATCGGAGGTCCGCCCCGCAAAAAAGGCGGCATTGTCAAAGCCATCAAGGCGGACCGCGAGATCTTTACGGACAGGGCGCTGTCCCGCCGGGCGGGCAAATGAAGCAGGCACTCGACACCTCGGTGATCGTGGCGGCACTGGACGGCTCGGACCCCGACCATGCCGCCTGCCGGACGCTTCTGCTCTCGGCGAAATTCGTCGCCTGGTCACATGCCCTCTCGGAAGCATTCTCGACGCTCACCGGCGGACGCTTGGGGATCAGGATTTTCCCATCAGTCGCCGCTTCCATTCTGCGGGAAAAGGTCGCTCCCCGGCTCGCGATCACCTCCCTCACGGAATCCGAACTGCTCGATGCTTATGAGGGTGCGGAGGCGCGTGGTGTGCGCGGCGGAGCGGTTTATGATTTCCTCCATCTCGCCGCTGCCAAAAATGCCGGATCTTCCCGGATCTACACCCTGAACGTCGCCGATTTCCGCGCCATTTACCGCCCCGGAGACCCACAGGTCGTCCATCCGTAATCCCAGTTCAAAACTTGACAGAAAACTGTCGTATGACATATTTCATTCATGCAAACGACGCTTCGAATTCCAGATGAGCTTTACCGAGAGGCCAAGGCAGAGGCCGCTCTGGAAGGCACCACGCTGACCCGTTTTCTAGCAGAAGGGTTGCGCCTACGGATCGATCAAAAATCTGCCAAGCCCACCCAGCCGCATTCTTTCCGGGTTCATGATCCGGGACGATCCTCACCGTTCACCGATGATGACATCCGGCGCATTGCGAACGAGGAACAGGAAAACCTCGACCTTGCCAAATTGGGCCTTCCGCAGTCTAAAGCCTCCTGATGGCTCTCTTCCTGCCGGATGCGAATATTTTGATCAACGCCCTTTGCAAGGGAACTGCGTCTCACTCTGCCTGTCACCAATGGCTCGTGGAAACCGCCGCCGGGGGGGACGAAATCGGCCTCTGTGAATTGGTCGAAGTCGCCCTTTTGCGCATTCCGACCCTGGGCAAACTCCAACTCGTCCCGATGCATGAAGTGTTGGGCTTTTGGAACGAGGATTTATGGAGTTACGCCCGCATCCGCCGCCTCACTGCAACCGCACTCCACAACAAACTTTTCACCCGACTCATCACCGACCATGGTCTCTTCGGCAATGACGTGAACGATGCCTGGCTGGCGGCGCTCGCCATCGATCATCGCGCCACACTCGTCAGCACGGACGATGGATTTTCACGCTTTCCCAATCTTAAATGGCAGAATCCCACCGCGCGATAGGCCCGCTATCCCAGCCGGTGGCTTGAAGAGGAGAGTCCGGATTTGACCGGCACCCAACTCGTGGAAAAGAAGACTGCCGAAAAGCAAAACCGATGAGCGACATTCTGCCGATCTACGACCTTGATGAGGAGATCGTTTCCGCGCTGACCGCCGGGAACCGTCTCGTCCTGCAGGCACCGACCGGGTCCGGAAAATCCACCCAGGTTCCGCAGATCCTGGTGGATGGCGGGGTGGCGCGCGACGGGCGCTGCGTGATCCTGCAGCCGCGGAGGCTGGCGACGCGGATGCTGGCCGCGCGCGTGGCCTCCGAGCGCGGGGGGAGGCTCGGCGGTGAGGTCGGCTACCAGATCCGCCTCGACAATGTCTCCTCGGCCGAGACGCGGATTCTCTTCGTCACCGAAGGGATTCTTCTCCGGCAAATGCTCGCCGATCCGGAACTGAAGGGCATCTCGACCGTCATCTTCGACGAGTTCCACGAGCGCCATCTCTACGGCGACATCAGCCTCGCGCGGGCGCTCACGCTGCAGGAGACGCTTCGCCCGGACCTGCGGATCGTCGTCATGTCCGCCACCCTCGACCGCATGGGGCTCACGGATTATCTGGCCCCCTGCACGACGCTACAATCGGAGGGGAGAGTTTTTCCGGTCGACATCAAATTTCTCGATCACGATCCCAAGGACGACCCGCCGTGGGAGCTGGCAGCGGATGCCGTCGCAGACAATTTTGACCGGACGGAAGGCGACATCCTCGTCTTCATGCCCGGTGCCTATGAGATCGGCCGGACGATCCGCGAAATCGGCGGGCGCCTGGGCAACCAGTGCGTCGTCCTGCCGCTGCACGGCGAACTCCCGGCATCCGAGCAGGACCGCGCGGTCAACCGGACATCCGCCCGCAAGGTCATCGTCTCAACAAATGTTGCGGAGACATCCCTGACGATTGACGGGGTGACGCTGGTCGTGGATTCCGGGCTTGCGCGCGTGGCCCGCTACGATGCCCACCGCGGGATCAACACGCTCCTCATCGAAAAGATCAGCCATGCCTCGGCGGACCAGCGGGCCGGTCGCGCCGGACGAACCGCGCCGGGCGTCTGCATCCGGCTCTGGACCCTGCGCGACCACGAGCGCCGGCCCGGGCGCGAACTCGCGGAGATCCAGCGGCTCGACATGGCGGAGACAGCCCTTACGCTCAAAGCCGCCGACATCGGGGACCTGGCGAATTTTCGCTGGATCGACCCGCCCGAACCCCAGGCGCTGGAGCGGGCGGAAATGTTGCTCGACGATCTCGGCGCGACTCACGGCGGCAAGGTCACGCAGACCGGGCGCAGAATGCTCAGCTTTCCGGTCCATCCACGCTACGCACGGATGTTTCTCGCGGCGGAAGAACTCGGCTGCGTGCGGGCCGCTGCGTTGATCGCCGCCCTCACGCAAACCCGCTCGATGCTCCTGCGCGCGGACAAAAAGATCGAGGAGGAGCGCGCCGAGTTGTTCGGCACGGGCGTCTCGGATTTTCAGGTCCTCATGCGGGTCTTCTCGTATGCGAAGCGCAAGGACTTCCGCGCGAACGAATGCCGGTCGCTCGCCATCCATGCGGATTCCGCGCGGCAGGTGGGAAAACTGTTCGGGCAGTTCCTCGATATCGCGCACGCCGAGGCGCTGAATGTCGATTCGGCACCGGCCTCCGACGAGGCAATCGCCCGGTGCATCCTCGCCGGATTTGCCGACCATGTCGCGCGGCGCAGAAGCGAAGGGACATTGGTCTGCGACATCGTGCATGGACGCCGTGGCATGCTGGCCCGCAGCAGCGTGGCCTCGCACGGCAAGCTTCTGGTCGCGGCGGAGATCACCGAGGTCGAAGGTCGCGACGGCGACGCACAGGTGCTCCTCAACCTCGCGACCGAGATCGAGGAGGCCTGGCTGCATGAGTTGTTCCCGGAGGATTTTTCCGACACCACGGAATATTTTTTTGACTCCAGCCAGAAGCGCGTGGTGATGCGCCGCGCCAAGAGGTTCCGGGATCTTCTGCTCGAAAACCAGGACCGCGACGCGGAGCCGGGACCGGGGGCCTCCTCCTGCCTGGCTGATGAAGTGCTCTCCGGCAAACTCCGCCTAAACGGCTGGGACGACGCGGTCGAGCAGTGGATCCACCGGGTGAATTTCCTCGCCCGCCTCCTTCCCGAACAGGGCATCCCGACACTCGGAGCCGACGAGCGCCACCATATCATCCTGCTCGTCTGCGAGGGGGCGACATGCTACCGCGACATCAAGGATGCCCCGGTTCTCCCGCATGCCCGCTCGCTCCTCACGCATGCCCAGCAGCAGATCGTGGACAGGCACGCCCCCGAGCGGCTCCCGCTTCCGGGCGGACGAAAGGCGAAAATCACCTACGCGGAAACGGCGGAACCATTTCTCTCGGCGCGCATCCAGGACCTCTACGGGGTGGGGGACGACATCAAAATCGCCATGGGCCAACATGCCCTCACACTCCATATTCTCGCCCCCAGCCACCGCCCGGTCCAGGTCACCAAAAGCTTGCGGTCCTTCTGGTCGGACGCTTATCCGAAGCTCAAACCGCAGCTCCGGCGCCAATACCCCAAACACGAGTGGCGGTGAGGATTCGGCCCGCTTCCAAGCTTTTGGGTCAAAGAGTTCCGACAAATTGGATGTGAGCGAACCAGATGATTGTGTCAAATGTCGCCTGACCCCAAGTTCACGCTATTTTTTCGAAATGATGATCTCGGGGGCGATTTCGCCGATGAAAGCTTTCATCGAGTCGAGCGTCTGCTCCTGGTTTTTTGCGCCCGGCACGAAACCGTCGAGGACGGGGGCGCTCACGATCACGTAGGCCCATCGGTGGCTGACCCCGTGGACGACGCGGTCCCAGTCCGTGTGGAGGATCCGATACCAGTGGTGGGGGGTGGTGATGTCTTTTCCGACAAACCAGTAGAGGAAAAGGCTGGTCATCTCCTTGCGCACGCCGGGTTGAACTTCGACCGGGCGTGCGATCACGAGTTTCGTCACCTGCAAGGTCCGCCCATCATCGAGCTTGATCGGGATTGCCTGGCTGGACTTCTTCGTCCACCCCTGGGCGGGCAGGCATGTTTCGGGCCTGTGGATGCTGCGCTTCTCCCCGCCGGAGAGAACGACCTGGCAGTTGATTTGTTCGCCGGAAGGGCCGGAATAGAGCATCTTGGAGATCTGGGTATCGGACGGGAGCATCACTTTCTCCGACTCGGAAATTTCGGCGGACCTTCCCGCCAACGAACCGACGCGACCGGGCAGGGTCATGTTGACGCCGCTCTCCATGTTGATTTTCGCATCGGGGCTCTGGCGGCAGAGAAAAAAGACGGCGACGGCAAGTGCGAGAAAAATTCCGCCACGGACAAAGAGTTTAATATTCATCCTGGTGGCGTTTGCGTGGTCCTGTCGGCGTCCCGGAAGGTGGGGTGGGCGGGGAAGGCGTCCGGTGGAAGCGTTCCTTCAGGGTGGTGAGATCGGCGTTGATGAGCCAACCGACGCCGAGCATGCCGGCAAGGGCGACGGCGAAAACCACGTATCCGGCCATCATGTGGAAAAATGTCGGCTTTTCGAGTGTTCCGATCGCGATTTCCGGCCCCAAGGCGATCGTCCCGATTGTCAGCATGATGATGCGGGCCAAATTGCCCGCGATTGCGAGCGGGATCGAGCTGAGGAACAGAACCGCTTTGCGCCAGATTCCCCGCTGGGTGAAATACCCGTAAAGGGCGCTGACCATCATCAGCGCGAACAGGGACCGGATCCCGCTGCAGGGGTTCGCGACATCCACGGAGAAACGTGCGCCCGCCCGCAGGCCGGCCACCGGCTCGGGGGCGGAGAGAATCGCCGTCCCGCTCTTGATGCAGCCGACGCCGAAAAGGTTCAGCACATGCACGCTGGCTTCGGACATGATCATGCGCAGCGGGAACGCGATCAGGTTGTCGAGAAACGTCAGCGGGTAGAGGAAAACCAAAAAGGCCCACGGGATAAAGAGCGCCTTCGCCCACTCCCATCCGAGGAGCCAGAGAACCAGGCCGCCGATCAGGATTTGGAAGCTCGCGTAGGCGATGAAGATATTGTCGGCGCGATAACCGACCCAATACACGAAAAGCCCGAGCAGGGTCGCGGCGAGCCCGGTCCAGGATCTCGTGAACGCGGCGTCCGGAAGGTTCTTGCGCTCGAACCAAATCATCCCGGCCACGGCCGGCAGAACAAGGTAGCAATGCTGCCAGTCCTCCCCCTGCCACAGCACGTTCGCAAAATGCAGGACCGTGACCAGATGCGCGCCATACCCGTGCGCGTAGGGATTCCACGCATACAGAAGCCAGAGGGCGGCGAGCGCGATGAGGCCTGTGATCAGGAGTTCGATCTGGCGTTCGCGGGTGGAGTCGGAGGCGGTCACTGGAGGTTCAGTTCGTGGGATTCTGCAAAGAGTTCGGGAACATAGCAGAGAGTTTCTGCTCCACCAAGCGGATTGAAACACTTTCCAAGCAGACCAGCGAGGGCATGGCGCAACGGTCGACACAAGGCCGGAAGGGGCAGGCATTTGTGGCGATGACGAGATGGGCGTTGGCATGCGGCGCGAACCAGGCGGGGTCTCCGGAGCCAAAAATCGTGGCCACGGGAGCTCCTGCGGCGGCAGCCAGGTGCGAGGCGAGGGAATCATTGCAGAGCACGCCGTCGGATTTCGCGAAAATCGCGGCGAGGGCGGGGATGGAATCCGTCTCGAAAACCTGCTGCCCGGGGGTGCATGGCGCGGGGGCCTGCTCGCCGGGCGGCTTGATGATGGCGACGGCCATTCCCGTTCCGGCAAGACACCCGCCCAGGAGTTTCTGAAACAATTCGAGCGGCCATCGTTTTCCGGGCAGCCTGCCTCCCGGGTGAAGCGTCAGGATTTTTCTTCCGGCTGCACGGGATTCCTCCAAAAATCGCCCGAATCCGGAGGGAACCGGCGGGAGAGGGAGCCACGGGATGGAGTGATCGGGCTCGAATCCCAGGGCGTCCGCCATCCGTGCCCAGCTTTCCCCGTGGGTTTCTGATCCCGCCCGGTCAAATGCTTCGGTGAGGAGGGGGTGGGGGAATATTTTTTCGGCGAGTTGGCCGACGAGCAGCCTCCGCTTTCTCCACGGCCTCGCCGCCCCGTAAAAATTTTCTGCCGCAACCCGGAACCCGATCCGGCGTCCGGCACCGGTCCGCCACATCGCGAAGTGCGCCCTGGAATCCGGCCAAACGCAAACGGCGACATCATCCTGCCCCAACGCGGGCGGGGACGGAAGTGCGGCCAACCAATTTTTCCGGGCGAGGGTGTGCAGACCGGGCACCGACTTTTCGAGCAGTGCGGCTGTTCCGGGTCGGCAGAAGACGGAGGTCTCGAAGAGTTTTGAAGCGGCCCTGAGGAACGGCAACGCGATGACCGCGTCGCCAAGATGGTGCATTTCAAAAACGGCGAGCTGCGGCCTCATGGTTTCCTGGATTTGGCGAGCCAGGCGATCAGGAGCCGTTTGGCCCGGTAATAGTGGCATCCGGCGGTCTTCATCCAGACGGCATCGCGGAGGGGACGCCAATAAATGCCATACCCCGCCTGCATCTTCCGCGCCTCGTCCCAGGCCGCGGGCAACTGGCCCCAGGTCTTGGCACCGGAATGCAGGCGGCTGCAGGCGAGGGGACGCGGGACGTATTTCCATTTCGTTCCCCCGGAAATCCGCAGCCAGAACTCGTGGTCCATGCAGAATTTCAGCGAGGCATCGAGGAGCCCGAATTTTTCGAAGACAGACCTTCTCAGGAACACGGCGGGCTGGATCAGGAAATTCCCCTTTCGCAAGCGGGCCGGGGAAAAATCTCCCGCAGTCTTTCTGCGCTTCCAGCCGGACTCCAAAAAGTAAGCATCCCCGTAAACCGCGTCGGCCCCCGGAGCTTCCGCGAAGGTCCGGAGGACAAGGCGCAGGGCTTCAGGTTCGAGCAGGTCGTCCGCGCAGAGATAGGAAACAATTTCTCCGGAGGTCTGTTGGAGGCCCATGTTGATGGCGTCGGTTTGGCCTCGGTCCTTTCCGGAAACCCACCGGGCGCGGCTCTGGTTTCCGAGGATCTCCAGCGTTTGATCCTCGCTTCCTCCATCGACGACGAAATGCTCGACAGGCTGCGCCGCCATTTCGGCGGCGGTTTGCACGGAGTCCAGGCACTCTTGGAGAAAAGCGCCCTGGTTCAAAGAGGGGGTGATGATGGAGACGGTCGGCATGATCTCAGGTTTTCTTCGCGGGCAGCAGTCCGTCGAAAAGCCGACGGTATTTGGCCATGACGACATCCCAGCTGAATGTATCCGCCGCACGGGCCAGGGCAAGAAGGCCCAGTTCGGCGCAACGGTCGGGGTCCCCGGCGAGAAGGGCGATCTTTTCGGCGAGCGACGCGACCGGGTTTTCCGGGTCGAAAGCTTCGGCGGCATCGCCGAGAACCTCCCGTGTCGCCGGGCTGTCCTTGAAGAGGATCGCCTTGCCCATGCCCATCTGGTCGAGGAGAACGAGGCGGGTGGCCTCGATCGCCGCCGGCATCACGAAGAACAGGGAATTCTGGCTCAGCTCGATGTAAGCGTTGTCGAAGCGGGCACCGGTGAAAATGACGCGGTCGTCGGCCAGCTCGAGAAGCTTCTCGTAGTAGGCCGCCTCGTAGGTGTGGGAGCCGGTGATGACGAGTTTCATCGGGCCGCGGTATCCTCTCCATGCGCCCAACAAAAGATCGGCTTCGTTCTCGGGAGTGAGGCGCGAGACATGCAGGACATATCCCTGCGGTTCCAGCCCCCACCTTTCCAGCTCTCCGACGCGGACGGGCTTCGTGCGGAACGGGCAGCCGTAGTTGATGTAGTCCGGTTTCACCCGGTAGTCGCGCTCATACCGGGTGACGATCTCCCTGTTGTCGGCGATGAGGCGGTCGCCAAGCCGCGTGGCCCAGAACTCGCTCAATTTCAGCCATTGCCGGGCAAACGTCCCCCATTTCGCCCTTCGGAAGTCGGCCCCGTCGACGTTGATGACGACCTTGAGCCCAAACTTTTGCAGGAACGCCGCCAGGATCGAGTTGCCGACCCCGCACAGGTAGACCAGGTCGTAGCGCCGGAAAACCGCATCGATCGCGCTGAGCGTGGTGTGGACGATCGTGTCGAGGCTCTTGGTGGAAATGGTCGGGAGCGTGATCAGGCGCATTCCCTTGTGTTCCTTGTTCGACGAGGCGTAGCGCGGGAACCGGTTGTAAACCGTGACATCGTAACCGGCGGCCACGAGTCGGCTGCCCAGTTCCTCGACGACCACCTCGAACCCCGAGTAACGCGCCGGAACGCCCCGCGACCCGAGGAACGCGATCCGCGTGCGGCGCTCCGGAACCCCCGTGCCGCAGGCCCCCAACAGGCGGTCCCGCAAAAGATAATACAGGAAGAGGCTGTTGAACTGGACATACCTCGGGAAAAGCCGCCTGGGTTCCTGCGCGAGCCTGTAGAGCCATGTGAGCCCGAGCCCCTGCATCCATGCGGGGGCGAACGGCCTGCTCCCGGCAAGAAGCTCAAAAGCGTCCCCCACCGCAAAAAACACCCCCCGCCTGTGCCGCGCCAGGTTTTTGATGATCCACCGTTCCTGCCTCTCCCCCCCGAGCGCGACCCAGATGAAATCGGCCCCGCTCGCGGCGATGATTTCCGCAAAGCGCTTTTCCTCCTCCTCGCCCCACGCCCGGTAGGGAGGAGAAAACGCCCCGGCAATCTCCAGATCCGGCTGGATCTCCAAAGCGGCAGCCCTCAGCCGCCGGAGACAATCCCCGGTGCCGCCAAAAAAGAAATGCCGGAACGGACGGGGGGTATGCCGCAGAACGTGGCGCATGAAATACGGGCCGTAGACCCGGTCGTTCAAATTTGCTCCCGCGCGGTTCAGTTGCCAGACGAGCGGATACCCGTCGGGAAGGACGATCTGGAACCGGCGCATGACGGCTCCGAAGGACGGGTCTTTCCGCGCGAGTGCGATGATATGCGTGTTGCATGCCGAGACCGCTGCGGGCGCATCGTGCCCGGCCAGCCGTTTGACCTCGTCGAGGGCGGAGTCGTAGGTGGCACAATGCACCGGTGTGCCAAGGATCGGGAGACTTCTCAGATGCATGAGGAGAGAAACAAAGGGATGGGCCCGGAAGTCAACGCCCGAGTTCGCGGCGGGCAATTCTCCCGCGCAGGGCGACCCCCGATTCGTGTCCGGCCGGATGTCCGCGGACCGCCCCCCACACGAAGCACGCGGACGCATCCCGGACCGTGGCCAGTCCGGTTCCGTGCGAGCGGAAAAACCTCCTGAAATTGCCCGGAAGATAGCTCCACATGTGGCGGCTGTGGGGGGAATGGAAGGCCAGGTAGGAAAGGTTCTGGAGCAGGGAGCAGAATTTCCGGTAGTCGGCCATCCGCGCACCGGCCTCGTCCGGGGGTTTCGGAGGAAGGTGGGGCACCGACGCCAGGCAGGTGAAAACCCCGCCGCCACCGGACGCCAACCGCATGGAATATTCCAAATCCTCGCCGAGCATCCAGAAATCTTTCCTGTGCAATCCCGCCGTCTCCATCGCGCCTCCATCGACCAGGATGCAGGCCCCGGTCGCCCAGCAAAATGGGTGGGGGCCCGCCCCCAGAAGCCTCAGCGCGTCGGACGGGGTCGCCGCCGCCCGGATCATTTTCCGCCCGGATTTTGAGACCGGTTCCGGAAAACCCCACAACCGGCCCTGGGCGTCTTCCAGCAACGGGCAGATGGCCTGCGCGCCGCGTTTTTCCCGGACCAGAATTTCGAGCGTGCCCGGCGGGATGACCACATCATCGTCGAGATACCAGAGATCGGTTTTCCCGAAAATATCCCTGGCCTGCCGGGTGCCGTTTGCCCAGCCGGCTCCCGGGCCGGGATTCGATGTGTCCCGGATGATCCGCACGGGGAACGAACGCCGCGTGGATTCGTCCGGCACCGTTCCCGCATGGTCGATCACAACGCATCCATGCAGGGGGAGAGAGGACTTTTCCAAGCTGGCCAGAAGCCTCTCCAGCTCCTTCTCGCGCCGCCACGTGACGACAACGGCCGTCACCTTGTCTACGCGCCCTTCCATGCCTGCAATGTTCTCTCGAGGGATTCGTGCACGTCGGGCATCCGGATGCCGTGGGCGGCGAGCTTCCCCGGATCGAGGATGCAGCTCGCCCGGTAAACCCGGCCGGGGTCGGACAGGAATTCGTCCTCGCCGGTGAAATACTGGAATTCCTTCCGGCAGACCCCGTGCCGCCGCAACGCCTCCGCCACCTCGCTGGTCAGGATCGAGCCCGGGTTCGTCGCGTTGTAGATCCCGTCCGGAATCCGCTCCTGCAGGGACCGGACGGTCGCCGCAGCGAATTCATCGAGCTGGGAAATCGAGTTGCGCACCTCGAGCAGCCGGTCATACCTCATGATTTTGGTGAGGTAGTTCCGCTCGTTGTCCGCCGAGTTGAATGGGATCCTCGGTCTCCAGACGATCACCCCCGGAACATTCCGCAGCAATTGTTCCGCCATCCATTTCGTGCGCGCATACCATCCGGCGCGCGCGTCGGAAATCGCGAACTCCGGCTCCTCGTCCTCCGTGAACCCGGACCCGTCCGCATGCGCGCCGTTGTAGATGCAACCGGAGGAGACGTGCCCCCAGCGGATCCCGCGCGTGGCGAACACGTCGGCGAGCACGCCGGGAACGACGGTGTTCGCCTGAAGGCACCGCCATTTCTCGATCTCCGTCCCGTCGATGTTCGGTCTCCCGGTGAACCCCACCGCATTGATCGCGAATTCCGGCTTCTTGTCCGCGAACCACGCCGCCACGGCGTCCCTGGATGTCAGGTCCAAATCCCGGTGCGCCGGGGCGAGCACGTCCTCGTCGAGCTGCCGTAGCCGTGCGGCTATCGCGCTTCCGACATAGCCGCTGGCGCCAAGCAGGACGATCATCCCGAAACCCTTATCACCCCCCCGCGCGCGTGGCCAGAACTTGTCGCTTCTCCGGGTCTTCCCGCCGACGCTTCGCCCCATTTCCAGATAAAAAGTTGCAAAGAAAAGTTGCAACCCCTCCCCTCTCCGTCATAATCACCAACCCTTTTCGAGGAGTCGTAGCTCAATCGGTTAGAGCGCCGCCCTGTCACGGCGGAGGTTGCGGGTTCGAGCCCCGTCGACTCCGGGTTTTCATTTTTACACGAAGTTCCATAGAATCCCTGTGTTTATCAGGGTTTGCGGGAAACTCGGCAAAAGTTCCCTGTTCGCTCTTGTTGTGTCTTTTTTGGTTTTGATTGTTGTAAACTGTTGTAAAAGAATCTACGCACTGGGTGCAGGAAATTCAGCCCCCCCGATTGCCTTCTCATCTACGCTGTGGATTACAGGCTTCAGCGGACAATCCGAGCTTCGGAGGGCTGAAGGACTCGCGCATTTCGAAAGCCAGGCGCCCCGAGAACATCCATGAGCGAACAAGGGGGCTGACCTGCGGTTTATTCCCACTTCCTGGCAGCCCCCTCGTGGGCGATGACTATCGCATCAAGAACATCAGGCTCCTGATTCTCTTCGTCCATCAGGACGTTGGCATCAACGGCGACGAGCAACGGCTTCCCCTGCCCCCGCGTGATTGTGGTAGATCATCCGCATGGCGGCGGCCGTGAGAGACTGCCGAGACTCGTCGGGCAATTTATTGCAAGCCTTCCGGGCCTCGGCGGCGTATTTCGTGCCCGTGGTCACGGTCTGCTTTTTCACGGCGGCGTTCATCTGGCGGAATGTCGGACAAATCAGAGCACGGGTCAAGTGCTGATGGTTGTCCCTGATCCGCGCGTAACGCCAACGATGGGAGGGCGAACCTCCGTGTGAGCCCATTTATTACGGCTCAGACGGAGCTTCGCCCTCCCTCGCGTTATCGACATGTCGTCGAACCTCTCCCCTCTCATTTCTTCCCTTACGCGCGGATTTGGGGTTGTTGTTATGCAGCCCTGCGGATGGGGATCACGTTTTTTTTCTGCGGCGGCACCTTCGCTTTTTTCACTTCCAGGGTGACGGCAAACCAATCTCTTGCTTCCTTCCGGGTCGCCAACTCCCGGTAGTGCCGGAAAAGCATTGTCGGGCTATTCCCGGCTTCCAAGGCTACCTGCGCGGCGTTTTGGATGTCCGCGAGGCGGTAGGTGCAAAAGCTGTGTCGGAAACCGTTGTGGACCGGCTCAACACCGGCGGCGCGAACTGCCGCATTCACTGCGCGGGAAAACGCGGATGCGTGCGAGAGGTTCTTGGCGACACGATCTCCTGCGGATTTGTCAAAGTGTTTTCTTCGCTGGTATTTATGCTGATGCCATTTACAATTGGCATCTTAATTGCTTCACTTGCCCTCGCCGGCTGGGAAATCAGGGAACAAAACAACATCTGGCAGTTCACCCCGGCGTGGGCTGTTCAAAATCAGACACATCAAAAAAATAAATATGGCGAAGTATAAACTCGAATACATCTGGTTGGACGGCTACGAGCCCGTCGCCAACCTGCGCGGAAAAACCCAGGTCAAAGATTTTGACACCTTTCCCTCGTTGGAAGATCTCCCTCTGTGGGGGTTTGACGGCAGTTCGACCCGGCAGGCGGAAGGAAAAAGCTCGGACTGCGTGCTCAAGCCGGTGGCCAGCTACCCCGACCCCATAAAAACCAACGGGGTCCTCGTGATGTGCGAGGTCCTGCTTCCGGATGGCTCGCCGCATCCGAGCAACACGCGGGCATCGATCCTTGATGACCCGGACGCATGGTTCGGGTTCGAGCAGGAATACTTTCTTTACCAGGACGGCGTGCCGCTCGGATTTCCGTCCGGCGGAGGGTTTCCGCCCCCGCAGGGAGAATACTATACCGGAGTGGGCTTCAGAAATGTGGGCGACATTGCGCGCGAGATCGTGGACACCCACCTCGACCTCTGTCTGGCCGCAGGCATCAACCATGAAGGCATCAATGCCGAAGTGGCGAAGGGCCAGTGGGAATTTCAGATTTTTGGCAAAGGTTCCAGGACTGCTGCAGACCAGGTTTGGATGGCGCGCTACCTCATGCTCCGCCTGACGGAGAAATACGGGGTGGATGTAAACTGGCACTGCAAGCCGCTCGGCAAGGATGTGGACTGGAACGGCTCCGGGATGCACTCGAACTTCTCGACGAAGCATATGCGCGAAGTCGGTGGAAAGGAATACTTCGAAGCCCTGATGGCGGCGTTCGACAAATACAAGAACGAGCATATCGCGGTTTACGGTCCGGACAACCACCTGCGCCTTACCGGGCTGCACGAGACCCAGTCGATCGACAAATTCAACTACGGCCTGGCGAACCGCGGGGCATCGGTCCGCGTCCCGCACAGCTTCGTGAACAACGGCTACAAAGGGTATCTCGAAGACCGTCGCCCGAATTCGCAGGGCGATCCCTACCAGATCGCCAGCCGGATCCTTCAGACGATCGCGACCGTGCCGACGAAGTAAAAATCACACAAAGCAGGACATAGCAAACGCCGTCCGGGTCGCGCCCGGGCGGCGTTTTCGTTTTTTCGTGTGGCGGAACCCCGGACCCGGTTTTTGTGCCGCGCCTGGGGGGGACGCGAAAAACAAACTTTTTTCCTTCGATCAAGTGGCGGAGATCGTCGTAGACTGACCGGGCCATGCCAGAAGATTCGCATATCAAGCTGTTTATCCCGGGACCTGTCGAAGTATCTGAAAAAACATTTCGCGCGATGTGCGCGCCGATGATCGGGCACCGTGGAGGGGAATTCAAAAAGCTCTACGCGGCGATCCAGCCCCGGCTCCAGGAGCTGTTCGGGACGAAGCGCCCGGTTTTTCTTTCGACCTCCTCGGCATGGGGGGTGATGGAGGGTTCCATCCGCAATCTCACGAACGCAAAAGTTCTCAACGCGATGTGCGGGGCGTTTTCCGACAAGTGGTTCGATGTCAGCCAGCGCTGCGGCAAGCAGGCGGAGGCGTTGCAGGTGCCGTGGGGGTCGGCGATTCTGCCGGAGATGGTGAGGGAGAAGCTTTCGACGGGGGAGTTTGATTCGTTCACGCTCATCCACAACGAGACCTCCTGCGGGGTCAGGAATCCGCTCCGCGAAATTTCGGCGGTCCTCAAGGAATTTCCCGGTGTGATGTTCATCGTGGACAGCGTGTCGTCGTTTTCCGCCGAGGCGATTCCCATGGACGAGCTCGGCATCGATGTTCTCCTGACAGGCAGCCAGAAGGCCCTCGCCCTGCCGCCCGGACTTGCCCTGTTTTCGGTTTCCGAGCGCGCCCTCGAACGCGCGGCGACCGTCCCCGGTCGCGGGTATTATTTCGATTTCATCGAGTTTGCCAAAAACCAGGAGCAGGACATGACGCCGAGCACGCCGGTGATCCCGCTCATCAATGCCCTGGCATCAAAGCTCGACGACATCTTCGCGGAAGGGATCCAGGAACGTTACGCGCGGCATGCCGCGCTCAATGCGCAGGTCCACGGATGGGTCAAGGCGCGAGGGTTCGAATTTTTTGCCCCCGAGGGCTTCCGTTCGGTCTCCCTCACCTGCGTGAAGAACAACCGCGAGGTGGATGTGGCGGCATGGATCAAGCGGCTGCGCGAGAAACACCGTTTCGCCATCGACGGCGGGTATGGAAAAATCAAGGGCAAGACGTTCCGGATCTCGAACATGGGGGACGAAACCCCGGAGTCCATCGCCGCCCTCCTCTCCGCGCTCGACGATACGCTCGCTTGAGGGCTCCGGCCACGGGACGGGAACCAAATTCTCCGCCGAAGCCCGCAAGGCGGCGCAACAAACCGTCCGATGAAGCCCTTCAAGCCACGGCTTCTGCAGGCAGATCTCCCAGCAGCGCCCGCGAGATCGCGGACCCCACAAGATCCGGGTTTTCCAGCGCGGCCAGGATCCCGCAGCCGGGCAGGATTTCCATCGAGGCGCGGGGAAGTTTCCGGCAGATCGACGCCCCGCTGTCCGGGGAAAATCCGGTTGCCTTGTCCGGCCAAAGAATCTGCACGGGGGCCGGGACGTCGCGGAGTCGGCGCTCGATATCGAAGGCGATGCGGCCGCGCAGAAAGCCCAGGATGGCATGCTCCGCCCCGTATTGTTGGGCGCAGGTCGAGAGGATGCTCACCATTTCCTCGGTGAGCGATTCCGGGTTCGTCAGGGCGAACCGCACGAGCCATGCCCGGATGAACGGCGCGCGGGAGAGGTAGTTGCGGTAAACGAAACGCCGGGCACCGGGGATCCTGCTGAGCGCCATCATCCCCATCGCCCGCCAATTGCCGGCTTCCTTCAGCCCGGTGGGCAGAAACAAAATCAGCCGGGACACCAGCTCGGGGTGCCTCGCCGCGAGGAGCAGGGAAATTCCGGCGGTGAGCCCGCTCGCCACCACGACCGGTTTTTGGCCCGGGCAGACCTCGCGCAAAAATTCCGCGATGGTTCCGGCATAATCCCCGGCATCCATGTGGGTCGGAGGGCGTTCCGATTCCCCGAAGCCGATCAGGTCCGGCACGATGACCTCGTGGTCCATCACGAAACGCGGGTAGACGTGCGACCACTCGTAGGAAGACGCTCCGAGGAAAACCCCGTGCAGAAAGACCAGCGGCTCGCCGGACCCGCTCACGTGGTAGATCATTTCCCCGAAATCGGTCCGCGCCACGCGCGTGGCGAAAATCGCCGGCGAAATGCCATCCGGGATCGGTTCCCTGACGGCGCGCTTCATGCCGTAGCGGACCGCGAGGGCGAGAGCTCCGAGCACGCCGACACCGATGCCGATGCCGAGAGCGGGTTTGCGTTTCCAGAGTTTCACAAAATCACCCGATCACCACGTCTTTCGTCCCTTCGACGACGGAACCGATCACGGTGCCGTTTGTCAGGCGCACCGCCTTGTCGGCCTGCGTGGCGGAGACGACGAGGACCATCCCGATCCCCATGTTGAAGACCTGATACATTTCCTTCTCGGGCACCTGCCCGCCATGCTGGATCAGCTCGAAAAGCATCGGCACCCTCCAGGACCGGCTGTCGATCAATGCCCGGCAGCCTTCCGGGAGAACCCGAGGCAGGTTGTCCAGAAGCCCGCCCCCCGTGATGTGCGCGGCCCCGCGCAGCATGCCTGCGGGCAACGAGGCCATCAGCGGCTGGTAGTTGGGGTGGACGCGCAGGAGCTCGGAAGCGAGGGTGTTTTTCATTCCGCGGGCCGGCCGGTCGAGGGGGAGCCGCAGCTTTTCGAGAAGCACCTTGCGTGCCAGCGAATACCCGTTGGTGTGAAGCCCGTTGCCGCGCAATCCCACGAGAACATCCCCGGGACGGATTTTCGACCCGTCGAGAAGCTTGGGCCGGTCGACGACCCCGACAATCGTGCCGGCGAGATCGTATTCCCCCGGGTGATACATCCCCGGCAACTGGGCGGTCTCGCCGCCGATGAGCGCGCATCCGCCCGCCCGGCACGCCGTCGCAAAGCCCTTGAGGATCTGGCGGAACACGACGGGGTCCAGCTTCTGCCCCCCGATGTAGTCCAGGAAAAACAGCGGGCGCGCGCCGATCACGGCGATGTCGTTGATGCAATGGTTCACCAGGTCCTGGCCGACCGTGTCGTGGCGTCCGGTGGCGAACGCGATCTTCAATTTCGTGCCGACCCCGTCCACGCTGGACACAAGCACCGGGTCTTTCATCCCCCTGAAATCCGGGCGGAACAAGCCCCCGAACCCGCCGATTTTTCCGAGCACCTCCGGCCCGTGGGTCGAGGCGGCGAGGTCGTGGATCCCCTTTTTCACACGGTTCCCGAGATCCACATCCACCCCGGCGGCGGCATAGGCTTTGAGCTTGCGTGGCATGTCAGAGGAGGCGGTTGGAGTCGGGTTCGAGGAGGCGGGCGTTGTCGCGGCGTTTTTCCATGATGAGTTTGTCGAAATTGGCGTCGAATGGCACGGGGTAGTCCCCGTTGAAACAGGCCATGCAGAACTCGTTGAACGGACGCCCGGTCGCCCGGACCATGCCCTCGACATCCAGATAGCCGATCGAATCCGCGCCCAGGTATTTGCAGATTTCCTCGCGCGTGCACTGGTTCGCGATGAGCTTTTCCGGGTCGGGAAAATCGATCCCGTAGTAGCAGGCGTGCTTGTGCGGAGGGCAGCTGATCCGCATGTGGACTTCCTTGGCCCCGTTCTCGCGGAGGTTGATGACGCGGGTGCGGGCGGTTGTTCCCCGCACGATCGAATCGTCGACCACCACCACCCGCTTCCCTTCCACGGCCTCCCGGATGAGGTTCAGCTTCACGCGGACGTTGAAGTCCCGGATGAGCTGCGTCGGCTGGATGAATGTTCTGCCGATGTAGTGGTTTCGGACAAATGCCGGAAAATACGGGATGTTCAGCTCCTCGGCGTAACCCAGGGCCGCAAAGATCCCCGAGTCGGGCACGGGAACGACGAGGTCCGCCTCGGCCGGGCACCGCCTCGCCAGCTCCCTCCCCATCTCCACGCGCACCTTGCTGACATTGATCCCGCCGACGTTGCTGTCGGGCCTCGCGAAATACACATACTCGAACATGCAGAACGCGCTCTTGCTGGCTTTGAACGGCCACTCGCTGCGGATCCCGTTGTTGTCGATGATGACGACCTCGCCGGGCTCGATGTCCCGGATGAACTCGGCATGGATCAAATCGAACGCGCAGCTCTCGGAGGACAGGACATACGCGCCGTCCACTTTCCCCAGGCAGAGTGGGCGGAACCCCTGCGGGTCGCGGAACCCGATGATCTCCCGCTCGCCCATGAGGACGATCGAAAAAGCCCCTTCGAGCCTCCTCAACGCCGCGAGCCCCCCGCCGGCCCCGTGCGGCTGGGCGAGAAGGTGCAGGACGATCTCGCTGTCCACGGTGGTTTGAAAAATCGACCCGCGGGCCTCGAGTTCCGTGCGGAGCGCCGCAGCGTTCACGAGATTCCCGTTGTGGGCCACGGCCAGCTGGCCCCGCGCCGTGTCGACCACGAACGGCTGGGCGTTTTTCGCGTTGCTGGAGCCGGTTGTCGAATACCGCACGTGCCCGATGGCGCGGGTTCCGGCGAGCTGCTCCAGTTCGTTCATCGCGAAAACCTGCGAAACCAGCCCCATGCCCTTGTGGAATTGAAAGGTCTTCTCGGAACCCTTCGCCGAAACGATCCCCGCGCTTTCCTGCCCGCGGTGCTGGAGGGCGAACAACCCGTAATATGTCAGCAGCGCAGAATCGGGATGGCCGAAAACGCCGAAAACGCCGCACTCATCCCTGGGTTTGTATCGCGTGGACAAAAGTGAATTCAAATCGTGAAGGGGGCACATTGGACCGGGTCTTGCCCGCGATCAAGGTTGGAATGTCCCGCGCCCGTCAAAAAAAGGCACCGGACGGGGTTCCGTGCCCCGATGCCGCAGCCGAACGCGCCCTTGCGCGGTTGCAGTTCGTCCAGCCGTTGCTCACCCGACGCGGCGGCTCAGGGTGTCCCGCTCGTAGCGTTTGACCTCGGCCAGCCAGGAAGTTCCCGAAGGCGCGTCCTGGCGGCGGCAGTGCTCGTCCCAGACCGCCCCGAAGGGCAGGGTCTTTATTTCTTCCAAGAGGGCCAGGCGGGAAGTCAGATCCCCCTCGGATTCCAGGCGGCGCAGCTCCCCGTCCGGCTCGAGCAGGGCCAGGAGAAGGCACTTGATGGCGTTGCGGGTGCCGATCGCCCAGGCTGCGGTGCGGTTGATGCTGGCATCGAAAAAGTCCAGCCCGATGTGCGTGCGCCCGAGGAACCCGCCGCGCACGATTTCTTCCGCGATGGCCTTCGTCGGATCGTCGAACAACACGACATGGTCGCTGTCCCAGCGCACCCCGCGGCTCACGTGCAGGAGGATCTCCGGCACAAATTGCAGCACCGAGCTGATCTTGTCGGCGAGCGATTCGGTCGGGTGGAAATGCCCGGCGTCCAGGCAAACGAGCTTCCGGTTCCTGACCGCGTATCCCAGGTAAAACTCGTGGGAGCCGACGACATACGATTCCGAGCCGATCCCGAAGAGCTTGCACTCGACGGCGTCGCGGTTGTGGGCGGGGTCGACGGACGGCTTGAACACCGCATCCAGGCTCTGTTCCAGGCGTTCGCGCGGGCTCTTGCGGTCGAACGGCGTGTCCTTGTATCCGTCGGGAATCCAAAAATTCGTGATGACCGTTTTTCCGAGCTGGCGTCCGATTTGTTCCGCGACCTTCCGGCTGGCGATGCCGTGCTCGACCCAGAACCCCCTGATGCCGGGGTCGCGGTGCGAGAGGGTGAAGCCGTCCTCGGCCTTGGGGTGGGCGAAAAATGTCGGGTTGAAATCGATGCCCAGCCCCCGGGGTTTGCACCAGTCGACCCATCCCTGGTAGTGCTCGATGCCGATGGCGTTCCGGTCGGCTTTTTTTCCGCGGAAGTCGCCGTAGGAAGCGTGGAGGTTCAGGCGGTGCCTGCCGGGGATGAGGGACAGCGTGAAGTCGAGATCCTGCTGCAATTCTTCGATCGTCCGCGCCCGTCCGATGTAGTTGCCGGTGACCAGCGTGCCGCCGCCGGCCCGCGTGGCGGTTTCTTTTTCAAACCCACCGACATCGTCTCCCTGCCAGCAATGCAGGGAAACCGGCACATCCCGCAATTTCCGGAGGGCGGCTTCCGTGTCGACGCCGAGCGTGGCGTATCGTTCGAGGGCGAGGGAGTAGGAGGAGTCGGACATATCCGGAACCATCGCGTTATTTTGGGCTTCCCGGCAATCCGGAAATGGGCCCGGGCACATTTGTTCGGCCTCTTTTTTCGGCCAGCGCGGCGACGGCCTGGGCGAGCGGGCGGGTGTTGATGACGTCGGCCTTCGTGAGCCAGCCCTTGCGGGCGGCCCCGATCCCGAAGACGAGGTCCTGGAGCCCCTCGGTCGAGTGGGCGTCGGGGTTGATCGAACACAGGACGCCCTTCTCCTTGGCGAGCGGCCACCAGCGCCAGTCCATGTCGAGGCGTCTGGGGTTGGCGTTGAGCTCGATGATCGTGCCTGTCGCGGCGGCCGCGTCGATGATCGCCGGGACGTCCACGCGGTAGGGTTCGCGGGTCAGGAGGAGGCGGCCGGTGAGATGCCCCAGCATGGTGACATAAGGGTTGCTGATCGCCCGGATGATCCGGTTTGTCATCTCGGCCTCCGAGAGGGTGAACGACGAGTGGACGCTCGCGACGACGTAGTCGAGCGACGCCAGGACATCATCCGAAAAATCCATGGTGCCGTCCTTGAGGATGTCGCATTCGGTCCCCGCAAAAAGGCGGAGAGAGTCGTCGCTGAGCCTGCGGATTTTTCCCACCTGGGCGGCGAGGCGTTTCTCGTCGAGCCCGCGCGCCTGAACCGAGCTTTTGCTGTGGTCTGCGATGCCGAGATATTCCATGCCGAGCTCGCGCGCGGCGGCTGCCATGTCTTCGAGTGTGGCCCGTCCGTCGCTTTCCGTCGTGTGGTTGTGGAATGTCCCGCGGAGGTTCTGCCACTCGATCAGGCGGGGCAGGTCATGGGATTCCGCAGCCTCGATTTCGCCCCGGTCCTCGCGCAGCTCGGGCTCGACCGGATCGAGGCCGAGCGCGCCGTAGATGTCGTTCTCCTCGCGGATCTCCGGAAGCGGTTCCTTGAGCTCGCGACCCTCCGCCACGCTGAACCGGTATTCGTTGAGCGACCAGCCGCGCGCGAGCGCCCGCGAGCGGATGCGGACGTTGTGCTCCTTGCTGCCGGTGAAATAGGCGAGGGCGAACGGGTATTCCGGGCCGGTCACCACGCGCAGGTCGCACTGGATGCCGGACTTCAGGATGACGCTGGATTTCGTCGCCCCCTTGGCGAGGACGGATTCCACCAGCGGGTGGGCGGTGAAAAATTCCGAGACCTCCTCCGGGTGGCGGGTCGCGACGATGAAATCGAGGTCCCGGACGATTTCCTTTTTTCTGCGGTAGCTTCCCGCGATCTGCGCCCGGGTGACGCGCGGATGCCCGCGCAGGTCTTCGAGAAGGCTCTCGGCGAGCCCGGCGACATCGCCGGTGCGGAATTCGCCGGTGTGCTTTTTCTGGTGCTCGATCGCCTGCAGGATGTTGGCGGCGGTCTTCTCCCCGAACCCCGGCAGGGCGGCGACTTTTCCGGATTTGCACGCGCGCTCGAGCTTCGTGATCGAATGGACCTGCAGCGAGTCCCACAGCACCTTGATCTTCTTCGCGCCGAGCCCCTGGAGCTCGAAAAGGCTCAGGATATCCGGCGGGAATTCGTCGGCGAGGCGGTCGTAGTATTCGAGCTTTCCCTCGCGCACGAGGGTCGCGATTTTTTCCGATGTGGCCTTGCCGAGCCCGTCCACCGACCCGAGGCGGTCTTCCCCGACAAGTTTTTCGAGTGGTTCGGAGAGCGTCTCCAGCGCGCGGGCGGCATTCGTGTAGGCGCGGACCTTGAACGGGTTTTCGCCTTTCAGCTCGAGCAGTCGCCCGATGTTTTCGAGGACCGTGATGATGTCGTCTTTGCTCATTCCGTGTAAGTTTTCAGGCGGTTGCGCCACCCGGGCAGCCATTTCGCCTCGTTCCGTTCCGGAGGGGAATTTCTCACCCGCAGCGTCAGCGTTTCGTCCGCCGAGCGGGCAAATGCCGGGAGCGCCGGTTCCGAGGGGTCCATGTTCGTCAGGACTTGCAGCAGCCCCCAACCGGTTCCGTGATACCTCTCCGAAGGGTTTGTCCCTTCGCCTTTAAAATTCACGTAGTCCATGAGCGCATAGTATCCGAGCGGTGCCGCTGCCACGCGACGGAAATTTGCGGCGACCTTTGCGCGTTCGTCTGCCGGGGCCGCCGCGAGCATCTTCGGCAGGGCGGATTCGAGCCGCATGGCCGCGTAACGGGCTTGGAGCGGGACGCTGCCCGCCAGAAGTTCCCGCAGATCCTTGAGGCGGGGGCCGTTGGCGTCGCCGAGAAACTCTGCGCGGGACCTCCACGGGCACGGGCCGAGCATCCAGTCCTCGACCGGCTGTCCGTTCGCCTTCAGGAACCGCGCCAGCCCCGGAAAACTCTCCTCGAACGGGGAGGGCAGCCCGGCGGGATACCAGATGAAGTGGCCGATGCCGAGCGAGGCGAAGCCCTCGCCCGCGTTCCACGAAGTCAGCCCGGACACCGTCCCCGCACATTCGTTTTTCCAGATCCTCCGCCCGATTTCCGTGGCCTGCTTGTCGGAAATCTCCAGGGCGTGCAGGGCGGACGTGGCGAGTGCCAGCAGCAGGAAGAGGATTTTCATGGTTTGGAATTCATACGGTGCACTTTTTCAGGCGGGATGAACAGGAAGTATGTGCCACAACGCGCCAACGATGGGAGGGCGAACCTCCGTGTGAGCCCATTTATTACGGCTCAGACGGAGCTTCGCCCTCCCGGGACGGAGCTTCGCCCTCCCTCTCATTTCTTCCATTACGCGGATTTGGGGGCCGCAAGATATTCCCTTCCTCCTCTCGTTGGGGTGGTATTGCCATGAACAGACAGAACGACAGAGCACAAAAAATGGCTTGCGGCGAAAATGGAACTGGCCTACCGCAACAGGAAGCATGGGGGTTCCTTGAAACGAGATTTTATGAGGGGAGGATTCAGTCTGGTGGAGTTGATGGCGGGCATGGGAATTGTCGCCATGCTGGCTGCCGTCGTCCTCCCCGCCGTCTCGGCGATCGGCCCGCTGGCGGACAACACCCGCTGCGTGTCGAACCTCCGGCAGATCGGCCAGGGGATCCTCGCCTACGCGCAGGATCACGACGGCACGCTGCCGGGGCCATTGATCAGCGCGCAGTATCCTTATTGGGAGACGTCCTGGCAAATCACCTGGCACCTGCGCGATTATCTGGAACTGGACAAAACGAGGGGCAAGACAGGCCGGGCCGACGTTTTCATGTGCCCGGCGTATTTGCGGGCCGGACGGAAGGCGGCGAATTTCAAGCCATATAACTCGCCGGTCTACGGCATGAACATCCAGGTGCCGATGGAGGGGGAGACACGGGTGCAGCAGCCTTTCGGCTACGCGAACAGCTGGGAACCGAACACCTTCCGCCAGATCCGGGACTATCCGCCGATGCGCCTGGCCGACCTGGACCGCATCCGCGACGCGCAGGGACGCCCGGCCCGGAGCACGACATGGGCGATGCGGGATGTGGACAGGCAGGACGGGCGGTTTGACGGTCTGGGGACCCCGTCCATTCTTGCCACTCCCGCCACCCCGGTGCACGGCGACCGGCGCAACGCGCTTTTCTTCGACTTCCATGTGGGGGCCATGCCGACGAACAAACAACAACTATGACAACGAAAATATTCATCCTGTGCGGAACCGTGGGAACCCTGTTGGGGATCGCCCTGTGCCCTTCGGCCAGGGCGGCGGCCACGGTTTACGAGGGCTTCGGCTACACGGCGGGCACCGATTTGGGGGGGCAGAATGGCGGGACCGGATTCAACGGGGCGGCGTGGATCGATTCCGCAGCCCCTGCCAACAAGGACAAAGTCCAGAGCGGCAGCCTCGCCTACGGCTCCCTGCAAACGGCGGGCAACTCGTTGCTCTTGGTGACCCCGCTCACCGGGCTCGGGCTGGACCGGAGTTTCTCGAGCATCTCCGGCGTGGACGGAACGACGACCTGGATCAGCTTTCTTCTGAAATTTGATTCCTCGGTCGGCACTTTGAACGCGGGTGATGTTGGCTGGTTCTCGGTGCGCCCGAGCGATTTCGGGTTTTCGCCGGAATTCGGCGCCTTCACAAATGACTCGAATGAAGTGGTTTTTGGCATCGGGGATTACGGAGGGAACGATCCTGTCTTCTCCACCACGCCATTTGAGACGGACACGACTTACCTGGTGGCGGGGAGCATCACCTGGCACACGGGCACCGGCCAGGCAGAGGATATTTCCCTCTTCCTCGATCCCGCCTTCGGCCCGGCACCGGGTTCGCCCCTGGTGACGAGGAACGACTTGGATCTAGTCAATGATCCGGGAGTCAACCTGCTTGTCAAAATGTCGATTTTGGCCGATGGCGGGGACTCGGCTTGGCTGATGGACGAGATCCGGATCGGCGCGTCTTTTGGCGATGTCACGCCTGTGCCCGAGCCCGCTTCGGTCCTGCTGGCGCTGGCGGGAGGCGCTTTGCTCTGGATCGGTTGCCGCCGCCGGGTATAAACGGCGGGCATGGAGATAAGCACGGGCTTCGTTGTTCCGCCGACCCTGTTGCTGACCGACATCGAGGGATCGACCGGGTTGCTGGAGCGCGCGCCTGCGGCCTACCGCGAAGCGCTCGACCTGCACCACGCCATCCTGCGGCGGGTCACGGCGCGATACGGGGGCCGGGAACTGCAGGATGCCGGAGACGGGTTTTACCTCGCCTTCGAGGTTCCCGGCGACGCGGTGAAGGCGGCGGGAACGATGCAAAGGGAATTCGCCTCCGCCCCCTGGCCGGAGGGGACGGGGGCACTGCGGGTGCGCATGGCGCTCCATCATGGCGAGGCGGAATTTCGGGAGGGGCAATACCGGGGCCCGGTCGTGCATCTCGCCGCTCGCCTGTTGGCCGCAGCCCACGGGGGACAGGTGCTGTGCTCGGACGCGGTGGCGGCTTTTTTGGACGGCGAAACGCCCGTCCGGCGGCTGGGGACCCACCGGCTCCGCGGGTTTTTAAAGGCGCAGGAAATCTTTCAACTCGGGCCGGAAGGGACGTTTCCTCCCCTGAGGGCGGAGCATGCCCGGCAACACAACCTCCCGGCACAGCAGGATGAATTTGTCGGGAGGACCCGGGAACTGCAGCGGCTGAGAGAGCTTCTCGATCCTGCGGGTCCGGCCGGACGTCTCGTGACGCTGACGGGCACCGGCGGGATCGGCAAGTCGCGGATCGCCTTGGCGGCGGCCCACCAATTGCTGGAGAGCTACGACAACGGGGTCTTGTTCGTCGGCTTGGCGGACATCGCGCAGGCGGAGGCCGTGCCGCACGCCATCCTGGCGGCATTCGGGGCGGAAGCCGGGCACGCCGGGCAGCCTGTGGCCCGGTTGAAGGAGGTGCTGGCAGGTCGGCCCACGCTGATCGTGCTCGACAACATCGAGCATCTCGCCGCCGAGGGAACTGCCATGCTCGGCCACCTCCTTCGCAAGCTGCCGGAAACGCGCTGGCTGGCGACCTCGCGTGTGCGGCCGGGTCTTCCGGGCGCGGAGGAGATTCCCGTCGAGCCCCTCCCGTTTCCCGGCGAAGGCGGGGGAGCTGCGGCACACGAAGACAGCGAAAGCGTGCAGCTCTTCGTCAAGCGGGCGGCCCGTGCCCGGCCCGGGTTCACCTTGCAGGCGCACAACGCGGAGGACATCGCTGGCGTGTGCCGTCTGCTGGGGGGGCTGCCGCTGGCGATCGAGCTGGCGGCGGCGCGCTTGCAGGTGCTCACGCCCGGGGAATTGCTGGAGGCCCTGCGGGCAGACATCCAATCACCGGGCGATGCCGGGGGGCTCACGGCCGTATTCGAGTGGAGCCGGGGGCTTCTTCCCCCTTCGGTCGCCGATTTCTTCGATACGCTGGGCGTCTTCCGGGGCGGTTGGACGTCCGACGCGGCAGAGAAGACGGGCGGCTTGGAAAGCCGTTCCCTCACCCTTGCCTATCTGCATTTTCTTCTGACCTGCTCGCTGATCCGGGTGGCCGAGCAGGGAGAGGGCCTGCGTTTCACCATGCTCGAGCCGATCCGCCAGTTCGCCGAAGAGCGCTTGGGAAAAGGCCGCGCGGATGCCGTCTCTCGGCACGGCTCCTATTTTCGAAAACTGGCCAGGAGGGTGGACGAAGACGGGGAAACTGCCCGGGAGGAGGCGATGGCGCGGGAGATCGAACCGGAAGCAGCCAACGTGCTTGCTGCCCTCGAACGGGAACCCGACAACCAGACCAGGATTTTTTCCGCAGTGGACTTTCATTCCTTCGCCCTGCGCCGGGGTTGCAACCGGGCCGTGCGTTCCCTGCTCACCGGGGCGCGGCCGGGCGGAGGGGCCGTCAAACCCGCGACCCTCGCTCGGGCTTGGCACGCGGCTGGCGCGCTGGATCGGACCGCCGGGGAACGGGCGTCTGCGAAAGATGCCTTCGGACGCGCCGCCGCGCTATTCGAAGAAACCGGAGAGCAGGAAGGCGCGACATCGGCGCTTTTCAACCTGGCCTCGATTCTCAGCGAAGATGGCCAGGGGGAAGAGGCTTATCGAACATTCCAGCGCACGCTGGAGTATTTTCGCGAACGCGACGCCCCGGCGGCGTGCGCCACGGTCCTCGACAATCTCGGGCGGTTGTCCCGCCGCAACGGAGATCTGGTGGCGGCGCGCCAACATCTGGAGGAATGCCTCGCCCTCTGCAAATTGCACGATCTCGACGGGCTGCGATCCCAAGCCCTGTGGACCCTGGCGAGGATCCGCCTGGAAGAGGGGGCCTCCGCGCAAGCGGAAGCCGGCTTTTTGGAAAGCCTGGGGCTGCAACACCGCCTGGGTTGGCAGGCGACCATTGCATCCACGCTGGCCGGGATCGCCATGGCTTCCTGCCAGGGCGAAGCGTGGTGCCGGGGAGCCTATTTCATCGGGGCCGCAAAGGCCGCCGCCAGGCAGTGGCCGAATTCCTCCGACGAAGAAACGCTGGCGGATTTGGAAAAATTTGAAACGCGGGCGATCGAGGATCTCGGGGAAGAGGTCTTTTCGATCCAGGTCGGACGCGGGGCCGCTGACAAACCCGACGACTGGTTTGCCCAAGCCGGAAATACTCAGGGAAAATCTTTTCAAACCGAACAGGCCTCCATATAACGTCGCCCAATATGAAAAAATGGTCCTTCGTTGAGATGGCGGTGGCGGGCGTCTTGATCGTATTTCTGGTCTGCGGGATCGGCTTCGCCGTAGCAGAGTCGATGAAGCCGACAATAATCCCCCCGCCTGTCCTTATTGTCAAAAACGGGCCGGGGGGGGATACCATGTCAGGGTCCTCTTCCACAATGCGGGGGCTCGGGCGCGTCGGGGACATCGAGAGTTTCAGCGTTTTCATCCCGACCAACTCGGCGATCACCAATGTGGACCTGAACATGTGTTTTGCGAAGGTGACAAATGTCTCAGGCGCGTGGCGGGTCGTGACGACCGGGGCAGTCCCGGGTGCCTATTTTGAAACGAACGCCGGTTACTTCGCGGGCAGCACGAACAACTGCGCGGTCACCAACGGCTGGAATAATTTCTACTTCCAGATGAGCAGCAATTATTTTATGAGCAATTCAAACACCGACAAACTCCTCCTTCTCGTCCCCAGCCAAACCGGAACCAACATCCCCTATCAAGGGGGGGTTCTTTTCTCGATCGACAGCCCGTGGGACGGCTGGCAGTATCCCTGAACGTCGAAGCGGATTTTGCGGAGGCTTGAGGATTTTGACCCAACACGCGCTTCAGCTTTCCCGCTTGGCGGCATCCCGGGTCGGCGCAGTCTTCCCAACGATCGGAGCCGACGAGGGGACGCTCTGGCTGCTGGATGAGGAGAAGGAGGAGTTGGTGCCCGTATGGAACTCGGGACCGCATGCGGAGGAGTTCGTGGGAAAGCACCGGCAGCCGCTGTCGGCGGGGCTGATCAGCGTGGTGTGCCTGACGGAGCAGGCGCTTTGTGAAAACGAGGTTTACCGCCACGCGGGACAGGATCCGACGCTGGACCGACGGCTGGGGGTGCTGACGTGCTCGATGATGGCGGTGCCGTTGCGTGCCGGGGGCGAACTGCGGGGCGTGGTGTCGTGTGTGAAGCTCAAGAAACGCACGGGCGACCCGGACCCGTCGGGGTTTTCGCAGAGCGACCTGGGGGCGCTCCAGGCGGCGGTCGCGCAGGCGGGGGAAGATTTCCCATGAGCGGGTGGCCGTCGCCTGAGCGCGTGGTCGAGGCGATGGCTGCAGGCACGGGGGCCGGCGTGCGGGTGGCGGTGCTGGACTCCGGCATTGAGATTTCCCATCCCGATTTCTCCGGGAGAAAGCTGCGCGATGATTGCGTCGTGGCCGAGGACGGAACGCTTTCCGCGATTACCGGGGATGGCTCCGATGCCTACGGGCACGGCACGGCGGTCGCGGGCATGATCTGGAAAATCGCGCCCGAGGCGGAAATCGGAAGCTTCCGGGTGCTGGGCGCGAAGCTGGGCGCGCGCACGGCGGCAGTGGCATTGGCGGCGCAGAAGGCGGTCGATCTCGGCTACCACGTTCTCAACTGCAGCTTCGCGTGCGGGCTTGCCGCGCACCTGCCGATCTACAAAGAATGGCTGGATCGCGCGTATCTGGCGGGGGCGCATGTCGTCGCGGCCTCCGACGCCGTCTCCCAGCCGGAGTGGCCGGCGCATTTTCCCCAGGTGATCGGGGTTTCCAGCGCGGGAACCGGGATCCCTGGAGAGATGCAGCGAGTGGCGAGAGGGTTGGTCGAGATCGCCGCGCCGACGGAAAATGCGCTTCTCCCCTGGAAGGGCGGCGGCCACCGCGTGCTCACGGGAAGCAGCTTTGCGGCCGCGAAGGTGAGCGGGCTCGTCGCCCGGATTCTCTCGGCGGAACCCGGGTTGGACGCCCTTCAACTCAAAGCCCTGCTCCGCCGGGCTGCCTCCGCTGCGGGTTGACCCCAATCCGCGCGTAACGCCAACGATGGGAGGGCGAACCTCCGTGTGAGCCCATTTATTACGGCTCAGACGGAGCTTCGCCCTCCCAGCCCGTCTTTCTCAACTGGCGGCAAAAACCGACTATTTTCAGGGTTCGGAAGCCCGCGAGGGCGCATAAACACAAGGGGTAGGGTGGGAAAAGTGGTTGTAGTGAAGACTCACCCTCTT
>JBAYTU010000014.1:0-53106 GCA_041675465.1 Terrimicrobiaceae bacterium | reverse complement strand
GAGTCGCCCCTTCATCAAATCAAACCTTTGCGCTATTGCCTCCAAGTCGCTGGTGCGATCTTTCACATCGGCACAATCGCCGAAACTCCATGCTGTATCAAGTTATTTCTGGACGATTCCTTACTTCAAGCTGCTTTCACCCGGGAGCGTCCGTTTTTCGGAACATGACAGATTTTTCATATCCTCCTCGCAAGCCGTGCGTGCTCGTCATTGACGGGGATGTCTCTGTGAGCGAAATGCTCGGCGGGGTACTCGACCGCGAAGGGTTTTCCATGGCTGACGAAGCCGCTTCCGGCCAACAAGGCCTGGACCAAGCAAAAAAATTCCGGCCCGATATGGCCATTGTCGCGCTGGACTTGCCGGACATGGGAGGCCACACCCTCATTTCCGCCATCCGCGCACTGAAGCCGGATCTTCGCGTGCTTGTTTATACCGGCACAAAAATCCCCGGCTTGATCGCCGCCGCCCTCGAAGCCAAACCCCAGGGCTTTGTGCATAAGACGGAACCGCTCGCCCTGCTTTGCCAGGCCATCAACATGGTCGCGCAAGGGATCCATTTCTTCAGCCCCTATGCCGGGCGATTCTCTGCGAGCAAGCAGCCTGCACTTTCCTCCAAAGAGCGATCTGTGCTCGGTCTCGTGGCCGAGGGGATGAGTTCCAAGGAAGTCGCCGGGCGGCTCAACCTTTCCCTCAAGACTGTCGAATATCACCGGACGCAAATGATGCAGAAACTCGGCGTCACCAACGTCGTCTATCTTACCCGCCAAGCCCTGCGGCTCGGACTGCTCAGTTTGGAATAATTTCTGCTAGCCACCTAATTCTACTTTGTTAAAATAATTTTCGATTTCCGCGCCTTTTTCCGCGCCGAATCGATCAATTTCTTCCGGGTTTGATGTCGTCGGGACATGGCGGCGAGAACATCATCGGGATCGCGTGAGCGGCGCGGCAGGTAGATTTCGAGCAACTCCACGATATCCCGCACAGTCAGGAGCGGAATGCTCTGCGCATGAGCGATTCGCTCTTTGAGGGTGAACAGGAGCGCCAGACAGACGAGCCCCATGTGGTGGTGCCAGCCCTTCCAGCCACGAACCTCGTAGTCGGCCATGCCCAGTTCGCTCTTGGCATCTTGGAAAGCCCGCTCGATCCAAAACCGCTGGGTTTGCATGTAGGCCAGCCTTTCCCACGTCGTCTGCTGCGGTGCATTGCTCAGGCTGTATTTGAAGGTGCCGTCCTGTTCCTGCCGGACCACCAGAAGCCGACGACGGGCCCGGGCATCGGAGGGCTCCCACTGCCACACCTCCTCGACCCAGATTTTTGCCCGTAGCGCACCCCGCGTGCTTTCCCTCAATGTTATCTCACGGCTTTCTGCGGCAAAGTGGATCTGCGCCCACTGCGCGGAACTTTTCTTCACCGCCTTGGGGTCCGCCACAACGCCCCGTGTGCGGGGACGCCCCAAGCCGTTGCCTGCTGGAGCAGGACCTGAGGGATCACGATCCCAAAGTTGATGGGTCGAGGAGATGTCCATCAAGAAGACCTCTCCATCGTCATCGAGCGCATCGGTCAACTTGCGGTTGTTCCCGTAAACCTCATCACCTCCCACCCAGCGATAACTCAGGCCTTCGCGGCGCGCCTGGCGCACCATCTCCAAGGCAAGTTCCGCTTTGGTTTGATGTTTGCGCGCGAACTCCGGCACCTTGGCTTTCCTGCACCGCTCTTGATCCTGCGCCCAACTCTCCGGAAGAAACAATCGGAAATCCACCAAGGCGGCCCGCTCTCCCCGCCCCAGGCAGGCAAACACCCCCACCTGGCAGTTGTCGAGTTTCCCCAGACGCCCGCAATACTGGCGCTGAACCCCGACCGAGGCAGTCCCCTTTTTTACAAAACTCGTTTCGTCCAGATACAGCGCGCTATCCCGGTGCCGCCCCAGAACCGCTTCAGCATCCTGGCGCACCTGAGCCATCAAACCCTCCGTATCCCAGGGTGAATCGCTGATGAATTGTTGCATGCCCTGATAGTTGCTCCCGGGCAGCTCCTCCTCGATTCGGCCTATGCTCTTGCGCACGTTGCGCCCAAGCAATCCCGTCAGGTAGTCCCGGGCGTGACCTCCCACATCGCGCCCATGCACGATGAAATGTCCCTGATAATCGGCGCACAACTCCATGAAGCGTCGCGCCAGGCGACTGAGGCCGCCAGCGTCATTTTTTATTTGAGCGGATTGTTGTCCGCCCCTCTCCAGTTTTTAGATTTCGTTGAAATTGCCCCGCCTCACAGAAGCGGGACAAGGGAAAAGATGCGGAAAACCGGCGCGAAGCGCAAGAATTATTTTTAACAAAGTAGAACTAAAATCAGCCAACACCTTCTTTGTGACAATTTCGTCACATTTGCCATCCTCCTTGCGCACCAGCGCCGGGCGAGGCATTTCAGGGTTCCTCGGGAAACCGCGTTGCCCCTATACGGCGGGCCGGAATCGGGGATCCGCCCGATAAATCCGCTTGAGTATCGGGGTGGCGAAGATCAAGAATCCGGCCATGCGAATCCCGCTGATGGTTTTTCTGATCGTCGCGACCATCGGGTTTGCCGGGGCGATTTCGGAATTGGAGGAAAAACTCGATCTGGCCCGCGAGGCGGAGGACACGCATGCGGAAATCGAACTCCTCCGCCGCTGGCTCGAGATTCATCCGGACGACGCGGGGGCCGTGGAGGAACTCGTCGGGTTGTGGCTCGTGGTTCCGGATTTCGGCATGGCCCTGCAGACACTCAGGCAGACGGCCTCTCCGGAGCCCGGCCTCGTCGCGCGCACGAATGCCGAGGTCGCCTGGCGGCGGGACGACAAAATCCAGGACGCGCTGGCCATTTTGCGCGCCCGCGCGGCGGCGGCACCGAAGGAGCGAGCGACCCGGCTGTCGCTCGCGGAGTATCTGGCCAGGGCCGGAGAACGCCGGGAGCAGATCGCCGTCCTGGACACGCTGATCGGCGAGGAGAGCGATGTGGATCTGCTCCTCGACCGCGCGGAGGCGAAGCTGGCCGCGTCCGATCCCAAGGGCGCGCTGGCGGATTTCCGCAAGGCGGCGGCGGACGGGCCGGACGAATCCCGCGTGCAGGGTTCGCGGGCGGCATACGAGAGGCTCGAAAGCGCGCTCGCGGCGATTGCGGTTCTCGACAAGGCTGCCGCGAATCCGCAGGCCCATCTCAACAAGAGCTATTTTTGGTTCTACGGGGGCGTTCCCTCCCTGGGTCTGGCCGAGGCGGTCGAGGGGTTGCGCGGGTGGCCGGGCTCCGCCTTTGGAAAAATTCTCGAGACCCGCGGGCTGGTTGCCGATGGCACGCTGACTGCGGCAAAAGCCCTTGAGGGGCGCCACGTCGACGTCTCCGCGCCGCTGGACGACGAGAAGGCGAGGGAGGGCATCCTTCAGGCCGATGCCGCTCTCGCAAAAAAGCCCGGCGATCTTCTCCCGCTTGCAATCCGCGCCCATTGGCTGACCTGCGCCGCGCAATACCAGCTTGCCCTGGATGATGTCGAAGCCGCCCTGAAGGCGAATCCTTCCGACGTTTCCGCCGTCCGCTTGGCGGCGAACATCAACCTCCTGTTGAAGGATTTTCCCGGCGCGACAGCGTATGCGGAAAAACTCAAAACGCTCAAAGCCCCTCCGGACATTCTCTCGGATGCCTATGCCGGGCTGGCGCAGTTGGCGTTCGAACAGTCGAATTTCCCGCTCGCCCTGGATTTTGCGGCCCGCTCGATCAAGGCGAAGCCGCTCGCCAAAGTCTGGAAATTGAAGGCCGCCTGCCACACCCGGCTCGGGCAGCCGAACGAAGCGGCGGACGCCTTGAAGCAGGCGGAGAAAGGCCCCCGATGAAGGGGTGTTTCCTCGCCGCGCTGCTCGTCGCCCTCGGCACCGCCCGGGCGATGCAGCCGCATCCCCCGAAGGCGGAGGGTCCCGTGCCGATGGTATCCCCCTCCCCGCTTCCGCCGCCGCAGTTCTTCGAGATCCCCGAAGACGAGCGGCTTTTCAACAACGACCCGGAAGCCGGCGGCGTTTCCATTTCCCCCGCCGATGGGAAAATCGAACCCGGCGCGAGTTTCAGCATCACGTTCCCTGCCGAGATCGTCACGCCGGACAAGATCGACACCGAGGGGGCCGAGTCTCCGGTCGTGGCCTGGCCGCCGTTGGATGCCGCGTTTTTTTGGAGGTCGCCGACGGCGGGCGACTGGTTTGTCACAGGCCCGCGCATCCCGGGCCAGACCTACCGCCTGCGGTTGCGAGAGGGTTTGAAAGCGTTGGACGGGACCTCCCTGCCGGTCGGAACATGGGGCATCGAACTCGGCAGCGATCCCCTCAAGGTCTCGAGCTGGTATGACGAACGCGACCAGCTCAACTCGCGCCCGATCGTCCCCCTGGAGTTCAACTACCCGGTCGACCTGCACGATGCCGCAGACGGGCTGTGGTTCCAGGACCGCGCCACGCGGAAGAAACTCCCCGCCGAGATCACCGTTCGGATCGAGGGGGAAAACGAGGCGCTCCCGGCACCGACGACGATCCGCGCCACGCCGCGCGAACCGCTTCCCGTGGGGGCCACCTACGATCTGGTCGTCGAAAATGTCCGCGATGCCTATGCCGGCCGCACGCTCCCATATCCGAGGGTCTTCCCGCTCGGCACGACGCGCCCCTTGACGGTCGATTACGTCGCCGCAAGGAACTGGGCAACCGACAAGCCGCACATCGAAATCAAATTTGCGACGCATCTTTCGGAAGATCCCCTCCCCGCTGCCGCCGTGAAAGTCGAGCCTCCGGCCCGCAATTTCGCCCTGCGGAAAAATGGCGGGCAGATCGATGTGGACGGGGATTTCGACCCCTCCATCCACTACAAAGTCACCGTCTCGAAAGCCGTCACCGGCGACCGCGGTTTCCCGCTTGCGGCGGACTCGGTCTGGGGCGCGACGTTCCCGCACAAACCGCCGACGATCCTGTTTCCGCCGGGCGAATTCCGCCAGCGCGGCGCTCTCGGCCTGAGGTTCGCGCTCGTCCAATCCAACACGGGCCCCCTGCGCTGGCGGCTCGCGCGGGTCCCGGACGAAAAGCTCCCCGCCGTCCTCAAGCGGGTCCGTTCCGAAACCGCCGGGGGAGATCCCCTCCTCATCGACGATCTCGCGCTGGATGTCGTCGGCACCGGGGAATTTCCCGAGGTGACGAACGACCGTGAGGAACTCCGAAAAATCGAATGGAAATCCGATCTCGCCGGCCCGCATGTTTTCGAGGCCTTCGCGGGCGCGCCCGGCGGCGCCAAGGTCGCGAACCGCGCGCTCATCTGGTTTGGCGACCTGGCGCTCACCCGGAAGCTCGGCCCGGATTCCCTCACGGTCCGCGTCGCGGGAATGGGCGATGCCCGCCCGGTCCCCGACGTCCGCCTCCAGCTCCTGACAAGCGGGTTGCTGGATGTCGCATCCGCAGTCAGCGATGCCTCCGGCCTCGTCACATTCCCGCGCACCGCCTCGGCCGCCGCCTCGTTTTTCCGGGCCACATACAACGGGAAAACCACCCTTTGGCCCGCGTCTCCTGACGGCCAATTCTCCTCGGGCTCGACGTATTTTTCCCCGCAGCCAACCGTCCTCGGCCGCATCCTCACCGACCGCCCGCTCTACCGCCCGGGCCAGGAATTGAAGATCAAGGGGTTTGTCCGCACGAAGAAAGACGGTGTGCTCGCCGTGCCGGGGGGCCAGGCCATCGCATGGGAAATCACGAAGGCCTGGCAGGACGACGTCGTCGCCTCGGGCACGGCGAAAGTCTCGCCGTCGGGCGGATGGAACGCCGCGTGGACGCTCCCCGAATCCGGCGCCCTGGGCGAATATCGCATCCGCGCAAAACTCGGCGCGGCGGAGGCCGGGATTCCGTCCGGCTTCCGCGTCGAGGAATTCCGCTCCCCCCCATTCTCGGTCAGTTGCGAGAAAGAGCCCGCCGCCAAACCGGCCGAATCGGCCATCAAGGTTTCGTCGCGGTATTTCCACGGCGCGCCGAACGCGGGCAGCCGGGTCAAATGGAAGGCCACATGGCTCAGCGACCACGAGGGAGATTTCTACTCCGGCGAGGAGAGCGACGGGTTCACCCAAGTGGACCTTTACTCCCGGCAAGCGAAGGCCCCGGTGTATGAAACCGACGTCGAGGGAGAAACCTCGCTGGACGGCAACGGCCAGACAACCCTCACCACCCGACAACCGTTCCCCGACCCCGGCAACCGCGCGGATGCCACGGTCATCTGGCAGGTGGATGTCACCGGTCCGGACGGGCAAACGATCACCGGCGGCGCGACCGACAACATCAAGATGAACGATGTCGCGCTCGGCGTGAAAGCGATCGGAGAGCGCCCGGAAGGTTCCGTGCGCTTCGCCCTCCGCGCGCTCCCGCGCATCGCAGGCGCGCCCGTTCCCGCAAAGGTTCCGGTCGCCCTCTACCTCGTCAAGGCAAAGACCGCGAAGGAACAGATCGCCCCGTTTGTTTACCGCTACCGGAATTTCGACGAGTTCCTCCGCGTCGCCGCAAAGGACGTCCCCTCCACGGGCACGGTGGATTTTCCCGCGAAAGAACCCGGACGCTACGTGCTCGTGGCGGGCCCGGTCGCGGGCGGCATCCTGGTCAGCGACGAGCAGGATGTCACCGGTCCGGGCGAATCGGAATTCCCGGTCCGCAACGAGGAATCGCTTTCCGTCGTCGGCCCGAAGGCTCCCGTCGCTCTCGGGCAAAACGCCGGATTCGACATCCTCGCTCCCTCGGGAGGAGTCGCATGGGTCACGGTCGAGACGGACCGCATCCTCGACTCCCGCACGCTCGATCTCCCCGGAAACGCCACGCATGTCGACATCGCGACGAAAGAGGAATTTCTGCCGAATGCCTTCGCCGCCGTCTATCTCCTGCGTCCGGGAGGAAACGACAAGATCCCGGGCGAAATGTTCGGCTTCAGCCCTTTCAAGGTTTCCGACTCTTCGAAGGAATTGGGCGTGCACCCGCAGATCGGCAAGCCGACCTACGAGCCGCGCGAAAAAGTCACGGGGTCCGTCCTCGTCACGAACGGGGGGCAGCCGGTCGAGGGGGCCGAGGTCACGGTCTATGCGGTGGACGACTCGATCCTCACGCTGGGAGGATGGGAACTGCCGGACATCGCGTCCCCGTTCCTCCCCGAAAACACGTTCAACATCGTCACCTCCCCCGCCCTGCGCGGCCTGGTGGATGGCATCGAGCCCGGGTCGCTCACACAAAAAGGCTACACCGTCGGTGATGGCGGGGGCGACGCGTTCGGAAACGTCGAGTTCACGAGGAAGGACTTCAAACCGATCCTGTTCTGGAGCCCGGACCTGAAGACCGGCGCCAACGGCGTGGCCGCATTTGAAACCGACGCCCCGGACAACCTCGCGCGCTTCCGCGTCATCGCGTTTGCCCAGACGCCGAAAAGCCAGTTTGGAGCCGCTTCGGACACGTTCGAGGTTTCCAAGAAACTCCTCATCGAACCGGCCCTGCCACGCTTCCTGCGCGAGGGCGACGAAATCGAACTCCGCGCCGTCGCCCGACAAAAATTCGCCGAAAAGGAAAACCTCGTCGTCCGGTGCACGACCGGCCTCGCGCTCGCCGGCCCGGACCGCACCGAGATCGCCGCCGACAAAAACGCCCCCGCAGTCGTCCGCTTCCCCGCGAAAGTCGGGCACGATATTTCCAGCGCCACGATCCGTTTTGACGTCGTTTCGACGGGCGGGGAAAAAGCGGCGGACTCGGTCGAAGTCACCCTTCCTGTCCTTCCGCGCACGATCCTCGTGAACGAATCCAGCGCGGGAAGCTGGACGGGAGACAAATTCTCCGCAGCGGATTTCATGCCCCCTTCCTGGCTCGCCTCGCGCGGGGTTTTCGAAGCCACGCTCTCGACTTCGCCCTGGCTGACCAAGCTCATGGGACTGCCATCCGTGCTGGATTATCCGCACGGCTGCCTCGAACAGCAATCCTCGCGCATCCTCGCCTTCACGTCGCTCGCCGATCTCCTCCAATGGATCCCGTCAAACAAGGATCGCGACGAAAACTACCGCCACACGATCCTCGAATCGCTGAAGACCATCGAATCCTCCCTCCTTCCCGACGGCCTTCTCCCCTACTGGCCGATGGGGACATCCGGCAGCCCGTTCGTGACCATCCAGACCGCCCTCGCCACCGCCCTGGCGGAAGCTGCGGGAATGGATGTGCCCGGGCGGCTCACCGGAGAACTCCCCGGCATCCTGCATGGAATGGTCGACCGCACGATCAAAGTCTCCCCCACGCTCCGCGCCTTCGCGATGTTCGTGCTCACCCAGATCGAGGAAAAACCCGACCTCGGCGCAGCGGCGGATGAATTGTATCTCGGACGGGACAAGCTGACCTACGAAGGCAAGGCGTTCCTGTCCCTGGTCTACGGGGAGCTGGACATCACGCCCGCACACCGGAAGCAGCTCGTGGGCGAGCTTCCCGAGCAATTCGGCGACGGGGTTTTCGATCCCCAGACCTTTTCCTCGCCGACCCGCACCGAGGCCCTCTGCCTGCTCGCCCGCTTCTCGCTCGACCCGGATGCCAACTCCGCCGCCATCCGTTCGCGGATCGAGAAGCTGATGGAGTCCTCCGCCTCGCTCTCGACACAGGAAAACCTCTGGCTCCTCCTCACGTTCAAGGCCCTCCTGAAAGCCCGCCCGCCCGTTGCCATCGCGAAACAGGCCAGGCCCGCTCCCGATGCCCTCGCCCCGAACAAATCCGCCGCCGAATGGACGGACCGCCTGCTCGCGAAAGCCGCAGACCTCCGGATCACCGGCCTCGGCCAGGGAGCCAAGGGAACCTTCGTCCTCAACGCCAAACGCCAGCTCCCGGACAACGAAACCCAGACGGTCCAGAAGGGCATGCGCATCGACCGGCTCGTGAAAAATGCCACCGACCCCGCCCGCAAGGGAACTCCCGGCGCACCGTTCAAGCTCGGGGACGAAATCCTCATCACCTACAGGTTCCAATCCCTGAAACCGCAAAGCTTCGTCGCGCTCGAAGACGCGCTGCCGGCCGGCATCGAGGTCCTCAACCCGAACCTCGACCTCTTCGGCAAGGCCTACTCGGTCGGCGAAGAACCCGGCGTCTTCACCGCCACCCTCTCCCACTCCGAAATGCGCGACAGCCGCACCGGCCTCTACTTCGACGAGATCGCCGCCGGCCTCCACTCCTACACCGTCCTCGCCCGCGTCACCTCGGTCGGCACATTCAGATGGCCCCCCGCCCGGATCTCCCCGATGTATGACAGCCGCACCCACGCCCGCACCGCCCCCGACATCTGCGCCGTGAAGGCGGAGTAGGATTTTTCACGCAAAGCAGAGATCGCGGGAAAATTTACAGACCGGCAGATCCGGCCCGGTGCCCGCCCGGCCCCCTGCCTGAAAGTTTGTAATGGAGCGCCCGTCGGCTGATCCCCAGGATCTCTGCCGCCCGGGTCTTGCTTCCGCCGGTTTTTTCCAATGTCTGGCGGATCAGTTCGGTCTCCACTTCGGCCAGGGTCATTCCCGCAAGGCGGGGAACGGATCCCGCCGGGCGGTTCGGGGAATGGAGCGAGGTCGGCAGGTCGGAGGCTTTGATCGTGTTTCCCGGGGCGGTGAGGACGAGGCGCTCGACGATGTTGCGGAGCTGGCGGACGTTGCCCGGCCAGGAAAACGCCTGGAGGCATTTGATGGCGGAGCGGTCGAATTCCCGGCCCCGGCGCCCGTGTTTTGCCACGAAGTGGCTGCGGAACATTTCGAGCAGCAGGGGGATGTCCTCCGGGCAGTCGCGGAGCGGCGGCAGGTGGATCGTGATCACGTTCAGGCGGTAGAGGAGGTCTTCGCGGAACGCGCCCAGCGCGCACTGGTTTTCGAGCTCCTTGTTGGTCGCCGTGACGATCCGGGCGTTCGCGCGGACGGCGGACCTGCTGCCGATCGGGCGGAAGACGCCGTCTTCCAGCACGCGCAGGAGATCGGCCTGGCCGAGCCGCGAGAGATCCCCGATCTCGTCCAGAAACAACGTGCCCCCGCGGGCGAGCTCGAACCGCCCGGGCTTGTCCGCGATCGCGCCGGTGAACGCGCCGCGCACATGGCCGAAAAGCTCCGACTCGATCAGGGTTTCCGGCAGGGCCGCGCAGTTCACGGGAATAAACGGAGCCCCTTTCCGGCGGCTCTTTTCGTGGATCGCCCGCGCCACCATTTCCTTGCCCGTGCCCGATTCCCCCTGGATGAGCACCGTGACGTCCGAGGGCGCGACCTGCTCGATCAGCCGCTGGACATCCCGCGTCGCCCGGCTCCTCCCGACAAAAATATCCACATCATCGCGCTTTTTGAGCCTCTGGCGGATCGCCGGATCGTTGGCCACGAGCGCCTGGTGGTCGAGCGCCTGGCGCACCGAGCGCAGGATCTGTTCGTTCTCGGACGGCCACGCCAGGTAGTCGAACGCCCCCTGGTGGATCGCGTCCATCGCCGTGCGGATCGTCCCCCCCTCGCTCACGAAGAGGAACTGCGTGTCCGGCGAGAGGTTCCGCAGCTCCGCCATCAGCGGAATCCCGTCAGACAGCCCGGTGCTGGACGTCTTGATGATGATGTTGAAGTGCTCCTTCGCCGCCATTTCGCAGGCGGCGTTTTCCGAGACGACCTTGGCGACGCGGTAGCCCTCCGCCGCCAGCACCCGCCCGATGCCGGGGGAATAGCGGGCGTGGCGGTCCACGATCAGGATGGCGACATTCGCGGGATTCATCGGAAAAGATTCCGCGCAAAAACCCGCCCGGTGGCGAATCGTGCGCTCATGAGGATTTGGTGCAGCGGGACACGGAGAATGGCGGCGGGTCAAAAGAAGTCTCTTTATGTGCTCGGCCTGTCATCGTTTCGCCGCCCGTTTCTTGGATTTTCCCCCGTAGGCCGGGGCGTCTTCGCGGACGTGGAAACCGATCTCCTCGCGCGGCGGGTCGGGATCGGGCGGAGAATGAGCCATGAGCATCCGGATGGCGTCGAACACGACGCGAAACTGGGTGTCGTATTGTTTCTCCATGGCGTTGAGTTTGTCGGCGAGGCCTGCGTTTGAAAGCAGCAGCTCGCGCAGGCGGACAAATGCGCGCATGATGCCGATATTGACCTGCAGGGCGCGAGAACTGCGCAAAACGCTGGAGAGCATGGCGACGCCCTGTTCGGTAAAAGCCATCGGCGAGGCTCCGCCCAACTTGCCGCGACCGGGTATCACATTTTGTGACACCATGTCGCCGATTTCCCCATCGCTCAACTCGAACAGGAAATCGCATGGGAATCGGTCGCGGTTCCGGCGCACCGCCTGCTTGAGCGCACGAGTTTCGACCCCGTAAAGCTCCGCCAGATCGTAATCGAGCAGAACTTTCTGCCCTCGCACAAGGAGGATGCGGCGCTCGGCCTGAACGCTCAGGATATCGGGCTTCTTGGACTTCGATGAGGGCGGCATGACAGTTTCGACGAGACTACACTGCTCCCGCTTTGATGGCCAGTCCATCCATCAGCCCGGAGCCGGGTGCGGGTGATTCCCCGGGGATCGCCGACGTCATGTCGGCCTTCCGGGATGAAATGAAGCCTTGATTAAGCCTCCAACAAGGCTATTCCTCTCCGCCGATGCCCGCCACACAAAGAGACACCCGCCGCCGCAACAAAACGGCCAGAATCCGCAGGGCTTCGTCTCTGGCCCAGGGGAAAATCGTTTCCCACGAAAAAACGGCGGACCTTCTGCGGGCGATCATTGAACCCGGAGACATTCTCTGTCTGGAAGGGGACAACCAGAAGCAGGCCGACTTTTTGGCGGGTCAACTGGCATCACTCGATGCCAACGATTTGAGGGATCTGCATTTGGTGATGTCCTGCATCACCCTTCCTTCGCATATTGAACTGTTCAAAAGGGGCGTTGTCCGCCAGGTGGACTTCTGTTACGCCGGGCCCCAGGGGAATGCCGTGGCCGAACTTCTTGCGGAAGGCAAATTTCCGATTGGGGCGATTCACACCTACAACGAACTCTACGCCCGCTATTACCTGGATCTCACCCCGCGCGTGGCCCTCATCGCTGCCGCCAAGGCGGACCGTGACGGGAATCTCTTCCTCGCGGCAAACACCGAAGACACTCCCGCGATCGTCGAGCCCACGGCTTTTTATGACGGCGTGGTCATTGCCCAGGTCGACGAGATCGTGGATTCCATTCCCCGTGTGGACATCCCCTCCGATCAGGTGGATTTTGTGATTGGGGCACCGTATCCGATGCACTTGACCGCGCTCTTCACGCGCGATCCCGCCGCGATCACGGATGTGCAAATTCTGATGGCGATGATCGCCATCAAAGGGATTTATCAGAAATACGAGGTCGCGTCCCTGAACCATGGCGTGGGGTTTAACACGTCGGCCATCGAATTGCTTTTGCCGACCTATGGCGAGGAACTCGGACTCAAAGGCAAAATCTGCAAATATTGGATGGTGAATCCCTTGCCGACGATGATCCCCGCCATCGAATCCGGCTGGGTGGAAACCGTCTTTTCGGTGGGCGGAGAAGTGGGGATGGAACGTTACACGGCGGCACGTCCCGACATTTATTTTACCGGGCGCGACGGCAGCTTCCATTCCAACCGGGCCATGGGACAACTTGCCGGGCACTATGCGATCGACATGTTTGTTGGTGCCAGCCTCCAGGTCGATGTCCACGGCAATTCGTCCACCGTTTCCAAAAACCGGATCACCGGCTTCGGCGGCGCGCCCAACATGGGGTGCCAGCCAACGGGAAGGCGCCATCCGTCTGCGGCTTGGCTCAAAGTCGGACGGGAAGCGAAGCCCGGTCCCGGCGCGTTGCCCGGACGCAAACTGGTGGTGCAAATGGTCGAAACTTTCCAAACCGGTCGAGTTCCGACCTTTGTGGAATCATTGGATGCGCAGGACCCCGGCATCAAGGCCGCCATGCACGGCGTGGCACCGGTGATGATTTATGGGGATGATGTGACGCATGTTGTCACCGAAGAAGGCATCGCAAATCTTGCCGCCTGCCGGAATGATGAAGAGCGCACGGCCGCCATCCGCGGGGTGGCGGGGTATACACCGGTCGGGCTTGCGCGCTCCAAGGCGGACACGGAGGCGCTGCGCGAGCGGGGCATCATCCAGCTGCCAGAAGATCTCGGGGTTTCCCCGGCCCGCGCCAACCGCAGCCTTCTGGCGGCCCAAGAAATCAAGGACCTCGTCCGCTGGTCGGGAGGTCTCTACGATCCCCCCGCAAAATTCGTCGACTGGTAGTTTTCCATGGAAACATTTCAACAAACCTTTCCTTCAAAGTCGCTGGCTTGGCCTCCTGCCAAGTCTTGGGCGCTGGCCGGAGTTGTCGGCTCGGGAAATCTGGAAGTCCTCATCGAGCCGGATCCTTCCTCGCCCGGCGGGGTGGGCTTCTCGGTGGAAAGTTCGATTCCCGGTTACAAAGATTCGTGGTTGGCCGCGCTGGAAGATTTTGCCGACCACTACGCCGTGGGTGGCACAAAAATCACGATCCACGACCAGGGAGCCGCACCGGTCGTCATCAAAATGCGGCTGCGTCAGGCACTCGACCTGCTGATTTCCCCGACCCCATGAGCCAGATGCCATACCATGAGTTGAAAGCCCGCGAACGCATCCGGGCGATCGTGGACACCGGTTCCTTCGAAGAATTTATCCCCCCCCCGGAACGGGTGATGAGCACCTATTTGCCAAAGCTCGGAATCCCGGCGGCTTTTGATGACGGAGTGGCGATCGGGAGCGCTTTGATCCGTGGCCAGAAGGTCTATCTCGGGGCCCAGACAGGACAATTTGTCGGGGGCTCGGTCGGGGAGGTCCATTCCGCCAAATTGGTGGGACTTCTCAAAGCTGCGGCGCGCGACAAAACCCCCTGCGTCCTGCTTGTCGAAAGCGGTGGGGTCCGCCTGCATGAAGGGTCCTCCGGGGAAATTGGAATTGCCGAGGCCATTCGAGCGGTGTTTGCCTGCCGGTCTGTGGGAGCCACGACCATTGCGGTGATCGGTTCCGATATCGGTGCCTACGGCGGCATGGGAATCCTCTCCGCCTGCTGCGATCGCCGCCTCATGACCGAACATGGACGCCTCGGGATTTCCGGTCCGATTGTCATCGAAAAATGGATGGGGAAAGAAGCCTACGATTCGTCCGACCGGGCGCTTGTGTGGAAAACCAGCGGTGGGAAAACCCGGTATATTTTGGGGGATGTGGACGCCTTGGTGAATGACTCCACGGCTTCGGTGCGGGAGGGGATTCTTTCCCTGCTCTCCAAATCGGCGAAGCCGGACCTTGCCCTGGCCGAAGCCCGTCAGGCCAGCCTTCAAGCGCGTCTCGACCGGTTCGGCAAGGTCGGCCACCCGGACGAAATCTGGGCGGCCTGCGGCATTTCCGATGTGGCGGCCGCCACGCTGGACGAGGCGGAAGAGTTCGTGAAATCCTTCACCCGCAAAACACCATGACCACCCCGGATCTTCTGGACCAGTTTTTCGGAGCCTCTGCTTCCGGCCTCACGATCACCGGCAAGCTGGTCACCGGTTATGCCACGGTTGACGGCCTCGAGGTCTGCGTGCTCGGAACCGTGGACGGCACGTATGTCAACGATGCCGCCGCGCTGCATCTGGCGGCCCATGCGATCGATTGCGTAAAAACGAAACCGGGGATTCCCATCGTCATGTTGGTGGACAGCGCGGGCCAGGAGCCGAACCGCACGGCGGAAATGCTCGGGCTGCCGGTTTACTTCGGGCATTTGCTCACATGTTTGGAGGTCGCGCGCAACGCGGGCCACAAACTCGTGACCGTTGCCACCGGAAAGGCCATCGGCGGGGCCTTCCTTTGTTACGGCATGTTTGCCGATGCCATTTATGCGTTGGAGACGGCCTCGGTCGGGCTGATGCCGGTGGAGGCCATGGCGGCCGTCACAAAAATCCCCGTGGCCACCCTGGAAGAACTTTCCAAAACGCTGCCAGCGCTCGAGTTTGGTGCCGCTCCCTTTGCCCTGCTTGGTGGAGTCAGGGATGTCTGGCCGGTGGATGGGGGGCTCGCAAAGAAACTCTCGGCGGCGATTGCGGGGGCGGACGCCGAGGATACCCGCGCACAAGTCGGCAAACAGCGTGGCGGACGGCCCCAGGCATTCGACGTTCAAAAACAGGTTCTCGCGGAATCTTTGCGGTGATCCTTCGCCACTCGCTTGTCCGGCTCGACTCTCCCCCTTTCCCGACTGCGTTTCCCTCAATCGTGGAGGCATGGCACGAAGCTGGAAATCCTTACATGGTCTGCCGGACCCGGCCGGGAGAAGAGCTTTCGCTCGGGTTTTGCCTGCCACGCCGACCCGGGGAGCCAGGATCGCCGCTCCGGTTTGCGGTCCGGGGTCGGCGCACAGATATCCGGGAGGTCTTCCGACCGCCTGAATTGTCGGAAGTGCCGCAGCTTTCCCGTTTGAGCCAACGCCGGGATGCCGCATGGTCTGCCTGGCCGACGGCTCCCGAAGGGTGTTCGGTCAGAATCGTGGGCAGCCGGATGTGGGAGTTTCTCACGGGCGCTCGATACACATCTGCGGATTCCGATCTCGATCTCGTGATGGATCTGCCTGACGCCTGCCTCGCCGACCCTGCAGCCTCGTTTTTGGCTCATGCCCAGGCGATTTCACCATGGTCACTCGATGCCGAGCTTTCTTTCCCCCGGATCGGAGACGTGCATTGGAAAGAGTGGCATTCCGGGGCGGAGACGGTGCTCGTCAAATCTTTGGATGCCGTGAAATTGTTCCCGCGGGCATGGGTCGCACGGGGAGGAGTGCCATGAGCGATTCCATCGAGGGTCCGCGCGGATGGTGCTCGCCGGAATTTCTCGCCGACCTTGCGATCTCCGCCCTGGTCTCGGAACTGGAGCTTTTCCCCAAGCCGGGTCTTGTCAGCCCGGTGGACTCAGGATCCCACCACGACATGGATTACGCCTTGCTGCGGACCTCTGCCATCTGCCTCCGCGGGCCATTCCGGGAACTTGCCAGAGCTGGGGCCGACGGAGCCTCTTTCAGTTCCGGCCTCGTTCCCATCGGCCTCCAAGCCGAGCGGTTGATGATGGAAGCCACGCGAGGCATCAACACCCACCGGGGGGCTATTTTTTCGCTGGGACTGCTTGTGGCGGCGGCCGCCTCGGTCCAGGAAAAACCCGTCTGTGCGGAAGGCATCCGGGAAGCGATTCTCTCGCAGTGGGGGCCGGGCCTTCGTGCACACGCAGAGGACGGGGTGAATGCCCCGGGGCATGGAAGCGCCGTGCGGCGAACGACTGGCGCTGGTGGAGCAAGGGAGGAAGCCGCAATGGGATTCCCCTCCATTTTTGAGAGCGCCCTTCCTTCCTTCACAAGACTCCGGGATGCCGGAGTTCCCTTCCGCGAGGCCGGCATCGAAACCCTGTTCCTCCTCATCGCCTCCGTTCCCGATACCAATGTGATTCACCGCGGGGGGGAAGAGGGTGGCACTTTTGCCAGGAAATGCGCCCGCGCGTTCCTCCAGTCCGGAGGGATCCGTAATCCGGGTTGGCTGGAACTTGCCCTGCAAACTCACCGGGAGTTTATCGCCAGGAACCTCTCCCCGGGCGGTGCCGCCGACCTTCTGGCTGGAACCATTTTTTTACACAGCCTGCTGGTCGCCCGGCAGGGGGAAGCCCCCCCCACAACTCCGGCAGGGTCCGGACGAACGGAGACGAACGGTCCGGGATTGTCGCTCTCACAGGGACCTCGAGGCTCTGCGCAATAAAACGACTTCGTCAGCGCAAAAATTGCGCACATCTTCAATGCCCGGTCGGGTGGCATCCGCAAAAAATAAACTCTAACCATTTGGCATATGGAATGATACAACAAAATCCAGGAAGGGTGGCACGGGTCATGCGGTGGCAGGAGGCATGGCGACACCTGCACGAGTGACTGATTCCCTGAAACGCCTCTGCGGGCTGGAGCGGGGCAGAGGCCCGCTGGCCACCGCGCTGACGAAGCGCGAACGGCTCCACGAGATCAACCGGCTGCGATCCATCATCCCGGCGTTCATCCTCGGGCATCACGACCGGAAGATCCAGCAGGGGAAACAGAGTGTCGTGCAGGTGGTGGACGGCGTCTGTTCCGCCTGCCACCTCCGGCTGCCTGCGGGGCATCTGGCCAGGCTGCAAAGCCACCAGGACCTTGAGGTGTGCGACAACTGCGGGACGTTCATTTACCTGGAACCCGGGGCGGGGCCGGGCGGACCCAAACCACCCGTCCGGGGCCGACGCAAGGCCGGAGCCGCTCGCTGACCCGCAGGAGCCGCCGATGCCCGGACCCACACTGCTGATCGCTGCGGCCACGCTTGTCCTGAGCCTTCTTCTCGGGCGCTTCGCCCCCCGGCTGTGGGCGGGAGCGGTGGTCTTTGGCGGAGCGCTCGCTGCTGCTGCGGCGGTTTCCGTGCTGGTCGGCGGGCCTGGCTGGGACTGGCGGAGCGGGGTTGCCGTCGGCGGGGAACCCCTGCATTTCCGCCTGGACGCGATCAGCGCGCTTTTTCTGGTGCTGCTGGCCGTGCTGGGTTCCGCCGGGGCGGTCTATGCCTGCGAATACCGGGCGGACGAAAGGCATCCCCGGTCGGCAGCCGGAGGCCGCCTTTGGTTGAGTGCCATGCTGCTTTGCATGGGGATGGTCCTTGTTTCGGCGAACGGGTTGCAGTTTCTCATCTGGTGGGAACTCTTCACCTTGAGCGCGTATTTTCTTGTCACGCTCGACCGGCAGCGGCGGGTGGTCCGCGAGGCCGGCTGGCTCTACCTGGCCGCATCGCACGCTTCGACGCTTTGCCTTTTCGCGCTCTTCGCGATCCTGGCGTCCGTCACGGGAAGCTGGGAGCTCGGGCCATTCGGTGCCCGGCCCGAGCTCGCCCCGCTCTTTTGGCTCGCGCTTTTTGCCTTCGGCCTGAAGGCCGGGATGTTTCCGCTGCACATCTGGCTTCCTTCGGCGCATGCGAACGCGCCGAGCCACGTCTCCGCCATTCTCTCCGGGATGGCCCTGAAGATGGGGATCTACGGGATCGTGCGGTTCAGCGGGTGGCTGCCGGCACCCGCCGGGGCGGGGTGGACGGTGGCTGCGCTCGGCGTTCTGAGCGCCGTCCTCGGCGTCGCCTTCGCGCTCGGGCAGCATGACATCAAGCGGTTGCTGGCCTACCACAGCGTGGAAAACATCGGGATCATTTTGATCGGGTTGGGATTCGCGATGGTCGCCGTCGAGCACGGTCAGGCCTTCTGGGGTCGGCTGCTCCTGGCGGGCGGGCTGCTGCATGTCTGGAACCACGGGCTTTTCAAATCCCTGCTCTTTCTCGGGGCGGGGTCGGTTTTGCACGCGACGGGCACGCGCGAGATGAGCCGGATGGGCGGGCTCTGGCGCACGATGCCGTGGACGGCGGGGTTCTTCGCGCTCGGCGCGGCGGCGATCTCCGGGCTGCCGCCGCTCAACGGGTTTGTGAGCGAGTGGCTCGTTTATCTCGGCCTTTTCGACGCGGCGCTCACGCGGGGTCCGTCCGCCTGGGCGGCGATTCCGGCGGCGATCCTTCTCGGGGTGACAGGGGCACTGGCACTGGCCTGTTTCGCCAAAGTCTGCGGCGTGGTCTTCCTCGGCACCCCGCGCTCGGAAGCCGCCGCGCAGGCGCACGAGTGCGGGCCGGGAATGCGGGGGGCGATGGGGGGGCTGGCGGCGGCTTGCGTGGCGATCGGCCTGGCTCCCGCGTTTTTCTGGCCATCCGTCGCGCGGGCGGTGGGAGCGTGGCAACCGGCATGGTCCGGAACGCGGCCTGCAGCCCCGCTGGGCGGCATCGGAAATTTTCACATCGTGCTGGCGGTGCTCGGCGCGGCGGCGGCCTGGGGGCTTTGGCGGTTGGTCCGAAGGCGGGAGATGGTCCGCTCGCTCACGTGGGATTGCGGGTTCGCGGCACCATCCGCCCGCATGCAATACACGGCGGGTTCGTTCGCGGGAATCCTCACCGGATGGTTCGCGTGGATCCTGATGCCGGTGAGGCACGGGAGCCTCCCCGAAGGGCTGTTCCCGAAAATGGCCTGCCGGGAAGAGCACACGCCCGAGACGGTGCTCGAACGGGTCGTCCAGCCGGCCGGAGGGGCCATCATGCGCCTGGCCCTGGCCGCGCGGCGCGTCCAGCACGGGACCGTGCAGGCGTATCTGCTTTACCTTCTCATCGGCGTGGCCGCCCTGGCGGCGCTGGCACTGGCGGGAGGACCACGATAAACAACCCTTATGTTCCTGAACCTTGTCCAACTGGCCGAATCGTTCGGCGTTTCGGAAAAAGTCATCGACGGCTGGGTCCGCTACGAGGGGCTGCCGCACACACCCGACCGGGGGCGCCTGCTTTTCGACCGGGCGCAGGTCGCGCAATGGGCCGCCACGCGGGGGCTGGCGACGAAGGCCGGCTTTCTCGCCCCCGAGGCGGGCACGCTCGGCGGAGGGCTCCATCTGGAGCCGCTGATCCGCGCGGGGGGCATTTGGCGCGATGTGGGGCCGGACGGCATTTTCACCGCGATCGGGAAAATTGTCGGCACGCTGCCGGGAGTCACGGCTTCGGTGGGAAAGATGCTGGCGGGGCGGCTCGGAGCCAAAGGCGGCATGACCATCGCCCCGGTCGGCGGGGGCTTCGCGCTCCCGCACCCTTCCGCACGAATTGCGCTCGGCCGCGAATCCGGCATCGTGGCGATGATCCTGCTGCGCGAGCCACTCGCCTTCTCCGAACCGCAGGTCGATGACGTGCCGGTCAAAACGCTCCTGTTTTTTCTCGCCCCCTCCGCCCGCACCCACCTCGAGCTGCTGGGGCGGCTCAGCCGACTGCTGGCCGGAGGACCTCTGCGCGAACTCGTGGGCTGCGGGGCCGGTGACGAGGAAATTTTCCGTGCGGTCGCCGGGTTCGACGCGACGGGCAAGATCGGAGGTCGGTCGTGAGCGGGGCGCTGCTTTTTGCGGCGGTCTGCCTGCTGGCCGCCATGTGCGCCGCAGCCCGGTCCGCCCGGGTCTCGTTCGCCTTCACGATGGCGGGCACGCTCGCGGGGCTCCTCGCGGCACTGGCTGTTTTGTTCGGGCCCGACGATTGGGAGTGGACGAGTGCGTTTGCGCTGGGGGGCGAACCGGCGCATCTCCGCCTCGACGGGGTGAGCGCGCTCTTCCTCGCCCTCGTCTGCGTCATCGGAGGTGCCGGGGCAGCGTATGCCCGAGGATATTGGCCGGACAGCGCTTATCCCGCCTCGGCTGCACGCGGGCGGGTCTGGTGGAATGCGCTGGTATTGTGCATGGGCCTCGTGCTGACGGTTTCCAACGGGCTGCTTTTCCTCATGGCTTGGGAGGCATTCGCGCTCTGCGGATTTTTTCTGATCACGCTCGACAACCGGCGGCCCGAGGTGCGGAAAGCGGGCTGGCTCTACCTCGCCGCCTCCCATGCGGGGACGCTCGCGCTCTTCGCCTTTTTCGCCCTGCTGGCCGCGCACACGGGAACGTGGGACCTCGGCCCGACGCGCGATGTCCCGCCCCATCTCTTCTGGCTGGCCCTTTTCGGGTTCGGCATGAAAGCCGGGTTCTTCCCCTGCCACATCTGGCTGCCGTCCGCTCATGCCAGCGCGCCGAGCCACGTCTCGGCGATCATGTCCGGGGTGGCGATCAAGATGGGGGTTTACGGGATCGCGCGTTTTGGCGGTTGGCTGCCCGTGCCGGCCAGTGCGGGCTACGCGGTGGTCGGGCTCGGTGCCGCGAGCGCGGTCCTGGGAATCGCGTTTGCCATGGCCCAGAACGACATCAAGCGCCTGCTGGCCTACTGCTCGGTCGAGAACATCGGGGTGATCCTGATCGGGCTCGGCGCGGCGCTGCTGGCGAGGGCGCACGGGAATGCGGCCTGGGGGAAACTGGCGCTGGCCGGGGCGCTGTTGCATGTCTGGAACCACGGCCTCTTCAAATCCCTGCTTTTCTTCGGCGCGGGGTCTGTCCTGCATGCGACCGGCACGCGGGAGATGAGCCGGATGGGCGGGCTCTGGCGTTCGATGCCGTGGACGGCGGGGTTCTTCGCGCTCGGTGCCGTCGCCGTTTCCGGGCTGCCTCCGCTCAACGGGTTCGTCGGCGAATGGCTGATTTATCTCGGCCTGTTCGATGCCGCGACGACGCGGGCGGGCTTCGCATGGGCCGCCCTGCCGGCGGCGATCCTGCTCGCGATGGCCGGGGCGCTCGCGCTGGCCTCCTTCCTCAAGGCGGGAGGAACAATTTTCCTCGGGGCCCCGCGCACAAAGGCTGCGGCGCACGCGCGGGAATGCGCTCCGGGGATGCTTGCGCCGATGGGCGCGCTGGCCGCCGCCTGCGCCGTCATCGGGATCGCGCCCGCGTTGGTCCTGCCCGCGATTTCGCGGGCGGCCGGGTCATGGAACCCCGGCTGGTCTGTCACAGGAGCGCCATTTTCGATTCTCGGACCGGCCCAGTTCGTGCTCGCGGCCCTCGCGGCTGCGGCGGGATTCCTGCTCTGGAAAAAATCCCGCTCGAACGGCCTGCGGCGGGATCTCACCTGGGATTGCGGATACCGGGAACCCACGCCGCGCATGCAATACACCGGCGGGTCGTTCGCGGGAATCGTCGCCGGATGGTTCCGGTGGTTCTTCTGGCCGGAGCGCAGGTTCCGCCGTCCGCGGGGCCCGTTTCCGTCGGCATCGCTGCGTTTGGAGCGTGTTCCGGAAACCGTGCTCGAACGACTGGTCGAGCCCGCTGGCGCGCTCATCACCAGATTGTCCGACGCTGCGCTCGGTCTCCAACACGGCCGCCTGCAGGCCTACATCCTCTATCTCGTGGCCGGTCTCGCGACCCTCGGGGTCTTCGTTTTTTTGGAGGGAAAGCCATGATGATTGTCCGCCTTGTTCTCTGGGTTGCCTTGGCTCCGCTGCTGCCCGGTTTGATCAACAAAGTGAAAGCGTGGGTGGCCGGGCGCCAGGGGCCGCCCGTGCTGCAGCTCTATTACGACCTCATCCGCCTCTGGCAAAAGGGGGTCGTGCTCAGCACACTGGCCTCCCCGGCGTTCGTGGCGGCCCCGGCTGTGGCCTGGGTCGCGATCGCGGGGGCGGCATTCCTCGTGCCGCTCGGTCCGGCGGGGGCGGGGTTGAGTTTTCACGGAGACGTGCTGCTGATGATTTACCTTCTGGCGCTCGCAAGGTTTTGCACCGCCTGGGCCGCGTTGGAAACCGGGTCCGCGTTCGAGGGGATGGGGGCTGTGCGCGAGGTCAGCTACGCCGTGTTGGCCGAGGCGGCGATGTTTGCCGCGATGCTTTCGCTCGCCGTGCAAACCGGGAGTGTTTCGCTGGCCGCCATGCTGTCCCCGGTGCCGGGGGCAGGCACGGCGCTGCTCGCGGCGGGGTTGTTCATCGTGCTGCTCGCGGAAAACTGCCGCGTGCCGTTCGACGACCCCAACACGCACCTTGAGCTGACGATGATCCATGAAGCGATGGCGCTCGATCACAGCGGCCCCCCCCTGGCGGTGATCCTGCACGGGGCGTCGATGAAGCTGCTGCTCTTCGCGGTCCTGCTCACCGCCGCCGTGCTGCCGCTCGGGAGCCTGCCGCCAATCGCCGCAGCGGCCAGCCTGGCGGGAGGGGTGCTCCTCGTGACGCTCTGCGCCGGCCTGGCGGAATCCTTTCTGGCGCGGTTTTCGTTCCGGCGCGTGCCGCTTCTGCTGACGATGGCATTCCTCCTGTGCCTGTTCTCGCTGCTGGTGGCATGGAAAGGGGGTGCGGCATGATCACGGCCCTGAACCTCTTGATCGGCCTGGCGATGGGGTTGAATCTCCTGGCCCTCGGGAGCAGCCGCCTGCCGTCGCTCATCCGCACGGTTTCCACGCAGGGCATCGCCCTGGGGCTCATGCCGCTGATCCTGGAAGGCAGCGACCTGGATTGGAGGATCCTCCTGGTCGCGACGGCCACCGTGGCGGGCAAGGGGTTCGTGATTCCGGGCCTGTTGAAACGGGCGATGCGGGCCGCGAACATCGAGCGGGAAATCCAGCCGTTCATCGGGCTCGTGCCTTCGCTGCTCCTCGGTGCCGGCGGCACGATTGCCGCAGTGGCGCTGGCAGGCGCGCTGCCTCTTCTCCCGGAACACGCGGGCTCGCTCCTCGTGCCCGGGGCGCTGGCCTCCGTGCTCACCGGGTTCATTTTGCTCATCGGTCGCTCGAAAGCGATTTCCCAGGTGTGCGGCTACCTGATCCTGGAGAACGGGATCTACCTGTTCGGACTGCTGCTGATCAAAGCCACGCCGTTGCTGGTCGAGGCGGGGGTGCTGCTCGACCTGACGGTGGGCGTCTTCGTGCTGGGGATCATCATCGACCGGATCCAGCGCGCCTTCGATTCGCTTGACACCCGCAAACTGACCGCCCTCCACGAATGATCTCGCACCTCATCATCCTGATTCCCTTGGCGGGGTCGGTCCTCGCGGCCCTCTGGCCGGATAACCGGACACGTCCGTGGTTCCTCCCCGCAGTCGGTCTTCTGCACGCGGCGCTCTGTTTCCGCCTGCTGGCCGCGCCTCCGGCAGTGAGCCCGGAGGCGTGGATGGGGTTTGATCCGCTGGCGGCGGCGGTGCTTCCCGTCGTCTCGCTGCTTTTCCTTGTCTGCGGGGTTTACGCGGTCCCGTATTTGAAGATCCGGCAGGAGCGGCCCAACCGGGTGTTTGTCGCGGCGCTGCTCGCGGTCCTCGGCCTCCTGAGCGCCGGCCACCAGGCGAGGCATCTCGGGATTTTGTGGATCGCGACCGAGGCGGTGACGCTTGCGGCGGTGCCCCTCCTGCACTTCAACAACACGCCGCGCGCGTTCGAGGCCACGTGGAAATACCTGCTCGTCGGCGGCACGGGGATCGCGCTCTCGCTTCTCGGCTCGTTCTGCCTCGGGTATTCCTCCCTGCACGGCGGCGGCGAAGGCGATCTGACCTTCGTGGCGCTGACGGCGCAGGGGGCGGGGCTTTCCCGGCCCTGGGTGCTCGCCGCATGGGTGCTCCTGCTGGTCGGCTACGGGACAAAAATGGGGCTGGCCCCGATGCACACCTGGAAACCCGACGCCTACGGGGAGGCCTCCGGGATCGTGGGTGCGATCCTCGCGGGCGGGGTCACCAGCGTCGCGTTCTCGGCGATTTTGCGCATCCGTGCGGTGGTGGACTCGTCCGGGGAAAGCCGTGTCGCCGACCACACGCTCCTGGCCATCGGGTTGTTTTCGATGGCAGCGGCGGCGTTGTTTCTTCTCGGCACGCGGGATTACAAGCGGATGCTCGCGTATTCGAGCATCGAGCACATGGGCATCCTGAGCCTCGGGGCCGGTCTGGGGCCGCTCGGCGTCTGGGCCGCCCTCTTCCATGTTTGGAGCAACAGCCTGACCAAAGGCGCGCTCTTTCTCAGCGCCGGAAATATCCGCCGCGCCGCTGGCTCCCCGTCTTTGGACGATGTCCGGGGCATGGCGGCGGTCGTGCCCCGCTCGTCCGCGATCTTCGTCGCCGGGATGTTCGCCGTCACGGCCTGCCCGCCATTCGGACCGTTTTTCAGCGAGATGAAAATTCTCGGGGCCGCGATAAAAACCAACCACGGCCTGGCAGCCGCAGGATTTCTCGTCTGCCTGCTGTTCGCATTTTTCGGGCTCACGCGGGTGGTTTTCGCGGTCGTGGACGGACGCCCCCGCCCGGCGGCGAAAGTTGGCGAAAAGCGCTTTCGCGAGACCCTGGCCCTCGTCGCTCCCCCGCTGCTCCTGCTGTTCCTCTCCCTCTGGCTCGGGCTGTTCACTCCCGCGCTTTTGCAGGGCACCTGGACGGCGGCCGTCGCGCAACTTTTTCCAAAACCATGAGCGCTCCCTTTGCCCTGCTGTCCAATGCCTCCAGCCTTCCGTGGGAGGAAGTCCCGCGCCTGCCGGTTGATGGTTTCGTGAAGGCCACGGCGGAAGAACTGGGCCGCAATGCGCGCCTGTGTTCGCTTTTCGCCATGCCGGACGGGACGGGAACCTGCCTGGTCGCGGTGCTCGCCTTCGATGCGGACAACACGCTCGCGGTCGGACGCAGCGCTGCGTTTTCCGGCGGCTACCCCTCGCTCACCGCCCGGCACCCGCAGGCGCATCTTTTCGAGCGGGAAATCCGGGAGCAGCACGGGCTCGTGCCGGAGGGCCATCCGTGGCTCAAGCCTGTCAGAAAAGGCGGCGGCGGGGCGCCACTGAACGGGGAGTTTTTCCGCGTGGATGGAAGCGAGATCCACGAGGTCGCCGTCGGTCCGGTGCATGCCGGGATCATCGAGCCCGGGCATTTCCGCTTCCAATGCGCGGGCGAGGAGGTCCTGCATCTGGAAATCGCGCTGGGCTACCAGCACCGTGGGGTGGAGGAAGCGCTCGGCGACGGGCCGCATCGCGCGACGCGTTGCCAGATGGAAACCGTCTCCGGCGATGCCACGACCGCCCACGCCACGGCGTATGCCACCGTGCTGGAATCGTTGGCCGGGACAGAGGCTCCCCTGCGCGCCCAATGGCTGCGCGCGGTCGCGCTCGAACTCGAACGCCTCGCCAACCACACCGGAGACATGGGGGCACTTGCCGGCGACGTGGCCTTCCTGCCCACCGCCTCGGCCTGCGGGAAAATCCGCGGGGATTTTCTCAACCTGACCGCCATGATCTGCGGCAACCGGTTCGGGCGCGGGCTCGTGGTGCCGGGCGGCTGCGGGCACGACCTGGAGCCCGGGCGGACCGCCCGGCTGCGCGATGGCTTGGCGGCCGCTTTGGCGGATGTGGAGCAGGCGGGAGCCTGGTTCTGGGATGCCGCCTCGGTGCGCGCCCGCTTCGAAGGCACAGGAACGGTTTTTCCCGCACAGGCCGCAGAGATCGGAATGGTCGGCCCCGCCGCACGCGCCTCCGGGCTCGTCCGGGATGTCCGCTACGACCATCCTTCCGGATGGTTCCGGTTCGCCCAGTTGCCGGTGGCGGTCTGGCCGAGCGGGGATGTTTTTGCGCGCGCCCGCGTGCGCTCGCTCGAAATCCAGCGGTCCGGGGAATTTCTTCTGGAACAACTCGCCTCCCCCGCCGACGGCCCGGTGCGCGAGGACCTGCCGGAACCCGCTCCCGACACACTGGCGGTGGCGTTGGTGGAAGGCTGGCGCGGCGAGGTCTGCCATGTCGCCGTGACCGGAGGCTCGGGCCGTTTCCGCCGATACAAGATCACCGATCCCTCCTTCCACAACTGGACCGGACTCGCGCTCGCGCTGCGTGGCACCGCGATTTCGGATTTTCCCATCTGCAACAAAAGCTTCAACCTGTCCTATTGCGGGTTCGACCTCTGACCATGTTCGTTCTTGATACCATCACCCACCGCCTCAAGCGCGGATGCGAGACCATGTCGTTTCCCGACGGCCCGCCCCCCGCATTGCCGGACCGGCACGGTGGCACCCTCAAAGTGGATGCCACCCTGTGCGCCGACGGCTGCACGGCCTGCGTCCCGGTTTGCCCGACGGAAGCGGTGACACGTCCCTGCGGGAAACCGGTTTCCCTCGACCTTGGGCGCTGTATTTTCTGCGCGGCCTGCGTCGGAGCGTGTCCGACCCGTGCCATCACGCAAACGGGCGACCACCGGGCGGCGGTCCGGCGGCGGGACGACCTCGTGCTCGGCGCGCCCGGCGCGGAAGAAGCCCGCCTCGCCGACGCGCTCGACACGAAGTTGCGCAGGCTCTTCGGACGTTCGCTCAGGCTGCGGCAAGTCAGCGCCGGGGGCTGCGCGGCCTGCGAGGCCGACACGAATGTTCTCGGCACCATCGGGTGGGATCTCTCGCGCTTCGGCATCCAGTTTGTCGCCTCCCCGCGCCATGCCGACGGGCTGCTCATCACCGGTCCTGTCACCAACAACATGGAGATCGCGCTCCGCAAAACCTACGACGCAGTGCCGGGCCCGAAGATCGTGATCGCCGTCGGGGCCTGCGCGATCGCGGGCGGCCCGTTTGTCGGCCATCCCGAAGTGCGCAATGGCGCGGACGCCCTCCTGCCCGTGGACCTCTACATTCCCGGCTGCCCCCCTCACCCGCTCACGATCCTCGACGGGCTTCTCCGCCTGCTCGACCGGCTCGAAAAAAAATGACGCCGATGGCTTTCAGGAGAAGGCGGGGCCTGCGGCCGGAGGCGGGAAAAGGAACGTGAACGGAAAGCCGGATCCGACCAACCACTTTTTCGCGCCAAGAATCCTGGCGGTCCTTTCGCGGGGATACGGGCGGGGCGACTTGGGATCGGACCTCGTGGCCGGGTTCACGGTCGGGATGATCGCTCTGCCCCTGGTGCTGGCGCTGGGCATCGCGAGCGTCCCTGCGGGAACGCAGACTCCCTTGTCGGCTCCGGCGATGGGCGTGATCACGGCCATCATCGCCGGACTCTTGATTTCCCTGCTGGGAGGGAGCCGCTTCCAGATCGGCGGGCCGGCGGCGGCGTTCGTCCCCGTCGTGCTCCTGGTGATCGAACAGCACGGCTTCGGCGGGCTCATGCTCGCAACCGTCATGGCGGGAATCATTCTGGTCATCATGGGGCTGGCCCGGCTGGGTGCCGTGATCAAATTCGTCCCGTGGCCGGTCACGGGCGGCATCACGACCGGCATCGCGGTCTCGATCCTGGCCACACAGGCGGGCGATTTGCTGGGCATCCATGCAGGCCCTCCTCCCCGTGCGTTTCCGGAAAGGGTCCAGTGGCTGTGGGAAAATCTCCCGCACGCGAACCCGGTCAACCTCGCGATCTCCGCAGGGTGCGTGGCCATCATTTTTTTCTGGCCCAGGCTCGGCATCAAAAATATCCCCGGCCCTGTCGTGGCCGTGCTGGCCGCCACGCTGGTCGTCCTGGTGGCGGGCCTGCAGCAGGGGTTCGACGTGGCGACCATCGGGGAAAAATACGGTGCGGACGCGATCCCGCCGAGCCTTCCCTCGCTCCATTGGCCCGGCTTCACGTGGAGCCAGGTCCGCGATCTCATCGGGTCGGCAACAGCGATTGCGCTGCTGGGGGCCACCGGATCCCTGCTCTCCGCCACGGTCGCCGATGGCATGACGGACGACAGCCACGACAGCAACACCGAACTGATCGCGCAGGGCGTGGCGAACATCGTGTGTCCGTTCTTTTGCGGTCTCCCGGCTGCGGGCGCGCTCGTCCGGACCTCGGCAAACGTGGCCAACGGGGCCCGCTCCCCGGTTTCAGGAATCGTCCACAGCGGGACGCTCCTGCTGGTGATCCTCCTGTTTTCCAAAGGTGCCGCGTTTGTTCCGGTCGCGGCCCTGTCTGCGGTGCTGGTGGCCGTCGCGTTCCGCATGGGGGAGTGGCACGAGATGACGCGGCTCGCGCGCATGCCGCGCAGCGATGCGGCGGTTTTTCTCGCCACGTTCGCGCTGACGGTCATCTTCGATCTGGTGATCGCCGTCGAGGTCGGGATGGTCCTGGCGGCGATCCTCTTCGTCAAGCGGGTCTCCCAGAGCACCGAGGTTTCGCGGGGCACCGAAGACGGAGTCCCCGAGACCCCGGAGCAGACGGCCCGGGGAAAAATCATTCCGAAAGGCGTGTTCGCCTACCGGGTTTCCAGCCCGTTTCTCTTCGGCGCGGCGGAAAAAATGGAGGACGCCCTGAAGGGGGTGAACAAAATGCCGGAGGTCCTGATCCTCCGCCTGCATCTTGTCGGCGAGATGGATGCCACCGCGCTGAACACGTTGGAAAGCATTACGGAACGAATGCGAAAACATGGGGGGGCCGTGATCCTGAGCGGGCTTCACCGCCAGCCGCTCGACATGCTGCTCAGCTCGGGGTTCGCCGAGGTGATCGGGCGGAAAAACCTCTGCGCGCATTTCGACGCGGCGCTCGCCAGGGCACGCGAAATTCTGAGAGGATGAGGGCTCACAGCGGGGGCGCGAGGATCCGGACGGCGGGATCTTCCTGGCGCTTGGTGCTGAAGATCCGGGCCGGGGCGGCGGATTTGATCTCGCAGCCTTTGAGGAGGAATTCCGGATAAAACCCGTCGCTCGCGGGCTCGTAAACGAGCTGGCCCGAGAAACCGCCGATCAACCGGTATTCGCAGTTGTTGTCGGCCCCGAGTTTTCCGGCCTCCCGGTCCGGCGCGAGTTTGACCTGCTCGTTCATCATGACGAGCTTGGCGGTCTTCCAGGGTTTGCCCGGCTCCCGGACCCATCCCCACATTTTGTAATCTTTTTTATACATCCTGCGCCCGATAAAATAATCCCCCGGCTGCTCGGTGAGAATGGCGGCGTTCATGGCCGCCCTCGGTCCGGCATCGACATCCACCGTCTCACAGCCAACCAAGACGAAGGCCAGAACCAACGCGGCAGGAAGGATTTTCATTTCGCAGTTCCAATTCAGCATTTCGCATTTCATAAAATCAGACCCCCGCTTTTTGAAGGAACGGTTTGAGCCAGTTGACAAGGGCGGGCTCGGAATCGATCCGGGCTTCGTGTGCGATCGGGAAGAGATACCAGTTTTCGGTGTGCGAGACCGATTCCCCCGGTGCCAGCGCGGCGAGCGGGCTGAGGGATTCGATCTCGAGCATCTCGTCGTTCGCGAACGTCTCGAAGTTGCACCCCCCGTCCGGGTAGACCGCCCCGGTGATATGGTCGAAGGTTTTGATGAAGAGCGAATCCTCGATGACGTAGGCGACCCACTTCTCCCGGTGTGCCAGCCCGAGCTTGGTCGGCGGAAATCCCCCGCTCTGCCGGAGGGTGAAAAATCCCCGGCCCAGGAGCCACCGCGGGTCGGTGAGGTCGGTGTATGGCCAGAGGACGATGCTGCGGTTCGGGAGAAGGTCGCGCGGGTGTTCGCCGGGCGGCGGTTGCGGGATGACCTCGAGCCCCCCCGGCTTCATGACGCTGAGCGCCCAGGAGGCGATCTGGATCGGCTCGTCCCCGTCGTTCCTCGCCGTGTGGCGGACGGTCACGTGGGAATCGTTGTCCGCCAGGGTGACGCCGAGGGTTTTCATGATCCGCCCGGACTGGGTCTGGAGCGAGTCGATCACGATCTCCTCGGTGAATTCCTCGATCCGGTAATCCACGGGACTGTTGTCGACGTGGTAGGAGACAACCTCGTCCTCGGGCGCGATCCAGAACCTGTGGCCCCCCCGGATTTTCCACTCCTCCTCGCCCGATGACCCGAGCTGTCCGTCGTAGTTTTTAAAGACGTTTTCCCCGCCCGGTCTTTTGTAGCTGAGGATCCGGGGGCCGACATCGAGCGTGACGATGACCTCCGCGTGATCGTTGGCCAGGAAAAGATTGCGGTTCCAACCGGCATGGGGAATGACTTCTTTTTTCATAGGGTAGGGAATCACCGCGCCACCGGGTGAATGCGGGGATACTCCACAAAACTTCCGGGGGCATCCAGCGTTTTCGGACCGGTTTGCAATCCGCCGGAGATCAGCGGGAGGTCAGGAACGCGCCTCCGACCTGCCCGCTCCAGCCGATGACCGGCACGATCGCGCTCCCCGCATGCTGCAGCTCCTGCCACGCGCAGAGGCACTGGAGAAGGCTCGATGCGGCGAACGCCTCGCCCGCAATCTGTTTTGGCGAAAGAAGCCGGGCTCCCGGGAAGCACTCCCGGACAACCGACTCCTCCATGCCCGCAGGCCCCTTGCCGGATGCGGAAATGACCGCGAGATCCGGCGTCTCCCCGGCGGCCAGCTCGTGGAATACCCGCCGGACCGTCTGCCTGGCGGACGAGTGCCGCCGGAGGGTCCTGCCCGGGTGGACCCGCGCGATCCTCACGTGCGCCGACGAGGGAGGGCCCAACACCAATGCGACAGCCCCCTCGGCAGGCACGGCGCGATTTTTGGAACCGGAACCCGCCAACTTCCACCGCCTGTATCCTTCGCACGTGATCCAATCCAGTTCCTCGGAAGCCACGACGAGGCAGCGGTCGGCCCCGCCGGAATGGATGAGGTCGGAAGCGGTGGAGAGGGCGTCCATTCCGGCGGATGCGTCATTGACCAGGGTCAGCACCACCCCGTCCAATCCCAGCATCGCCGCAACATGGCTGGCGGGCGCATTGTAAACTGTTTCCGGAAAAAGGAGCGGGCTGCCGGCACCTCTCGCCACCACCTCCTCATAAAACCTGCGCGTGTAGGTCACCGCACCGTCGGATGCCGCGAAAATCAACGCCGTCCGTCCGGCGGGAACCGGCCCCGACTGTTGGACCGCCTCTGCTGCTGCCGCACAGGCAAAATAGGAGATCGGGCCGGAGCGCCGCAAACGCGCGACGGCGGCGGATGGAATGTCGGGCAGGGCGGTCCTGTAAACTTCGACCGGACGCGGGCAGCCCGGTCCCTGCACGGATTCCCTCACGGGCATTTCGCCGGCGCGGATTTTTTCCCAGACGGTTTCCCAGTTCCGCCCGAGCGCCGTCACGCATCCGGCCCCGAGGATCGAGAGCCCGGCACCGGTCATGGCCGCCTCTCCATCAGGATGGTGGCGTTCGAACCGCCGAAGCCGAAGGAATTCGAGAGTGTCCGGTTCACTCTCGCCGGACGCGCCGTGTTCGCGACGATGTCCAGCCCGGAATCGGTCTCGCGGAGGTTGATGTTGGGAGGCAAAAATCCTCCCTCCATCGCGAGGATGCAGAACGCAGCCTCGATGGCACCCGCAGCCCCGAGAGCGTGCCCGGTCATCCCCTTGGTGCTGCTCACAGGAGCCGAGGGACACACGCGCCGGATGGCTGCCGCCTCGCTGGAATCGTTGAATGGCGTGCCCGTGCCATGCGCATTGATGTAGCCCACGTCCTCCGCCGTCCATCCGGCATCCCCAAGTGCCCGTTCCATCGAGAGCCTCGGTCCCCCGCCGGATGGCTCCGGCTGGGTGAGGTGGTGGTTGTCGTTGGCAAAACCCCAGCCTGCGACGGAGGCGCGCACGGCCTCCGGGGAGACATCTTCCAGCGCCTCGATCAAGAAGCAGGCCGCCCCTTCTCCAAGCGCGAGCCCCGTGCGGGCGGAGTCGAATGGCCGGCATTTCTCCGCTGTCGAGGCTTTGAGACAATCGAAACCGGCGAAAACCATTTCGGCCAGCGCATCGAACCCGAGAGCCATGACCCGTTTCGCCTGCCCGTGCCGGACAAGCCCGGCAGCGAGGCAGAGCGCATTGGTGCCGGAGGCGCAGGCGTTCGAGATCACCCGCACGGGCGCGTCAAAACCGAAGACCGCCGCCGCATCGATCACCGGCTGCTGGGGCATGTATCCGCGAACCAGGCGCCGCGCCATCCGTCCCGGCATTCCGGTTCCGAGCCCGCGCAAAAAGGCTTCCCCGAACTCCATGCCCCCGCCCGTTGTCCCGGCCACCACGACCTCCGGAACAAATCCGGGGTGCGAGGCCAGCGCCTCGTGCATGGCCAGCAGGACAAGCTTCGCGGCTCTCGGCCAGCTGCGGCTCGCCGCGTGCAAACCTTCCGCGACCGCCTCGAACTCCTCCGGCACCTGGCCCGCTGTCCGGGCTTGGAACGTGTCCACCGGAAAAATCCGGACTGCGGAAATCCCGTCCCTGCCGGCTCTCAATGCCTCCCGTGTCGCCGACACACCGCATCCCAGCGGGCTGATGCAACCCAGGCCGGTAATCGCCGGGCTCGCCCGCAGTGGCGCGGATCCCGTGGCAGATTCGGCAATCTCCATCCCGGGAAGCATTCAGTTCGCCGGAGGCACCGGCGGAGTCACGACAAACGGCTCTGCCGGGGAGGCCGTCGCGGAGGGTGCCGGGGAGGGGGTGGGAGAAGCGGTCGGCGTGGGAGTGGGCGTGGGAGTGGGCCAGGGTTTCACGAGGTTCGGCCATGTGTGGACCTGGCACTTTAATCCGCCCAGCTCCTGGACATACTGCTCGCACATGGTCCGCCAGGCCTCGAGATCGGGTGGCGTGTGCGGGTTTGTGGCCGTGCCCGGAAAAACCAGGTAGGCCACCTTGAGGTCGGTGACGGCACCCGACAAAGGCGACGAGCGGGCGTTGATCTCCCGGCAGATCAGGAGCGAGGCCTCGCCCAGCTTGAGCGACGGCCCCGCGTCGCCAAGCACCGCCGGGTAGGCCTTGCCGCCGTGGAGAACCAGCGCAAAATCGCCGATCGCGGGAGAGAACGGGTCGTCCTTGTCCCGCATCATGAACCCCGGCAACACGATGAACGGGTCGGTCTCGGAAACGAGAAAACTCCATTTCTTCAGGTCGAAGATCCTCCGCTTCGCCAGGCCGATACCCTCTTCGATCTCTTTCTTCCGCGAGACGGGAACTCCCCCGCCCGCCAATTCCGATTTGAGCAAGTCGAGCCGGGACTGCTCGACGGAAAGAAACGGGTTCTCCCTCCCGGTCAGCTTCGGCCAGCGGTAGCTCGTCTGCGGAAGAAAATACTGGGACGAGCCGTCGACCACGACATTCCGGTCCCCATCCGAACCGTCCACATTGACGTCCATGTCGCCCACCGCCAGGAGCGCGCGCCTTCCCGTGGCCGGATTCTGCAATGCCAGGATCGTCTCGCAGTCGTAGAAGTTGTCGCGGGAAAGGATGGCGTCGAGCCTCCCGATCTCGCGCTCGATTTGCGCGAGCTTCAACGCATACAGCCTCTCGAAAAACGGCGAGACTTTCGACCCCGCGAGGATCTGGTCGAAATCGGCGAACATCCCGGGCAACAACGGGTCGTTTTTCAAAAAATCCTTCGCGGACGTGCCCGGGCTGGGGAGGCGGGCGCTCACCGTGATCTGGACTTCGTAGGCCCCGGGATCCCGCCTGTCCTGCGAGGCCAGTTCGGGGCCCTTTTCCGCAACCAGCCGCGCCTGGAGCGAGAGCCCGTTGAAAAGTTTTGCGGTGGGGAGCGGTTTGCGGGAGATCGCGGGAACAGGGGTGGGAGTCGGAACCGGCGTCGGCGTCGGCGCGGGTGTCGGGGAGGGAGTGGGCGCGGGGGACGGAGGAACACGCCGGGGACAACCCGCAAGGAGCAGTCCCGCCAGAACAAATCCGAAAAGGCCGGAAATCCTGAATGCTTGGCGCACGGGATCGCACATGGGGCGAATGGCCCGGTGCCGGGCACCCGGATCAGGTGTGCGCGATAAACGCCGAATAAACATCGGGCGGGATGTCCAGCATCTTGTAGTCGCTTGAAGAGACGAAGAGCAGGGTCTGTTTCCCGCGGCCCAGCACATGGCCTGCGGAGTCGAAGATCTCGTGCTCGAGAGTCGCGAATTTCCTGTTGTAACCGGCCACGCGGATCTTCACGCTCACGGTCTCGAACTCCCGCGTCTCCCGCACGAACTTGTGCTCGAACGAACGGGTCAGGATGTAATACGGCGTGCTCTTCAGGTTGAACTTCGGCATCAGGCGGTTGAAGAAAAGCTCGCGCGTTTTCCCGACCCACATCGCATACATTCCGAAATAGACGTTGCCGACGGAATTGGTGTCCCCATACGTCGCCACGAAGGAATGCACGAACCATTTGCCTTCGAAGTGGCCTCCGAGGTTGTGCGTGAACGCGGCGATGTCGTCCACCGTCGGGATCACATGCACCGGGCCCGCAGGACCGTCCGGCGGGCCCATCACGGCCCCGGCACTGGGAGCGGACCCGGAGACCGGCGCATCCAGCTCGTCCTTGCCGCTCAGGAATTCCTCCGACGAGCTCGGCTTGATCAGCAGCCAGACCACGTAGCCGAGCGGAAGCAACGAGCCCACGATCTGGAAAAACGGGGAGCGAAGAAAATACCCGTAGGAAAAGATCACCACCGCGAGGCTCCCGATGCAGAACATCTTGATCTGCGGGATCGCGTTCGCCCGGCTCACGAGGTAGCAGCGGACGATCGCAAGGGTCGAATACCCGACGAAAAACGTCGCGTAAAAAATCATGAAAAACTCGAGCTCGAATTTGAGCAGCGCCCCCACCAGGGCCACGACCCCGCAAAGCAAAAATACCGGGATGGGCGACGTGAGGAGCTTCGGGGAGACGAGCGAAAAAATCGGGTGGTTACTCGTCTTCGCGTTCGACTGCAGGAACCAGCGCAACGCGACATACCCGCTGTCCAGCGTGGTGAGCACGCAGATGGAGACGAAGATCCCGTAGGCCGCAAAGGTCCAGGGGCCGGCCCGCGAAAAGAAGCGCATCAGGATTTCCTCACCGTAATTGTGGCCGGTGATCCCCACGCGGATGAACTCCGCAGCCCCCCAGTTCAGCGCCCAGACGGTCATCAGCCCGTGGAACATGAGCAGGAGAAAAAACAAAACCGAACCGATCCAGTATCCGGCCGCGATCGAAACCCGCTCGCGGTGCATCTGGATCGCGCGCTGCCATTGCTGGAGATCCAGCCACGGGCCGACGAGAAAGCCGATCATGATCGGCACGGCATACCCCCAATAATTCCAGTCGTTCGTCGGCAGCTTGGGAAATGAGAGCGGTCCGGTTCCCTTCGTGGCCGCGAAGAGGATCAGGAAGGCGATCGCCGGGGCCATCAAAAGAAACAGAACCCCGTGGCTGAACTTGATGCGCTTGATGTCGAATTCCTCGCCGAAAAGAATCGAAGCCGCCAGGACCACCAGCAACGTCAGCGGCAGGTAGAGCATCCAGGGCTCGAGACCCAGCGGCTGCCACACGTAGCGCAAAAAGGCGAAGATCGTCAGCGTGATCGCCAGGATCTGGTAGAGGAAAAAAACCAGCCGGAACGGACGCGACCAGGTCGAAAAAAATTGGGCCAGCGACTCCGAACCCGGCTGCCGACGCGCCAGGTGATGGGTCACGAGCCCGAAACAGAGAAGCCCCAGAAAATTCGGGACCGCGAACGTCAGCAGGCCGAAGACTCCGAACTGCGTGGTGAACTGGACCGAAAAAAACAGCCCCAGCCCCCACATCCAGGACAGGGCCACGGAGTTTCCCCAGAGAATCGTGCCGAACCAGCGGGGAAGATTGGACGTCGAAGAAGAGGCCATGAACTCCAAGCTCATACCCTTTCCCATTCCGGTCTGCAACCCGTAACAAGACACCCAAATCCGCGCGTAACGCCAACGATGGGAGGGCGAACCTCCGTGTGAGCCCATTTATTACGGCTCAGACGGAGCTTCGCCCTCCCAGGACGGAGCCCTCCCAGGACGGAGCTTCGCCCTCCCTCGCGTCATCGACTGCTCGTCGACCGCTCCCCGGGATTTTTCTTGTCAGGGATTTTTCTTTGCACACCCGCGGGGATTGCGGTAGCCTTCCCTCCCCTTTCCCGCAGCCTTAGCTCAGTTGGTAGAGCATCACCTTGACATGGTGGGGGTCACAGGTTCGAGTCCTGTAGGCTGCATTCCAGAAAACGCCAGCGTTCTCGCGCGGGGGCGTCGGCCGCGTGTCAGGGGCGGTTTTTCCTGCGGGCGATGGCTCCTATTTTTTGGGGGCGCTTCCGGTGGTGACGTCGGCCAGCGTTGTTCCTACAACGAGTTCGTCCACGGTCATTGTGATGTTGTGACTCGCGAAGTTTCCGGAGAACACCTCAAATTTGCAACTTTCTCCGAGGTTCACATTTCCGCTCTTTGGAGAAGAAGCTGTTTGGACTTGTGCAAACTTCGAAAGACCTTCTTCCTTTGCCCCGTCCTTGCACCACGCTTCAAAGCTGCTTTGATCAAAGATCCAAAGCGTGGCCTGCATCAGACCGGCCTCGTTCTTGAAAGCTTTGGCAACCGCGAGAAAGACGGTTTCCGCGAACGGGTCAAATCGAGTCAGAACGCCCTCCGGCGCGCCAAGGCCGATTCCGGCGACGTTCGTAAATTTGTCGTTCCAATTGGGCGCGATGACGAGATCGCCCACCTTGAGCCCGACGAAAGTCGAACCATTGTTGTTCGTCGGAAAGTCAGCGGCAAACTTGAAAAGAAAACTGCAATAGAATGGCGGCGAAGGCGCGCCGCTCAATTTGGCCAGCAGCGTTTCTGTCGTGGGCATTCCATTTTGCGCGCTTCCCGCCGTGGCGCTTATCACCGCCGCGCCGCCGCTTACGGGATGAAAGTTCCGCTCAAAACCCAGGCCGACGGCCGAAAAATGGGCGGACCCCGTCCCGTCGCTTCCGGCGAAGGTGTTCGTTTTGATGCTGGCGCTGTATTTTCCCGAAAGCCCGGTCGCCGTGACCGGGGTGCCGGTCAAGGGGGTCTCGTCGGCCAGCGAATACGCGAACGGCTCGTAAACGAGAATGTCGGCGCGCGAGACCGCCGCCATCGCGAGCGCGGCCAGCGCCGCAGCCAGGAAGTTTGGAAGGTTTGCTTTCATGGTTGCTCTCGATGCATCGGACCGGCTGCGCGCGGCGGGGGAAAAAGCGGTTTCTCTCATGGGTCGTTCCGGGGGGGCGTGTTTCTTCGTGGTTGGCCGACAGGCCCCTCGATCTCGGGCCGATCATCTGGCATGGCCGACAGATTCCCAATAAAAAAGCGCACCTATGTCTGAATTTGGCTTACCGATATCCCCCCCCGATGTGCCGGAAACGCGCGTTGGTGGGGTGCCCGCTAACGGGGTCTGCGCGGGGGGGAGGTTGAGGCCCGCACGACCAAATGCGGGGTCACATGGATTTGCTGGACCTCGGAGGCGTGTTTGACCTGGCGCATGCGGATTCTCCGGATCAGCAGGTCCACGGCAAGCGATCCGAGCTGGTAAAAATCCTGCGAAACCGTGGTCAGGGGACGCTGGCAGGTTTCACCGGCCTCGATTCCATCGAAGCCCGTGATGGAAAGTTGCTCGGGCACATCGATGCCGCTCTGGAGGCAGATGCGGATCAGTTCGATGGCGACGGCATCGTGGCTGCAGCAGATCGCCGTGACGGAGGGGTCTTTGCGCCGGATATTTTTAAACAGGTCCGGCAGCCCTTCCTCGTCGTTGCCGGGGATTTGGTAAATCCGTTTTTGCGACGGGGAGGAAAACAGGAGGGACGAGACATGCCGGTAGGCCTCGCACCGTTCCTCCAGGTTCGGGATGGAGATCTTCCTGGTCAAATACGCGACCTGCCTGTGCCCGAGATCGGAGAGATGGCCGAGGATCGCCCGGATCCCGGCAAAATTGTCCACACCCACGAAGTCGAAAGGCCCCCAGTTGCAGTCGTTCACGACCAGCGGGATGTTGCGTTGCGCGACCTGCTGGAAGAGGTCCAGATAGGAATGCCCGGGATGCGGCCAGATCACGATCCCGTCCGGTTTGAGTTTGAGAATCTCCAGCATTTGCTCGCGCTGTTGCAGGCCGTCCAGCGAAAGCATTGGCGTGAAGCCGACCTTGGCCAGGTGGCAGACGTCGTGCGCGGCCTCGATCAGGTTGTGGGAAACCCGCTGCTTTCTGTGCAGCGGATGCGGGCAAAGAACGCCGATGTGATACGTCTTGGCCGCGAGGAGCGGCGCTCCGGCGACATACAGCTTGTATCCGTCGCGCCGCAGCATCCCCTCCGCAATCAGGCAGGCGATGGCCTTGTTGACCGTCGGCCGCCCCATGCCGAACAGGGCCGCAAATTCCCGCTCCGGCGGCAGCCGGTCGCCGTAGCGGAGATTTTTGTCGCCGATAAAAAGGCGCAACCTGTTCGCGGCTTCCTGATACTGGAACGAGGAGGAGACGGGGTTCATTGGTCCGGTGGAATGCGATGGAATAAAAAACGGTAAGCCAAATCAAAACATTTTCCCAACGAATCTTTGATGGAGGTTCAGGGGGGTGCTAATTTGCAGATGTCTCCTCCAATTGAATGACCAAATCCCATTCTCCAGTTTTTCGTCGGCCTGAGAGCCCCCGCTGCCAGCCAGCCGGAGGCCGCGCCGCCTTCACTTTGACGGAGCTGCTGGTGGTGATGGCGATCATGATCACGCTGATGGGGTTCGTGGCTCCGGCCTTCACGGGGATGAAGGGCGCGGGGGACGTGACCAAGGCGGCCTACGATATTGCCGGGGCCCTGGAGAACGCTCGTTCCTACGCAATCGCGAAAAACACGTATGTGTGGGTGGGATTTTTCGAGGAGAGCGCGGCGGCGTCCGTTCCCGGAACCGCCGGGACGGGGCGGGTCGTGGTGGGGGCGGTGGCGTCGCGCGACGGAACGAAGATTTACGATCCCGCCAGCCCCGCCGCCCTGCCGGGGAACTCGCTGGTCCCGGTCAACAAGCTGGTGAAGCTCGACAACATGCACCTGAAAACATTCTCTGCGGGAACGGGGACGGGCGGCGGCTTCGATGCCCGGCCGACGGTGAGCGGAAGCGGCGCGCAAATCGGAGACGACCTGGCTTCCGGAGCTTCGCTGACGCCGTTTACCACGGGACAATACAAGTTCACGAAGGCCATCGAATTCAATCCCCGCGGCGAGGCGAGGATGAACAACGCGGGCAGCTCCCTCCAGCCGGTGGTCGAAATCGGTTTGCAGCCCGCGCACGGGGAATCCGCGGATACCGCAAACAAAAATGTGGCGGCCGTGCAGGTCACGGGGGTCGCCGGAAACGTAAAAATTTACCGGCGGTAAGGATGCGCCATCTGGCAACCCGGAGTGGTTCCCCCCCGATTTTTTATCCGTGTTTATCCGCTTCCATCCGTGGCTCACTTCCCGTGTCATGTCCTCCGGTTTTATGCCTTTCTTCGCGCGTTGCCGAAGCTCCGCTTCGCCCTTCGGGCTGCCTGCGGCTGGCTGTCTCCCTTCGGTCGGCTCGCGTCTTTGCGTGAGACGATCCGGGTTTTCGCTGGTCGAGGTGACGCTGGCGCTGGGGGTGGCGGCGTTCTGCCTGGTCGTCGTTTTCGCGCTGATCCCCGTGGGCATGAAGAGCAACCAGGCCGCAGTCGAACAGACCTCCGCCAACGGGCTCCTCTCCGCAGTGCTCGCCGACCTGCGGGCCACGCCGGCGACCATTCCCCCGGGAAACCAGACGGCCTCGCAGCAGTTTGCCATCGCCATCCCCGCCAACCCGGTGGCCGCAAACCAGACAGCCACGCTCTATTTCAACAGCGCCGGGCAGGTCGTGGCCGCCAGCGGGCCGGATTCCCGCTACCGCCTCACCGTGAGTTTTCCTCCCAACGGATCGAATGCGAAATCGGCGACCTTCCTGAACCTGAAAATCAGCTGGCCGCCCGCCGTGGACCCCGTGCTGGCGGAAACGGATCCGGCCAGGCCGCAACCTTCCGGTTCCGCGCAAATCTTCGCCGCCCTCGACCGGAATTGACATGAAGGCCGACGATTTCAGGTTTCAGGTTTCAGGGTTCCGCCTTACCGCTTCCGCCTTCAGCCTCATCGAGATGCTTGTTTCCGTGGCGGTGCTGGCGCTGCTGATGGTTCTGATCGGCCAGATTTTCACCGCGGCGACGGCCGTGACCGGGCTGAGGAGCAAGCGGATGGATGCCGACGCGCAGGCGCGGGCGATCTTCGGGCGGATGGCCATCGATTTCGGACAGATCGTGAGGCGTGCGGACGTGGACTATTTCCTGAAATCCTCGGCGGCCGACCCCTCCGGCAACGACAACCCGCAGCCCGGCAACGACCAGATGGCATTTTACAGCCAGGTGCCCGGTTATTCCACGGCAAATGCGGCGACGCAAAGCCCGGTATCGGTGGTGGCATGGCGGATCAACGCGGACACCAGCGGCCCTCACTTCAACCAACTCCAGCGCCTCGGCACCGGCCTGCAAAGGAGCGGGGCCTCGGCGATGGCCTTTTCCGGGGCGGACGGCCCGCTCAATTCCGCGACGGCAAACAATAAGATTTCCGGCAACTGGCCTGTCGCCACATCCCCGGATAGCCCGGACTCCAGCTACGAGAGCGCGGGGCCGCAGGTTTTCCGCATGGAATACCATTACCTGCTGCGCGGCCAGACGGTCGCCGGAACCGCCTACTCCGCCCAGCCGAGCGAGACGCCTTGGGACGCGCGCATCCCCGGGCATGCGGCCGTGGATGGTTTGCGCGACGTGGCGGCCATGACGGTCGTCATCGCGGTCGCCGACCCGAAGAGCCGACAACTGGTGACGGACACCCAACTCAAGGACCTCGCCGACAAAATGCAGGATTTTTCTGCGGCGACCATGCCGGAGCCCGGCGATCTCGAGGCGCAATGGCAGACGGCCATCGAAGATCCCGCCAACGGCATCCCCAAAGCCGCCGCCTCAGCCCTGCGGGTCTATCGCCGCTCCTTCCCCCTTCCCTCCACCCCGTGAACCATTTCAAATTCCAAATCCCAAATCCCCCATCGCGGCATTCACGCCGCGAGCGAGGCGTCGCACTCGTGGTCGTCCTCGCGCTCGTGGTCCTGCTCACCGGCCTGGTCGTCACTTACTTTTCGCGCTCCATGTGGGACCGCCAGATGTCCAACAGCAGCCTGCACCAGGCCCTGGCGGACGATCTGGCCCGCAGTGCGCTGGACATCGTCACCGGCGATTTGAAGCAGGAGATGGCGGAGGGATCAATGGACAACAAGGCCACCGTTGACGACGTGACGATCTACACGCCGGACAAGCCGGAATACATCGTTCCTGTCAGGAACACGCCGACCAATCCCACCCCCGCGCTCCTGCGCATCAGCGGGACGACCTCCATCGCCGCTCCCGGCGCGGACCATCCCGCCTCGGGCGCGATCTCGACAGCCGCTTCGGCCAACGGCAGAAGCATCACCCCGGCCCGCTGGAACAAGCATTACCTGCTCCCGCTCGCCGACCCGGCCAAACCCACCGACACCACGCCGGTCAGCTCCGGCACGACCGCGTTTACTCCGCCGAGCTGGGTCTATGTGACCGGGACCGGACCCGTTACGCTCACGGTGCCGGACAAATCCGTCATCGGCCGTTATGCCTATGCCATCTACGACGAAGGCGCGCTGCTGGATGTCAATGTGGCGGGATTTCCCCGCGATACCGCAACCACCACGATGCCGACGGAATACTCGCCCAAGGGTGCCCTGGCGTTCGCCGACCTCACGCAGTTGAAGGACTCCGGCGGCAACCCGCTCCTCACCCAGGCGGGCGTCAACAACCTCGTCGGCTGGCGCAACTACGCCTCCCTGCGCAATGCCGCCGGGCAGCCCTCCGGCGCGTTTCCGGCGCTCACCTTCACCGACTCAACGGTCCAGACTCCCTACAAAAACTTTGTTTTCTCGAACACCAACGGATTCCTGAAAGTCAGCGGCACGCCTGACGCCACCGGCCAGACCGACCAGGCCTTCCTCTCCCGCCAGGACCTCATCAGCTTCTGCCTGGCCTCCGGCACGGCAAACTTCAACCCCAACGCCCTGCAATACCTCGGCACCTTCTCCCGCGCCCTCAACGCGCCTTCGTGGAGTCCGACCGCAACAACAGGCAGTCCCACCGGTAACACCATCGACTATGCGGGGCAGGCGGACGCCAGTTCCAGCGCGAACCGCAACCTCGCCAATGTCCGCGTGCAAACGGCCTTTACCCGCCCGGACGGCTCCGCCGCAAGCACCGGCGAACCGCTGCTCAAAACCCGCTTCCCGCTCAGCCGACTGGCCCTGGTGACCGACTCGGCCACGGCGGCAGCCGGTTCGGATATTGAGAAATATTTTGGCCTCACCCGTGCGACAGCGGGAGGGACCGCTTGGACATATCGGAGCGGAGCCGCGACCATCCTGACCCTGGACCAAGTCGCCCAAGCGGGGCGGGAACCCGATTTCTTCGAGCTGCTCAAGGCCGCGATCCTCAATGGCTCGCTGGGAAAATACAGCGAAACAGACTACTCCCTCGTCACCAAAACCTTCGATCAAAACAAGGACGCGCAGATCATCCAGATCGGAGCCAACCTGCTCGACCAATACGATGGCGACAACGATCCGACACCAATTAAATTCGCCACCCTTGATCCGGTCTACGGCCTGGAGAATTTGCCCTACATCGACCATGTCTATGGCACCATTTTCCGCCCCAACCGGGGCGATCCCCAGTATCCGACGGTCGAAGGCTGGCTTCAATTCGGGTTGTGGAATCCGCATGCAAACGCCTCAACGGCGGCATCGTCCAACTTCCGGATTCTGGGGACGGATGGAAAACTCTATCTCGAAGCCAGCAACGGCCCGAATTATTACTCTCCCCAGCAAAGTCTGGCCGGGCAATCCTTGGAGTTCACAGCCACGGGTGCGGACTTCGCCGAACCCCGGCTCCTGGTTCCCGGCACGTCCATGACCGGAGCAGCCGCCTTCACTGGCGTTCCCATCACCGCCATTAGTAGTCCCGGCTATTATTTTGGCGCCGCTTCCCAGCCTTCATATGCTCCCTCGACCACCGACGCAGCCCAACTGTTCTATTCCCCTTGCTATCTGGCCGGTTTCTATGCGGGAAGCCTTGTCAATCCGAACACGGGCGATTACCCGAAAGACAAGAACATCACGGGCGTCGCGACGGATCCGAATCCTCTCTCTTATTATCATGCCCGTGGCGCTCTGGGCGCCGGAGGCAAATACCCGACCTTTGATCTCCAATACAAGGACGCTTCAGGCAACTGGCGGACTTATGAAACCATTCAGGTGACAGGCCTGTATTTGGATCAGGGCTTTGGGGGCACGCTGCCGGGTTACAAAAGCTGCACGAGTTGGGTCAATGGGCGATACGGTCTCGCATCGGGTTGGGGGGATGGAACCGGAAGCGGGCCGCTGGCGGGAACCGGGGTGGCCTACGGAAAAACCGCGCTCTCCAGCATGGACCCCCGCACGAAGCGGGGCGGCATGGTTCGTCTTATCGGATACAACAACGAAATCATCGTCGCCAATGGCAGCATTCGGCCCAGCGGGTCGGCCAATCGTTTTGATTCCGCGGCACTTAGCAACAAGGGATTCCCCATCAATCCATCGGGCGGCACGATGTGGCACTGGTGGGCTGGAAATAGCAAATTTCAACCCGCCCGGCTGGCGGACAACCTCTCCACCTTATCCAGCCATGTCACCGATCTTGACGGCGTGAACCGGCGCGGTGACGGGGACGAGACGAACAAGGCCTCTCCCTTGTGGCAAAGCAGCGCCAGCGTGACAACGGCGGGAGTCAAAGCGATGCGCCCCGTCCTGCTCAACCGGCCCTTCCGTTCCGTCGGCGAGATGGGATGCGCCATGCGGGGCGATCCGTGGAAGTCGCTCAATTTTTTCAGCGCGGACAGCGCGGACGCGGCGCTGATGGATGTTTTCAGCATCGACGACGAGCCTGTTGTGGCCGGGCGGGTGAGCCTGAACACGCCGCACGCATCAGTTCTCACCGCCATTCTGACGGGCGGACTCAAGGCCGACGACGGAACGGCGAACCCTCCCGCCCTTTCGGCTTCCGAGGCGGCCAACATCTCGGCCGTCATTCTCCAGGAACAGGCGACCGCCCCGTTTCAAAACGTGGCGGAGCTCGCGACACGGGTCGGGGACAAGGTGGCGAATCAGTTCAGCAAGACGCTTTCCGGCTCCAGCGATCCGAATGACGGCTATGTCAAAGCCAGGCGGGAATCCGCAACCCGCGCGCTGGCGGATGTGGCCGACACGCGGACGTGGAACCTTCTGATCGACGTGATCGCGCAGACCGGCGCTTTTCGCCTGAATGCGACAGACCTCACCAAGGACTTCATCGTCCAGGGCGAGCGCCGCTACTGGCTGCACGTCGCCATTGACCGCTTCACCGGCGAAGTCCTCGCCAAACAACTGGAACCCGTCTATGAATAACCTCTCTTCACGCCTCGCCGCGCGACTCCTGGCCTTGGCCGCCTTCTCCCTCGCCTGCCCATCCGCCTATCCCCAGCAGGCCAACACCGCGCCCGAAAAACCGTCGCCGCCTCTGGTGACCACTCCGCCGGACCGCGCCCACTGGAAAATCACCCCCAATCAAATCAAAAAACAAATGCCCGCAGATGCTCAGGAAAATCCTGAACTTCTGGAAATCGAAGCGTGGAAGACGCCTTCCGTCGCACGCGTGATCCAGCAATGGGGCAATGGAAAGGCATCCGAAAGTTGGATTGCCGACGGCTACCTCCTGCACAAATTCCCAGCGCTGCCGGATATTTACGTTACACCACTTAGTTTACGTTCATCCGTCCAGGACGACGGCATGTCGGACTTTAACGCCGTCTATCCGGGGTTCACCTGGCTGGACCTCAAATATTACACCGGCGTGATCCCGCTGGGCGGAAAGAAATGCCATCACTACGCCGATCCGGAAAACGACCGCGAGGCCTGGGTGGACGCGGAGACGAAGGCGCCGGTCGCGTATCGCAACGGCGCGTCCAACTTTGTCTATGCGTTTCTGGCGCCTCCCGCGCAGGACCCCACCATGCCGGAGGCGTTCCTTCGCGAGTTGCAAAACTACAAAAAAGCCGATTCGCAATAACCCCCCTCATTTTTTTCCTGCCTGAGACTTCCATGCTGCCATCCCATCATCTTCCTCAACTGATTCTCAACCGCATTGACGGAGCGGTCCGCCGCCTCCGCGAGGAAATTTGGGAAAATATCACGCCGGCGCGGGTCTCGGCCACACCATTCGGTCCGGAACAGAGGGGCATTGATGAAGCCCGGTGTCTGCCGCTGGAAATGGTGGCCCCCTGTTCCTTTTGGGGCCGACTATTCGACCAGCGGTGGTATCGGGTGGAGGCGGATAAGGCGGCGGATCCGCTATGGCTGAACTGGCGCAGCCAGAGCGAGGACACGCTCTACGTGAAGGGCGAACCGTGGTTCGGCTTCGACGTCGGGCATCGTCATGTCCGCCTGCCGGAGGAAGCGGGAGAGATTTGGGTCGAGTCGAACTGCATCCAGAGCGCGATCTGGCACCCGGAGGCGGCGGCGATGGATGCGGCCGGTTCGTATTTCGAAGGCGCGTTTTTCTGCCGGAGAAACGAGGAGGCCTGGCAGGCTTATCACGATCTCAAATGCCTGTTCGATCTCGCTGCCGACCAGCGCGGGCGTGAAGACGGTCGGCTCTCGCCCGGTGTCGTGCCGTTCGGTTTGCAGGCCCCAATGGAGCGGTTCACGCCGACCCTGCGCATTCTGCTGCGCATCATGAACGAGGCGGTGGATGCCTGGGACGCCACGGGGACTCTGGAGGCGCTGCGCTCCCGTCTTGCGGAGGGCTACCGGGAACTGCGGATGGACAAGCGGTTCATGCGCTGCGTGCTCACCGGGCACGCGCACATCGATCTCGTCTGGCTGTGGCCGGAACGGCTCGGCGAACTCAAGGCCGTCCACACTTTTTCCACGGTCAACCGGCTGATGGAGGACTATCCGGAATTCCGCTTCGCCTACAGCCAGGTCGCCAGTTACGAAGCGGTCCGACGACGGGCGCCCGGCCTTTACGAGCAAGTCTCAAAGCGCATGCGTTCCGGCCAATGGCAGGCCACGGGCGCGATGTATGTGGAGTCCGATACGATCCTCGCGTGCGGCGAGGCGCTGGCGCGCAGCTTCCTGCTCGGCCAGAAAGGCTTCACGGAAATCAACGGGCGGCCCGCCACGCTGACGTGGCTGCCGGACGCTTTCGGCTACTCCGCCTGCCTGCCGCAGATCATGGCGCAGACCGGCGTGAAATATTTCTACACCACTAAGGTCACGTGGAATTCGATCAATCCCTTCCCCTACAGCAGCTTCGTCTGGAGGTCGAACGGCTCGGAGGTGATCGGCCACATCACCCGCGACGCCGGCTACAACACGTTCGTGCAGGTGCCGGAAATCCGCGCCTGCGTGCTCGGGCACCAGCAGGGAGACATCCATCGGGAATGCCTGCTGCCCACGGGATTCGGCGATGGCGGGGGCGGTCCGACGGATGAGATTTGCGAGCGCGCGCGCCGGCTGGGCTCGCTGCCCGGAATGCCGGAGCTGGCGTGGGACCACCCGGAGGCGTTTTTCGACCGCCTGGAGCCGCTGCGCGACCGCCTGCCGGTGCATCAGGGCGAGTGTTATCTCGAGTTCCACCGAGGCACCTACACGACGCATGGCAATCTCAAGGAAGCGTTTCGCGGGCTGGAGCGCGCCCTGCATTCCGCCGAGGCGGTCGCCGCCGCCACGGGCAAACGCTGGGACATGGAGCCGGTCTGGAAGCGGCTGGTTTTCGCACAGTTTCATGACTACATCCCCGGAAGTTCCGTGTGGGATGTCTATCTGGAGGGGATTCCCGAACTCGAAGCCCTCGCGGGGGAGCAACTCCAACAGGCGCGCGCCGCGCTGGAAGGTTCGGGCCGGGATTGCATTTTCAACCCGCACCCGGTCGGGGTGAAACGCTGGGTCGGGCTTCCCGATGCGGGGCGAAAGGTTTGGATGACGATTCCGCCGCTGGCCGGCGCGGAAATCCTCGAAGAAAACGCGCCGGAGCCGGTGCGAACCGAGGGCCGGACGGTTTCCAACGGCCTCGCCGAATTTCGTATCACCGGCGAAGGCTGGATCGACCGGCTTGTCTGGGAGGGCATGGAGGTTCCCATCGCGGCGCCGCTCGGGCAGTTGGTCGCCTATCCCGACCGCGCGGCAAATTTTGAAGCGTGGGACATTGATCGTCATGTGCTTTCGCTGGGAAAGCCGTGCGTGGAAAAGGCGGAGATCGAAGCGTGGTCGCCCGATCCCCGCCGGGCCGGATTCCGCGTCCGCCGCCGCATCGGACGCGCCAGCGAGGCGAGCGTCGTTTTCTTTCTCGAGGCGGGAAGTCCGCTGCTGCACATCGAGGTCACGCTTGACTGGCGGGAGCCGGAGACCCTCCTGAAAATCGTGTTCCCCACCGAGTATGCGGCGGCGAACGCCCGTTTTGGCGCGCCGTTTGGCAGCACGCTGCGCTCGCAGGTTCCCGACGGCCTGATCGCGGAGGCGATGTGGGAGGTGCCGTTCAGCCGGCATTTTTCGCTGTTCGACGAGGGCGAGAGGGAGGGGCTTTTTGTGGTCAGCGAGGCGAAATACGGCGTTTCCGTGCGGAGCGGCGTGGCGGGCGTCAGCCTGGTGCGCAGTCCGCGGGTCACCGGCCTGGATGGATCGCATCGCTCGGTGTGGCCGGAACATCTGACCCGGCTGGAACGTCCCGGTTCCTACAGCGACATCGGCGCGCATCACATTCGCCTGGCGATGGGGCGCTACGACATCACCCTGCCCCGGGAGGCGCAGCCCGCCGCTGTCGCCGAAACGCTTTTCACCGATCCGATCCCCTATCGCGGGGAGCCTATCCCCTCTGCTCTCGGGACCATCGAGGGCGGAGAGACGCTCGTCCCCTGCTGGGCGGCGCCGCTGCCGGAGGGCAAATGGGTTCTGCGTCTGCACGAAGTGGCTGGCCGTCGCGGAACGATCCGCCTCGCGCCGCCGCCGGGCTGGACCCTGCAAAAGACCGATCTCGGCATGCGCTTTCTGGAAAACCTGGACGAGGACAACACCCTGCGGTTCGAGCCCTACCAGGTCGCGAGCGTGCTCTTCAGTCCAATTTCCAACACCAACCAACACCCATAAAAAACAACCCAGACACGAATGGTGCTAACTTAAGCAACGTGGAGCAGGCGTCCCGCCTGCTATGCTCTCTACAAGCAGGCAACCGGGACGGCTGCCCCATGTCCCAAAACTGCCTTAAGTGAGTGCCATTCAACCCAGACACCACTTATAACATCATGAACATCCCTCGTATAAAAATGACGGATTTGCGCACCGCCTTCGTCCGTCACCTTCGCCTGCTTTGTCTCGCCGGTGCCGCCACCCTCCTGGCGTCTTCTCCGCTGCGGGCGGACAATCTCCTCACCAACGGCGGCTTCGAGGAAGGAGCCGCTTCCTGGTGGGGGCCGGGGATGAAGACCGGCGGCATCGTGCCGGAAAGCCCGGCGGAAGGAGTCAACTGCCTGAAAATCGCGGAAAACTATGTTTGCCGGGACAAGATAGCGGTGGCGGCGGGAAAAAACTACAAGATCAGCATGAAGATCCGCGCCGACGGCGCGCCGGAGGGGGCCGTGTATGTCCAGTTGAGCTATCGCGGACCCGGGCTGAAGCCCGGCTGGTATGGACCCGCCAACGCGAGTGTCGGGGGCGCGACGGAAAAGGCACTCTTCGTCACCGGCGGGACCGGGGCGTGGAAGGAATTTTCGACCGTCGTCACCGCGCCGGCCGGGGCCGACCAGATGCTTGTCTATCTGCGCAAGGTCGCCGACACGGCGGGAACGGCCTCTTTTGATGATGTCAAAATCGAACCGACCGACGAGGGTCCGGCGGCAGCGGCTCCTGCTGCGGCGGGCGGTGCCGCTCCCGGAGCCAAGGGCAACTTGGCCGTCAATGCGGGATTCGAAAATGCCTCGGGCGGCTGGTGGGGCCCGGGGATGAAGACTGGCGGCATCGTGCCGGAAGGTCCGGCGGAGGGAGCCAACTGCCTCAAGGTCGCGGAAAACTTCGTGTGCCAGGACCGGATCGCGGTGGCGGCGGGAAAAAACTACAAGATCAGCATGAAGATCCGCACCGACGGCGCGCCGGAGGGGGCCGTGTATGTCCAGTTGAGCTATCGCGGGACTGGAGTGAAGCCCGGCTGGTATGGGCCAGCCAATGCGAGTGTCGGGGGTGCGACGGAAAAGGCACTCTTCGTCACGGGCGGGACCGCGGCGTGGAAGGAATTTTCGACGATCGTCACCGCGCCGGCCGGGGCCGACCAGATGCTTGTCTATCTGCGCAAGGTCGCCGGGACGGCGGGAACAGCCTCTTATGACGATGTCAAAATCGAGGCGACGGAAGAAGCGGCAGCCAAGGCCGCCGAGGTTCCGGAGGTCAAAGGCAACCTGATCGCCAACGGCGGTTTTGAAAATGGCCCGGCCTCCTGGTGGGGCGCGGGAATGAAGACCGGCGGGGTGGTGGCCGAGAAACCGGCGGAAGGGATGAATTGCCTTAAGATCACCGGCGACTTTGCCTGCCAGGACAATCGCCCGGTCCGGGGCGGCAGGCGCTACCTCGTGAGCATGAAAATCCGTAGCGAGGACGCGCCGGACGGATCGGTCTATGTCCAGTTGAGTTTCCGCGGCGAGGGCGTGAACGCTGGTTGGGTGGGACCCGCCAGCGCTTTGGTCGGGGGACGGACGGAGAAGGCGCTGTTCACGACCGGAGGGACGCAGGACTGGAAGGAATTTTCCACCGTGGTGGAGGCTCCGCCGGGGGCGGATCAGGCGCTGATCTATCTGCGCAAAGTCGCCGGCTCGGCGGGCGCGGGCTATTACGACGATGTCAAAATGGAGGCGACCGAGGCGGCGGCCACCACGGCTGTCGAATTGAAGCGACGGGAACTGACGAAGGAACTTCTTTCGCCCGCGTCCAGCGGCGCAGGCGCGGTTCTCGAAAAGATCGTGGCCGCCGCGGGGAAACCCACCGGGGACAAGCTCGTTTTGGCCAAGGACGGCGCGTCCCCATTCCATGTCCATGTCGGGAGCGATGCGGACGCCAGGGTGCTCGCGGCGGCGCGCGACCTGGCCGGGATGATCCAGAAGATCAGCGGCGCTGACCTGGGCAAATTTTCCCATGATGGCAATCCGCTGGAGGGATCGCTGGTGATCGTCGGGCGCGACAACGCATTGTCGAAGAAACTGTGCGCCGATGTGGATTGGAAGGCGTTGGGCGAGGATGGATTCATTATCCGCACGGTCGGACCGAATCTTCTAATCGCGGGCAACACGCCGGGCGGGACGATGTATGGGGTGAACTGGTTTCTCGACCGCAAGCTCGGCGTCAAATGGCTAAGCCCGGATTTCACTTATGTGCCATCGACGAAGACTCTCGAAATCGCCGCTTTGGACGAGAAGCAAATCCCGCGCTTCAAGTTCCGGCAAATTCTTAGCGTCGAGGCGCAGGACAAGGTCTTCGCAGCGCACAACCTGCTCAACGGAAATTCCCACGGCGCGCAGAGCATCCTGCCCTCCCCGGAGATCGACCATTGGGATAATTCCTGGCAGAAGCCCGGCCTGACCGGGAGTTTTTACCAACTGCTCCCGCCCAAGGAATTCCAGTCCGCGCACCCCGGCTGGTATGCGGGCGGGCAGGTGGCGATGATGAACCCGGAAGTCCGCCAGGCCCTTGCGGACGCCGTCATCAAGCGGCTGAAAGGCGTTCCCAATTATCAGGACTACTGGTTTGGCCTGATGGACAATGACTGGGGCTGGGACATGGATTCCGCCAGCGCGGCCTTCGCGAAGGAACACGGCGGCGTGGCCTCCGCGCCGCACACCGACCTCGCCATCGACGTGCTCCAGCGCGTGCGCAAGGTTCTGCCCGGCGCGAAGATCGCGGTGAATGCCTACCACTGGGGCTTCACTCCGCCGACCGGGATGACGATTCCCGAGGGGCTTTTGGTTTTCCCCATGACCATCCATCTCGACTACAGCACGCCGCTGTTCACGGGACAAAATGCGAAGCTTGGCAAGGACATCGAAGGCTGGAACACCATCGCCAAGGACATCCTCCTCTGGGATCACGTCACGAACTTCAACGGCTACATCCAGCCGACGCCGAACATCTACCCCATCTGCGAGACCATCCGCTGGCTGGCCCCGATGACGAACATCCAGGGTTACTTCGCCGAAGGAAGCTGGAACACGCCCAGCGCGGAATTCGCCGCCCTTCGGGCCTGGATCATGGCGCGGATGCTCTGGGACCCGGCCACCGACTACAAGGCGGCCATCGCGGAGTATTGCGAGCGCTACTTCGGACCGGCCGGAAAATTCGTCAATCAATACATCGACCTGATGCACGAGGAGTCGATGAAAACAAAGGCGCCGATCTGGGAAAAAACCAACGTCGATAGCGCGATGCTGAACCTGGATTTCATGACGAAAGCCGACGCTCTGTTCGCAAAGGCCGAGGAGGCGGTCGCGGACAATCCGGTTTTCCTGAAGCATGTGCGGCAGGCGCGCGTTTGCGTGGACTATGTCGTCCTCGTTCGCCGCAAGGAATTCGCCGACCAGGCCGCGCGGGAAAAAAAGGCTTTCAATATCGACTATGCGAACCGGCTGGCGCGTTTTAACAAGACCCTCGCCGACGAAGGCATCAAGCAGTTCCGCCAATCCAGCAGGATGGAGGAGCTGGCCGGCATCATCGCCCTCGAACGCAAGGACGCGCCGCCGCCGGAGATCGTCCGCAATCTGCCGAAGTCCGACTGGGTGGAAATCCAGGACCAGGGATTCAACCGCTATTTCAAGGACATCGTCATCGTGCCCGACCCGCTGGCCTCCGACGGCGGCACCGTTCGAATGGGCGGCGACGTGGGAGCCCCGTTGATCCAGCTCAAGCACCACAAGCTGCCGCTGGAAGGCCGTTGGGACATCTATGCCGAGGTGCGGGTCGACGCGGAAGGCGCAAGCCCCGAGGATGTCGCCTTCAACATCGGCACCTACCCGCCGCAGAATGGCGGCACAGGCATCAAGGTCGGGCAGTTGAAACAGGGGAGCTACACCCTGATCAAGGCCCCCGGTGGGCCGTTCGCTTATGATCAGGACGACGGCTCCATCACGTTCATTCGCGGAGGCGGCTCGAAGAACATCAAAGCGATCTCCATCGACCGGTTCATCTTCGTGCGCGCGAAGGAAACCGCCGCGAAGTAGCCCTCTCTTCGAGTTCCCCCGGCATGCGCTTCGGATTGCATCTCCCCGTTCTGGCGTTTCTCGCCATGCTGCCGTCGCTGACGGCGCATGGCGAAGACGCGGCGGCGCGTGTGCTGACCAGCGGAAGCCTTTCCGTGGAAGTGATGGAGCCGAAACACCCGGACCGTTACAACCGCGGCGTCCGCTTCACACCGGTTGCGGCGGTGCTCGGCGTCGCGCTGGCCGGACAGTCCTTTCTTTATGCTCCGAAGGCGCATGATCCGGCTGCGGATCACGGCGGGCTGGCCTCCGAATTCGACATGTGCATCCCCGGCGGGCCGGAAGCGGACCTGCCTCCGGGCTATGCGGAGGCCGCGGAAGGCGAAGGGTTTTTGAAAATCGGCGTCGGCGTGCTGAGAACGGAAAAAAAGACCTACAATTTTTTCCAAAAACCCGAGATGATCGAACCGGCCAAAACCACCGTGCAATGGGGGTCGGATTCGGCTGTCTTCCGGCAGACCTGCAGCGGCGTGAACGGCTATGCCTATGAACTCGCCGCGACCGTGACCGCGCGCAACGACACGGTGCTCGTGGATTGGAAGCTGACCAACACGGGCGCAAAGCCGTTTCTCACGAAACAATACACGCATAATTT
>JBAYTU010000013.1:0-53475 GCA_041675465.1 Terrimicrobiaceae bacterium | reverse complement strand
TTCTCTCATGACCCCGCTCCCAACTCTGTAGTGAAGACCTTTTGATCCCGATCCCCATTTTATGCGGCTTCGCCGCTTTTGCTACCCGCCAGTTGAGAAAGACGGGTTAGAGCAGTCCGGCCTTCCCGGCCATGTTGGGCGCTACATCATCTTTGCGCCCATCTCGGCGAGGGCGCTGCGTTCGCCTTTGCTGAGCGAGATGTGGGCGGTGATGGCCTGGCCGCGGAGGCGGTTGCGGGCATAGACGAGCCCGTTTGAACGGCTGTCCACGTAGGGGTTGTCGATCTGCGCGGGGTCGCCGACCATGACGAGCTTTGAGCCTTTCGACATGCGGGTCACGACGGTTTTGGCCTCGAGCGGGGTGAGCTGCTGCGCCTCGTCGAGGACGAAGAACCGGTTCGGGATCGAGCGCCCGCGAATGTAGCAGAGGGCTTCGATTTCCAGGAGCCCGCGTTCGATGAGCTGCTCGTAGGGCTTGACGACGGCGTGGTGGACGTTCGCGCCGGGATGCGCGTGAGGCTGTTGGTGCTCGTGCTTTTTCCGGTCGGAGGCGTTCCGGGGCTTGCCCTCGGGCGGCGGCGGGTTCAGCGGCAGGAGCACCTCGAACGCATCGTAGATCGACTGCAGCCACGGGTGCATTTTTTCCTGGAGAGTCCCCGGCAGGAATCCCAGCGTGTCGCCCATGGCCACGACCGGGCGGCTCACGGTCATGCCGTTGAACGCCCGCTGGCCGGTCAAAAAAAGCCCGGCGGCCACGGCGAGCAGGGTCTTGCCGGTTCCGGCCTGGCCGTAGCAGGTGATGAGCGAAATGTCCGGATCGAGCAGCGCGTCGAGAAAGCACTGTTGCCCGGGGTTGGCCGGGCGGAGCTCGATCCCCCGCGGCATCTGCAGGGTCGGCGGCACGTTGAGCCGCACGAAATGCCCGCCGCCAACATGCCTTGCGGGCATCAGCTTGTGGTGATCGACCGCGAGGAGCACGTATTCGTTGATCTCGATCGGGCCGGTGCGCGAGGCGTCGAGATCAAGCGACCGCGAGCTCCCGAATCTCTGGAGCTCATGCGGCTCGACCTGGATCGAGCGGGTGTCGTAGCCCTCCGCGTCCTTCACGGCGACCTTGTCGTTCAGGTAGTCCTCGCACGTCAGCCCGATGGCCATCGCCTTGAGCTGCATGTTGAGATCCTTGGTCACCAGGATCGTCGGATGCTCCTCGTGTTCCTGGAGTGCCAGGCAAGCCCCCATGATCCGGTGGTCCATGCGCTCCTGGTCGGGGAAAATCTTCAGAAACCGGCGCATCGCCGGGGAGGCCCCGTTTTTTCCGAGCGCCTCGTTGATGAGGATCCGCACCGATCCCCCGCCTGCCGTCGCGACCCCCCGGGTGACTTTCCGCGAATTCCGCCCGAAGACCTGGCTCAAAAACCGGTGGACCTTTCTCGCGTTCGCCCCCCGCTCGGTCTGCTCGTTCTTGAACCGGTCCAGCTCGGACAACACCTCGACCGGGATGAAGACATGGTTGTTCTCGAACCGGTTGATGCTGTGCGGATCGTGAAGGAGGACGTTCGTGTCGATGACAAAGTTCTTCACGGCCCCCGCCGCGCGCCGTCCTGCAGGCTTTTCCGGTCCCGGAAAAAACAGGCTCTGTTCCTCGGGTGATTCAATCGCAGAAGGCAGGTGCATAGTCTTATAGGAAAGGTCGCGTGGTGAGGTGGATTTGAGGTTCAATGGGGAAAAACCCGGCATTTTCCGGGTGTCTCGGAGGCCGAATTCCCCGGAAAAATGATGCGGAAAGCCGAGAAATCGAGGCCGGGGAGCCGAAGTTCCCGACGCAAATCGAAGCGTTCTGGAAGTCAGAGCGGTTCAAGAGGCCCCTGTATCGCATCTTTTGCGAACTGGCGCAATCCCAAACTTTGCGGTTTGCGAAAAAAGCGGATGCTGCGAGGGGGGCGGCGCGGTGGCGGTGCCCATCCAGGATCCCTGGGGATCGATCACGCCGTCGTCACCCCGTTGAAACCCGCGCTCTGAAACTGAGGAAATTGCGGGTCTGGCGTTTCGCGGGATTTCCCCGGACCGGCCCCGCCTCAGCCGCGCGCGCGCGCGGCCCGGCAACCGGGGCGCATCGGAAGCTGGCAAAGCGCGGCCTGTTGTGGCAGGTTCGCGGGATGCCGGAAGAATCCCTTCGCAAGTCGCTGCAGATTTACAAAGGGCTGGTCGAAGTCAGCGGGCTCATCAATTCGATCACCGACTACGGGGAGCTGCTTCGCGCGATCCTCGACGTGGCGCGGCGGGTCATCCGCGCGGAGGCGGCGTCGCTGTTTCTCGTGGACCCGGAAACCGGAGGTCTCGAGCTCGCGATCGCGACCCGTGGCGAGACCGGCTACATCGAGCCGAAACTCTCCGTGCCGAGGGGAAAAGGGATCGCGGGATGGGTCTTCGAACACGGCGAGCCGCTCCTGATCCCCGACGCCTACCAGGACGAGCGGTTCTTCAAGGAAGCGGATAGAAAAACCGGGTTCACCACGCGCTCGATCATCTGTGCTCCTCTGAAAAGCGGATCCCAGATTCTCGGCGTCCTGCAGGTCCTGAACCCCCGCGAAAAGCCCGCCTTCGAAGCGGAGGATTTCGAGGGGTTCTGCGCGTATGCCAACCTGACGGCGACCGCCATCGAAAAGCTCAGGGCGATCGAGAAGATCCGCGCCCAGGAACGCGTCGAGCGGGATCTCGCGATTGCGACGGAAATCCAAAGCCAGCTCCTCTCGCGGGCGATCCCCAAAGATGTCCGGGGCGCGGCATTTTCAGCCCACAACTCCCCCGCCGCGAATGTCGGCGGAGATTTTTACGGGGTTTTCGCGCGCGGGCCCGACGAGATCTGCTTCGCGATCGGCGATGTGTCGGGGAAGGGGATTTCCGCCGCGCTGCTCATGGCCCAGACGCTGAGCGCGATGCAGTTCGTCCTCGCCGCGACGACCGGGCCGTCGACCGCTCTTTCGCTCCTCAACGAAACCCTTTTCGCGAACGTCATCCGCGGGATGTTCATCACGACGATCATCGGACGGATGACTCCCGCCTCCCGCCGGGTGGAGATCGCCAGCGCGGGGCATTGCCTGCCGGTGCTGGTCAAAGCCGACGGATCGGCGGAGAAGATCGAGACCCCGGCGGCGCTGCCGCTGGGGATCCTTCCGAAAGTCGCCTACCGCCACGGCAGCCTCGTCCTCGGGCCGGGGGACCGCATCGTCGTGTATACCGACGGCCTGAGCGAGTCGCGGAAGGAAGGCGGGGATTCGCAGTTCGACGAATTCCTGCTGGAGCATGCCTCGGGGCCGGCCGCAGACACAAACGCGCTCCTCGGTCGGCTTGTGAAGGCCGAACTCCGGCACCGGGGAGCCGGACGCCAGCTCGACGACCTGACGATTCTCGTGGGGGGATTCGAATGAAAAAGACAATCCGTTTTTCGAGCGACACCTGCCACCTGGCGGATGTCCGCAGGGAAGCGCGGGCGTTTCTGGCCGGGAACGGTTTCGACGACTGCTCGACGGAGCTGATGGTCCTCGCCCTCGACGAAGCCTGCACGAATGTGATCCGCCATGCCTACGCCCTCGAATGCAAGCCGGTGCGGCTGGAAATGGCCTCCCTGCGCCGACGGGTGAGGTTTGTTCTCCGGGACTACGGGCGCGCCTGCGATCCCGCGAAAATCAAAAGCCGCAAACTCGAGGACATCCGCCCCGGCGGCCTCGGCGTCCACATCATCAAGCAGGCATTCGACTCCGTCACCTACTTCCCGCAGCCCAAAGGCACCCGCCTGATCTTGGAAAAAATGCGCCCCGCGCACGCCTGATCTCCTGCCCCCCCGGACATCAGGCGAACCGCCCGGCTGTCCGCTTTGCGGCAGACGGCCCGGGGGAGGGGATCGGCTCCCGGAAATCCTACAAACCCTCGAACCGGTTGACCCGGAAAGTGTTTGTGCGGACGGGCGGCGGGTTCAGCGAGGGGGGTTTTTCCGGGGCCACCCGAATGTTGTTGCGGGGGGCCGGTTCGCTGGCCGAAGGCGCGGCCAGTTTGCCGAGGTTGTAGGTGTTGATCTCGATCATCGCGCTGCGCCCGCCACCGGGCAACTGCCGCCGCGCGGCTATGAAGGCACCGGGGCGGCAGTAATTCGTGAGATCCCTTTTGAACGCGGAGCGGTTGATCCCGATGCCCAGGTTCTTACGGATTTCAAAATGCAGGTGCGCGACATACATGCCACGGTTTGTCCCGATCGTGCCGACCTGCTGCCCCCGGGTGATCTGCTGCCCCTCGCGGACCAGAAGCCTGTCCAGGTGGGCATACATCGAATCCACTGTCTGCAACCGCCCGCCCTCCATGAAAATGTGGCGGATCAGAACGACATTTCCCCACCCCATGCGCGCGTCGCGGGAAAACGTGACATATCCGTTGCCGATGGCATACACCGGTGCCCCGAGATCGCTGTTGCCGCCTTTCAGCCCGTTCCAATCCTCTCCGGGATGGTAGGAGAGAAAGCCGCGCGAGGTATAGTAGCCATCGGCATCCGGTTTTCCGACTGGCAGGTCAAACCCGTCGGCAATCCGGGTCCGCACCTGATCCGGCTGCGGGGCCGCAACAAGGGCTGCGAGCAGGCAGAAAAGCGCAATCCAGAAAATCCATCTTCGCATGGGTCTCCCAACCTACGATGCGGGCGGAAACTTCGCAATAATTCCCCGTCCGCCCTGCGCGCTCACCCACTCATCCCGCCGGGAAATAATCAAATCCCGTCGCCGTGCATGCCGGCGATCTCGGCATCCGCGACCGGATTCGCCTGGAGAACATCCCGGAGCGTGGTCCTGTCCATCAGCTCTGCCACCATGTTCCGGGCCTGCAACAGAATCCGGCGGAACCGGCAAACAGGTTCCTGCGAACACCGCCTGTAATCGGTCACCGACACGCAGGCAATCGGTGCCAGATACCCGTCAAAGTGCCGGACGACCTCTCCCATGGTGATTTTTGACGGATGTTTTTTGAGCAGATACCCGCCCCGCTTGCCAGGGAGGCTCTTCACCCAATCCCGCTCCTTGAGGTCGAGCATGATATGTTCGAGAAACCGCTTGGGAACATCGTTTCTGCGCGCCAATTCGCCGATGGGAATCGGGTTCCCTCCGTGGTGCTCCACCAACGTGAACAGGGCGCGCAAGGCATAATCCGTCCGCATCGAAAGCTGCATAGACGACCAGTTTAGATGGGATTTCCAGCAGATCAAGGACTTCGTTTTCGGCGGGGCTCTTTCTCCGCGCCAGGTCAGCGAAATTGAAAATCCAGCCGGTCGAATTCGACCACCACCCGCAGGGCTCCGGTGGAACGGGATCGGAGGACGGTCTTCCAAAGTTCCGCATCGGACATCGCCCGGAACGCGGCATCATCCGGGCGGGGCCGGAGATGGCGGCGGAGCGCCGCCCGCCAGGCGGCACGCTCGACGGGATCCATCTTGAGTTTCCATGCGGGAAACGGGAAGTCCCCCCGATGGACGAGCACGCTCCCGGGTGCCACCGCCTGGATGCGCGCGATGTCGTTCGGGCGGGCGGGATGCCAGACGATGACGACTTCCGGATTCTCGCTTGCGATCCCGGTGGACGACTCCGGAAAAAACGGGGGCTTGGTGGCGGGGAGGAACGCCTGTCGCGTCTCTCCGGGAGCCAGGGCAATGGCGGGCAGGCTGTAGGTGTGGGACGTCGCGGGGTTGTATCCGTTCGAGAACGCGACAAAATACGAGGGCGCACAGCCGCCGAGGCAAATCGTCAGAAGGGAGAAAATCAGCGGGCGCATCGGGATTCCAAATTGTCACGGCCTCGATTCCGCGTAAAGTCCGGCCATGAAGCGCAGATGGATATTGCCCCCGCCTGCGGACCCGCTTCTGGCAGGCCGCCTGCTCCGGGAGCTGGAGATCCCTCCGTTTCTCGCGGCGTTGCTGGTCCGGAGGGGATACGGCGGGGTCGCCCAGGCCCAGGATTTTTTGCGCCCGAAAATGAAATCCCTGCAGCCCCCTGAACTCCTGCCGCAGATGTCCTTGGCGGCGGAACGGGTTTGGGGCGCGGTGAAGGCCGGGCGCCGGATCGTCTTGTATGGGGACTACGATGTGGATGGCGTGACCTCGCTGGCCCTGCTCTCGCGGATCCTGAAGGTTTTCGGCGCGTCCGTGGAATGCTTCCTGCCGCTCCGCGTCGAGGAGGGCTACGGCCTCAGCGCGGCTGGCGTGGAGCGCTGCTGCGAAATGCACCGTCCGGAACTCCTGATCGCGGTGGATTGCGGCACCACTTCGGTGCGGGAAATCGCCGCGCTCCGGGCCCGGGGCATCGAGGTGATCGTGCTGGACCACCATGAACCCGGGCCCGAACGCCCGGATTGCACCGCGCTGGTGAACCCCAAGTGCGGCCCGGATTTCCACGGACTCTGCAGCGCGGGCGTGGCGTTCAAGCTCGCTCACGCGATGCAGAAAATTTCGCCTGCCGCCGGGCTCGATCTGCGGAAGTATTTCGACCTCGTGGCCCTGGCCACCGTGGCGGATATCGTCCCGCTGTCGGGAGAAAACCGGATTTTTGTCCGGCACGGCCTCCACCAGATGGCCTCCACCCGCTGGCCGGGCGTCGCCGCCCTCATGCTGGTCGCGGGAGTGTCCGCTCCGGTGCGCGCGGGCGATGTGGGTTTCCGGCTCGGCCCACGCATCAACGCCGCCGGGCGGCTGGGCCCCGCGCAGGAAGCGCTCCGGCTTTTGCTCACGGACGACCCGGCCGAGGCCGCCTGTCTCGCCTCGGGTCTCGACGCCCACAACCGCGAGCGGCAGGGCGTCGAAAAGGCGGTCGTCCTCGACGCCGAGGAGTGGGTCGAAAAGAATTTCGAGTCCGGGCGGGACACGACGATCGTCGCGGGCCGCCGCGACTGGCACGTCGGCGTCCTCGGCGTCGTGGCCTCGCGCGTGATGCGCCAGCACCACCGCCCGACCTTCATTGTCGGGTTCGACGGCTCGGGTCTCGGCAAAGGGAGCGGGCGGAGCATCGAGGGGATGTCGCTCGTCGACCTCCTGAGGGGCTGCTCCGAACACCTTCAAAAATTCGGCGGGCACGACATGGCGGCGGGGCTGACGATGGATGAGAAATCGTTCCCGGCCTTCCGGGAAGCTTTTGAAACGGCCGCGCGGAAACTCGCGAACGAGGAAATCCTGACCCCGCGGCTCAGGCTGGATGCGGAGATCGAGCTCCCGGATCTCGAAATTTCGATTCTGGAGGCGCAGGATCTGGTGGAACCGTTCGGTGCCGCCAACCCGCAACCGGTCCTCTACACCCGCTCGATCACCCCGTCGGGAACCCCGCGGACGATGAAGGACAAACATTTGAAAATCGAGTTTTCCGCGGGCCGGAGGCGCGTGCCCGCGGTCTTTTTCAACGCCAGGATCAGCGACCTTCCCCGTCCGCCCTGGGATGTCGCCTACACGCTCGACTGGAACTGCTGGCAGGGCCGCACGGAGGCGCAGATGCGGATCGTCGGCGTGCGGAGGGCGGCATGAGCCGGCTTCCCGCCGCAACATCGCTCGAGGAATTGGACTGGGTGCCCCGCCAGCGCCTGGCGTCGCTGCGCCGACTCGGCCTCTTCACCCTGGGCGACCTCCTGAAGCATTTCCCGCGCCGATACGAAAACCGCCTCAAATTCGACCGTTTCCCGGACGGGGCCTCGGAAACCCCGGCCTGCCTTTTCGGCGTCGTGCGAAAAACGGTTTATCGGAGGTTCGGCGCGCGGCGGGTCTTCGAGGCGAGAATCGAGGATGAGTCTGCGGGCGTGCTGGGCTCGCCGCTGATCTGCCGGTGGTTCAATGCGCCGTGGGTGCAGAAAATGATCGCCGGCGACCAGCAGATCGTCGTCTTCGGAAAACCCCGCGTCCGGGGCAAACAGGTCGTGATGGAGCATCCGGAGTTCGAGATCATCGAGGAGGACGCCGAGCGCTCGATCCATTTTGACCGGATCACGCCGGTTTATCCGGCGGGCGACGGCGTGACCCCCCGCGCGCTGCGGGTCCTGGTCCACCGCGCGCTCGAAGCGACCGACCCCGCCACGATCCCGCTCCTCTGGCCCGGAAGCGCCGTGCCGGAAAGCGTCTGGCGCGAAGTGCATTTCCCGGAGAATTTCGAGGAGCAGGACGCCGCCCGCGCGCAGCTCGTGCGGGAGGAGTTTTTCGCCATTCAGCTTGTTGTCTGCGCGCGTCACGCCGCGATGCGCGGCCGGGGCGGAACCCCCAAGCCGTCCGACGGCGCGTGGTGGAAAAAAGTCGAGGCATCGCTGCCGTTCGATCTGACCGCAGCCCAGCGGGGCGCCATCGCGGAAATCTCCTCCGACCTCGCGTCCCCCCACCGGATGAACCGCCTGCTCCAGGGCGACGTGGGCTCCGGAAAAACCCTGGTGGCCCTGCACGCCATGTTGCAGGCCGCGGAGGCCGGCTGGCAGGCGGCCCTCATGGCCCCCACTCAGATCCTTGCGGAGCAGCACTACGGGAATTTCCGGAGGATTCTCGACCCGCTCGGGATCCCCGTGGTGCTGCGCACGTCCGCGCGGAGGGAATCGTCCGGCGGGATGCCGACCCCGCATCTGGTGGTCGGCACGCACGCGCTCCTCTTCGAAAGCTCCGGCCTCGAAAACCCCGGCCTCATCGTCATCGACGAACAGCACAAATTCGGCGTCCTCCAGCGCTCCCGCCTCATCGCGCGCGGGGACGCGCCGGACGTGCTGGTGATGACGGCCACGCCGATCCCGCGCACGATCACCCAGACGCTCTACGGGGATCTCGATGTCTCGGTCATCCGCGAAAAACCCACCGGCCGGGGCAGGGTGATCACCGCCGTGCGCGAGCCCTCAAAGCTTCCGGACATTGTCGCTTTCCTCCGCGAAAAGATCGCGGCGGGCCGCCAGGCCTATGTCGTTTATCCCCTGGTCGAGGAATCCGAAAAGCTCGATGTCAAAGCCGCCGGGGCGGAGTATGAAAAATGGACCGGCCTCCTCGCCCCGGCGAAAGTCGGGCTCGTCCACGGCCGCCTGGATCCCGGCGAGAAGGAATGCGTGATGCGGGAATTCCGCGCGGGAGCGATCTCGGTCCTCGTGGCCACGACCGTCATCGAAGTCGGTGTCGATGTCCCCAACGCCTGCATCATGCTGGTCGAGGAAGCCGGGCGGTTCGGGCTCTCGCAGCTCCACCAGCTCCGCGGGCGCATCGGGCGCGGCGCGGAAAAATCCTACTGCATCCTCCTGCAGGGAGACCCGGGGGCGCAGGCAAAAGAAAAACTCGCCGTCCTCGAAAAAACGTCGGACGGGTTCGAAATCGCCGAAGCCGACTTCCGGCTGCGCGGCCCCGGAGACATCCTGGGCACGGCGCAGGCCGGTCTCCCGCCACTCCGTCTCGGGAATCTTCTCCGCGACGGAGATCTGATGACGGAAGCCAGAAAGGCCGCCCGCAGTTTGCTGGAATCCGACACCGACCTTTCACAACCCTCCCACCGGCACTTCCGGGAGTTTGTGGAAAAGGCCGACTCCCGAACAGGAATCGCCGAGGGGTGAACGTCCGCCAATGCCGCGACCTGACGGGGCTGGATGTTCGGTTTCTCGGTGATTTTGACGACGTGGCACCCGGTCATTTTTTGGAGAAAAAGGCGCGGCATGGTGCGCGAGACTGCGGCGGAGCCAATCGCCCGCCGGCGAAACTTTTTCATTGCCAAGTTTGCGGACATCCCGCCTAGTAGACCGCTTCGCCATCGAAACAATGCCACAACAACACCCATGAGTGAACGAAGAGTAGTTCTGACCGGTATCGGGGTCGTCACGCCAATCGGCAACGACCTCGCAACATTCTGGCAATCCCTGAAAGACGGGCGCAGCGGCATCAGCCGGTATACCGCCTTCGACTCGACCGATTTCGACTGCAAAATCGCCGGCGAAGTCCGCGGCTTCGAACCCGCGAAGTATTTCAAGAACCCGAAATCCGCGAAACGCACCGACCGTTTCACGCAATTTGCCATGGCGGGCTCCAAAATGGCGCTGGACGATTCCGGGATCGACCTGGGCGCGGTGGACCACAACCGCTTCGGCGTGATGATCGGCAGCGGCATCGGCGGGCTCCGCAGCATGGAGGACGAATGCAAACGCCTGCTGGAGCGGGGCCCGTCGCGGGTCTCCCCCTTCACCATCGCGATGATGATCTCGAACATGGCGAGCGGGATCGTGTCGATGGAATACGATCTGCGCGGGCCGAACATGTGCATCGTGACGGCCTGCGCCACGGCAAACAACTCCCTCGGCGAGGCCTGGCGCATCATCAAATTCGGCGACGCGGACATTTTCCTCGCGGGCGGGTGCGAGGCCACGATCACGCCGCTCGGCATCGGCGGCTTTTCCGCGATGAAGGCGGTCAGCCTGAGAAATGACGAGCCGGAAAAAGCCTGCCGCCCGTTCGATCGCGGACGGGATGGTTTTATCATGAGCGAAGGGGCCGGCATCATGGTCCTCGAGGAATACGGGCACGCGAAACGCCGGGGAGCCACGATCTATTGCGAGATTGCCGGTTACGGGTGCACGGCCGATGCCTACCACATGACCGCCCCCATGCCGGAAGGCGAAGGGGCCGCGAGGGCGATCCAGGTCGCCATGGGACACGGTCGCGTCAACCCGGAGGAGATCGACTACATCAATGCCCACGCCACCTCCACCGGGCTCGGCGACATCTGCGAAACCAAGGCGATCAAACAGGCATTGGGCGACCGCGCGAAGAAGGTGATGGTCAGCGCGACAAAATCCATGACCGGGCATCTGCTTGGCGCCGCCGGCGGCGTCGAGCTGGCGGCCTGCGCCCTCGCCATCAAGCACGGGGTCGTCCCGCCCACGATCAACCTCGACGACCCGGACCCCGAGTGCGACCTCGACTGCGTGCCGAATGTGGCGCGTGAGGCAAAACTGAAAACCGTGCTCAGCAACTCGTTCGGTTTCGGCGGGCACAACGCCACACTCCTGATCAAGGCCGCCGGGTAGGGCCGCCCGGCCCGAAACCTTTTGCACCGCGCGAGGGATCGCCGGGCCCGGGTTTCAGGCCGGCAGCGTGGTCAGCAAAATCTCCGCGCGTCCGCCTTCCGGCGTCAGTTCGAGACCGGTCCCGGCTGCCGGTGCGATGAAGAACCCGCCTTTTCCAAACGGCAGGCCCCCGCACAGGACGGTGCCCTCCGTGACGGCGACCAGGGCGAACCCTCCGGCGGGCCGGACATCGCGGGGGCGGTCGAGGGGGATTTTTTCCACGTTGAAGAAGGGGCAGTCGGCGACGGAGGTTTCTGCGGACGCGCAGGCATCCGGCTCGAAATCGTCGAAGTCGATCGAGGCGAGGGATTCCTCGATGTGCAGGGCACGCGGCTTGCCGTCGAGCCCCATCCGGTTCCAGTCGAAGACGCGGTAGGTGGTGTCGCTGTTCTGCTGGACTTCCACGATGACATTTCCCTCGCCGATCGCGTGGAGCCGCCCGCTGGGGATGAAGATGCTTTCCCCGGTCGTGACCGGGATCCCGTGCAGTGCGCGCTCGACCTCGCCGGCGCGGAGAAGGGTTTCAAATTCCCCGCGCGTCACCCCCCTCTTGAGCCCGGCGTAGATCCGTGCTCCCGGGAGGGCGTCGAGAAAATACCAGACCTCCGTCTTGGGCTCTCCGCCCAGCGCGCCGGCCAGATGCAGCGGAGGATGCACCTGCACGGAGAGCCTCTCCCTCGCATCCAGAAGCTTGACCAGCAAAGGGAACCGCGCGGAAGGATGCCGGGCATACGCGCCGCCGAACACCTCCACCCGGTGCCTGTCCCAAAGCTCGTGGAGCGTTTTTCCCCGGAACGGGCCGGAATGCACGGTGCTCTGCGCGTCCTCCCGGTCCACGATTTCCCAAAGCTCGCCGACAAGCGCCCCGTGGGGGATGGCCTTGCCAAGAAGCGACTCGAGCCGCCGCCCCCCCCACACGCGCTCCATCGGAATCGGCTCAAAGACAATTGGCTCACTCATGGGGGACAGCCTTTTCTGTTCCCGCCCCGACCGCAACATCAAAAAGCTACTCGATCTCGACGAGGGTCCCCACCGGGACTTCCGCGAAGAGCACCTTCGCGTCCGCAGCAGGCAGCCGGATGCAGCCGTGCGACGCCGGGTAGCCCGGAAGCACCCCGGCGTGCATGCCGAAGTCTTTGCACGAAAGCCGGAGGAAATACGGCATCCTGGCCGGGTAAATCGTGGATTTCCAATCCCGGTATTTGTCTGTCACCACGAACCGGCCTTTCGGGGTGGGAAATTTTTTGCGCCCGGTCGAAACCGGCATGGTCCGCTCGATCTTCCCGTCCTTCCAATACCAGGCGGTCTGGTCGGCCAGACTGATATGGATTTTTGCCCGTTCCGCGTCCGATCCGGGGCCCGCTCCGAGCAGGAGTTGCATGGCCTCGACATGGCCGAACCGCCCCGCCAGCCAGAGGGCGAATGTCCGGTGCGGCTTCGTCACCGCATTCCGTTTTGCCCCCCGCTCGAGGAGGAGCCTGACGATGTCCGTGTAGCCCATGGCCGACGCCAGCATGAGCGGAGTCAGACCCTTTTCCTCCGTCAAATAATACTCCAGGGCCGTCTCCCGGAACCTGTTCAAAAGATCGTCGGAAGCAGGCTGTGGCAGGCAGGCATTCACGTCGCCCCCGCCATCCAGAAGCTCGCCGACAACCTTCGCGTCCGCTCCGGCCACCGCGCGGAACAGCTCCGCAGCAAGATCGGGAGGCGGGGAAGGCACCGGCCCGGGTTCGCCCCTCCCAGCCGACCCGGACGCGGCATCCGACACCGCCGCCGCAGCGTCCGGATCCCCGGGCTGCGAGCCCTCCACATCCCCGGGCCCGGCGAAGCCGCACAGCGGAGCGAAAACCATGATCCCTGCCCAGAGCCATCTCATCGCCCCGTGAATCTACAGGCGCCCCCGCGGGAAATCAAACCGATGCCAGACGGGAAATCGCCGGAGAAAAAATATTATCTAAGGAAGTGCATTTTGGCGTGTCTTGATAGGATGGAGGGAGGTCTCGCCCTCCGACCCATGACCGAACCATCGACCAGCCCCTCCGAACCGCTGTCCGGCACACCGGTGGCCGTTGCGTTTCCCGTCCCGGTGGCCGGGGAGACGCTGGCCGAGATTTTCGAGTCCGAGGAGAGCGCCGTTTTGGGATACGCCATCGGGCTCGTGGGCCGGAGGGCCGTTGCCGAGGAACTCGTCCAAGAGGCCTTCCTGCGGCTCCACGAGCTCTGGAGCCAGGTGGAAAACCCGCGCGCCTGGCTCTTCCGGAGCGTGCGGAATCTGGCGCTCAACCACCTCCGCGACCACGCGAAGGAGACGGTGGAGGAGGGCCCGGAGGGCCCGGGAAATGAAAATCCCCCGGATGAAGCGCTCGGTCGCCTGGAGGCCATCGGCATGGTGCGGCTGCTCATCTCGGAACTCCCCCCGGACGACCAGTCGCTCATCCGCCTCAAATATCACGACGATCTCAAGTATCGGGAAATCAGCCGTCAAACCGGCCTCAGCGTAAGCAACGTGGGCTACAAATTGCACCACCTGCTCAAGGGGCTGGCCGACGCATTGCGCCACGCCGGCATCGACGGGAGCCTGGGATGAACACCATGAACGACGACGAAAACACCAAAGGCCCTCAGCCGTGGAGCGACCCGGCGCTCGAAGCGCGTGTCGTCGCCAGCGTGCTGGGCGAAACCTCCGCGTTCGAGGCTTCGGAACTGGAGAGGATCCTCGCTGGAAATCCCGAACTCGCCATCTTCAAGCGCCGGATCGGGGCCGTGCACACGCTCGTGGGCGTCGCCTTTCTCCCAAGGCAGCCGAAAATCCAGCTGTCACCAGGGCGGAGGCAGCAGCTCCTGGAAAAGCTGGGGGCACGGCCCGCGCAGCCGGGAAAAAAAGTCAAGGCGTTCGCCCTTCCATTTCCCCAATGGCTGTCGTCCGACACGCTGAACCGCGTGGTCGCCTGTCTGGTCATCCTGGCATTTGTTGCGGTCCTCTACTCGCTGAGCCTCCCGGCGATCACCGGAGCCCTCATGAAGAGCCCCAGGCGGAGCATCGCGTCGTCCCCGAACGAGGAACGCCCGCAGTTTCATGGTGAAGCGGGCGGCTTTTTGGCTGCCGACGGTTTGGATCGTAAGGCATCGGTTGGGATTGGAGGGACGACCGCCGTGTCGTCCGTGAGTGAAAGCGTAACGGACAGTGCCGGTCCCTCCAGCAAACCGGATTCCTCGGGAAAGAAATTGGCGGCGGTTGAAGCGACCGCCATAAAAGCCTTCACCAGTGGATGGGGCAAGGGCTCTGGCTCGGGGACTGGCGCAAGAGGAGGAGTTGCGGCAGTTGAAGCTGAAAAGCAAGTCCTGCGGGACGCGGGTGACGTGAGCGCCCCGGGCGCAGAGGCGGTTCCGATGGAACCCGCGAAAGCGAAGGCGTCCGGCAAAGACCGCGACCCGGCTTTCCAGGCAGAAATCAAAACCACCAGGCAGCCGTTCTCGACATTCTCCCTGCATGTGAGCGATGTCTCGTTCCAGTTGGCGAAAGACGCGCTGGCGAAAGGGGCGATGCCGGACCCCGGACGGATCCGTGCGGAGGAATTTTACAACGCATTCGATTACAGCGATCCGGCACCGGCACCCGGCGAGGAAGTGGCCTGCCGGATCGAGCAATGCGCACACCCGTTCCAGCAACAGCGCGAGCTGGTCCGCATCGCGCTCAAGGTGGCGGCTGCGGGCCGCGCCGCAGGGCAGCCGCTGCGCCTGACGATCCTGCTCGATACCTCGGGCTCGATGGAACGCGAGGACCGCGCCGAATCGGTCCGCCGCGCGCTGCAAACACTCGCGTCGCTGCTCGGGCCGGACGACCGCGTGACGCTCATCGGATTTGCCCGGACCCCGCGCCTGCTGGCCGAGCAGGTGCCGGGAAACCAGGCGGGAAAACTCGCTGAAATGGCCGCGCGCACGCCATCCGAAGGTGGCACGAACCTGGAGATGGCGCTCGACCTCGCGTCGGAGCTGGCGCTCAAACAAAAACTCCCCGCCGCGCAGAACCGCATCGTCCTCCTCACCGACGGCGCGGCCAACCTGGGTGACGCCGACCCCGCCCGGCTGGCACGCCAGATCGAGAAGACCCGCCAGCAGGGGATTTCCTTCGATGCCTGCGGCGTCGGGGCAAACGGCCTGAACGACGAAATGCTCGAAGCCCTGACCCGCAAGGGCGACGGGCGGTATTACTTCCTCAACAGGCCGGAGGATGCCGACGCGGGGTTCTCGCGGCAGCTTGCCGGAGCTCTGCGCCCGGCGGCGGAAAACGTGAAGGTCCAGGTCGTGTTCAATCCGGCGCGGGTCAGCCAATACCGCCTCATCGGATTCGAGAAACATCTGCTGAAGAAAGAGGATTTCCGCAACGACAAAGTCCAGGCCGCCGAGCTCTCCGCCGAGGAAGCCGGGGTGGCGGTGTATCAGGTGCAAACCCTGCCCGAGGGCGAGGGCGAACTCGGCGAGGTCTTCGTCCGGTTCCGCGATCCGGCGAACGGCATGATGGTCGAGCGTTCGTGGACGATGCCGTATGAAGCCAAGGCCCCCGCGTTCGACAAGGCCCCCCCCTCGATGCAGCTCGCCGCCACCGCCGCCCTGCTCGCGGAAAGGCTCCGCGGGGACTCGCGGGTGGACCTGGACACGATGGCCCCCGTCATCGCGAAATTGCGCGGCCAATATTCCCACCAGGCCAAGGTGGGCGATCTCATCCGGATGTTCGAAAAGATGAGACGATAACTTTTATGCCCGGCAGAACCCATTGTTTCCCAGGCACCCCATCGGCCAGCACCCGTGGCATGGGCATCCTGCCCATGCGTGAAAAATCCGGCAGCCTTTTTACAAATTCCCGACACGCCGCAACCCCGTCCCAGCCAACAAAACACACCGCATGAAAACCGCACTCTCAATCCTGGATAGAACCAACACGAGCTTCGTGGGGCGGGCGTCCCGCCTGCTATTCTGCCAAAACTCGGGCGTCCGGGACATCCGCCCCATGTCGCCCATCCGATGGAAGCCGCTCGTCCCGGTCCTCGCCCTCGCGTTTCTTCCGCTTCCCGCCTTTTCCCAAAACGAAGCGCGGGCGGATCGCGCCGGAGTTTCCGCGCAGCTGGCTCCCGGGGACGGGCACCTGGTCGTCGAGGCGCACGGGGTGATGCCCGAGGCCCCGCTCTTTTTTTCCGCGACATCGGAAAACGTGATGCGCCTCGGCACCGGGGAGATCGTCGGCGAGATCAAACTGGTGATCCGCGTGGTGCAGGGCCGTCCGGAGGTGATCACGCTGGGGCTGGGCGGCAGCGGGGACGTGGTCGGGGTGAATGGCGACGGCCTGCGCGATTGGTCGGTCCGCCAGGCGGGCGGGAGGCGGTTCCTCGACCTGAGGCCGACGCTCAAGGACGGCCAGCCCGGACCGGCGCAATGGAACCTCGCGGTGAAGGTGAAAATCGCGGAGCCGAATGTTCCCGGCACCATCGCCCTCCCGACGCTGTCACCGGGCGATGCGGTCGGCTTTTCCTCGCAGATCAGGCTGGTGCCGGGCGAAACGGTCGACATGCGCGTCACGCGGGCCGACGGCCTGGTCCCCCTCGGCCCGGACCCGAAACCGCACGGGGAGCAGCAATTTTATGGGACGGGAGACGCGGGGTTGGAGGTGGTGCTCGTCCGGCGCGGCGCGGCGCTCGCGGACGCCGACCTTGCCGGCGCGCAGCTCGCGGGAAAGCTCGACGCGGCCGCCGGTTGCGTGAATTTCCGGCTGCGCGGGGAGGCCCGCGTGCGTCAGGCGGGGGCGAGGCTGGCCCTCCTCTCCGGGCGCGCCGCTTTGTCCGAGCCCGCATCCGGCGACGGCTGGCACGCCGAACTCGAAGACGATCAAACCGCGCTCGTCTTCGACCGGGTCGGCGTGTTCCCGATCGATCTGGCTTTTGCGGCGGCCCTCCGCGAGGGGGAGTGGAATTCGCTGGATTTTCGCATGCCCGCCGGGGCCGTGGTCCCCATGCAGATCGAAGGGCTTCCGACGGAAGTGTCGTTCGATCCCCAGGCCGCCGTGGTCCCCGACGCAGCCTCGCGAAAAGGGTTTCTTGCGTCCGACGGCAACGCCTCGGTGGGATGGAGGCAGACCCGCGGTTCGGGCGTCGGCACATTGTCGTTCACGAGCCACGAGCAGAGCGACGTGCGCGTGGGGGCGGGCCTGCTGCGGCAGACCTCGCAGATCGATTTCCGGGTCCTGCAGGGAAAATTGCCCGGCGTCCGGATGACAATTGACGGGCCGGGGGAAATCCTCGGGGTCGAGGGCGCGAATGTCCTGGGCTGGAAAGTCGTGCCAGCCGGCAACCGGCGGATCCTCGATGTCCGGCTCAGCAGGCCGTTCGAGAAAACCGGCTCGCTGGCCGTCAGGAGCCAGGCCACGCTGGGGAATTTTCCCGTCCGGGCCGAACCGCTGCGCCTCACCCCGGAAGGCGGGGTGCGCCATTCCGGGTTTGTGCGCGTGGCCAACGATGGTGCCGTGCGGCTCGAGGTCTCCGACGTGGCGGGGATGATGCAGCTCGCCCCGTCGCAATTTCCCGGCGAACCGGCCGAGAAAGGCGCGCGCCAGGTTTTCGTGTATCGCTTTCCCTCGGCCAGCTATGCCTGCCGCATCGTGGCGAACCAGATCTTGCCCGAGGTCGGGGTCTCGCAAATCGCGCTCTACCGGCTCGGCGACACCGACCGCGCGATCGACGCCGACCTCGAGCTCGACATCCGCGAGGCGCCCGTGCGCGAGTGGTCGCTCGGGATCCCAGAAGACTACGCCGTCGTGGCCGCCAGCGGCGGGGCCGTCGCGGACTACGTCGCGGAGACGGGAGCCAGGGACGGCTCCCGCGTGCTGAAAATCCTTTTCAACAACTCCGTGGATGGGCGCCAGCTGATCCATTTGCGGCTCGAAAAAAACCAGGCGGCCGCCGCGGGCGAATGGGTCCTGCCGCCGCTTTCGTTTCCGGGGGCCAAATCCGTGCGCGGCCACATCGGGGTCGTCGCCGCGCCCGGCTTCCGCATCCTCCCCGGCAAGGTGGACAAGCTGGTGGAAATGCCGCTCGGCTATTTTCCCACCCAGGCCGCCGGCCTCCAGCAGGCCTACCGCCAGCGCGAGGCGAACTGGTCGGCCACGCTGGACGTCGAGGCCCTTGGCCAAAGCGTGCAGGCGGATATTTTCCACCTCTACTCGCTGAAGGAGGGCGTGGTTTACGGCAGCATCCTCATCAACTATTTCGTCGTGGGGGCACCCGCCAACGAGTGGCGGATCGAGGTGCCGGAATCGGTCGGAAACATCGATGTCGTCGGGCAGAACGTCCGCCGCGACTGGCGTCGCGAAGGCAACCAGGTGATCGTTTCGCTGCACCAGCCGGTGCTCGGTGCCGCGACTTTGCTGGTCACGTTCGAGCAGCCGATGAGCGCGCGGGGCGGGGCCATCAATCCCGGCGAGGTCCGCGCCCTCGGCGTGCAGGGCGAGCGAGGGTTCGTCCAGGTGGTCAGCCCGCTGCAGGTGAAAACCCGCATCCTCAAGGCCGATGGCGCCCTGCTGAAATTGGAGCCGCTGGAGCTGCCCGCGGAATTCCGGCTTCTCAGCAGCTCTCCCTCGCTGGCGGTCTACCAATACACCGCCCGCCCGTTTGCCCTCGAGATGGACATCCAATGGTTCGCGCCGGCGGAAACGGTCGACCAACTGGTCGATTTCGCGAAGCTTTCGAGCCGGGTCTCGCGCGATGGGCAGGTCGTCACCGACGCCCGGTATTTCGTGAAGACCCGCGGGCGCAAGGCCCTGCGCATCGCGCTGCCAAAAAACGTGAAATTGTGGGAGGCGCGCGCCGACAAGGAAATCGTGAACGCGCGGATCGACGGGGACCAGACACTCGTCCCTCTCCCCCCGAAGCTGAACCCGAATGATCCGGTCGAGGTCGTTCTTCGCCTCGGACAGACCGCAAAACACGCCGCGTCTCCGGTGCTGGATTCCCCGAAAACGCAGGCGCCGACCGTGATCGGCGAGTGGACGGTCACCGGCGACCCCGGGCAACTCCTCGTGCCGAAGGGCGGGACCGCCCAGCTCGGCGGGCCGGTTCTGACAGAAACCGGTTTCGAGTGGCTCTCCGCCCGCGCGCCCGGCACGGTCATCCTGCTTCTGCTCGCCACCGGGGCATCCGCATTTCTCGTCCGGGCCGGAACGGGATGGAAGACCCTTCTCGGGTCTCTCGTCGCGGCGGTCGTGGTCCTCTCCGCCCTCAACCTGGCGTCCGCCGCCATGCGCGAGCGTCGGCACAACCTGGCCAAGCTCACCTACTCGGCGAATGTTGTCCCCGCAGGCGAAGCCGTCACGATCCGGCTCGCCAACGTCGGGGCCAACCGGGCGATGGTTTCCGCGTGGGGCGTCGTTTCCGCCGTGGCGGGACTCGGGCTGCTCGCGTCCGCGGCATTCCGCATCCGCTTCGCCGCCGGGCGCGGCGGCTGGCAGGTTCCAGTCGGCGCGTTTTTGCTCGTGCTCGGGATCCTCGCCCAGCGCGGGGGGGCCGCGGTGTTTTTCCTCCTCGTGGCGCTCGGGGTCTTCGCGGTCCTGCTTCTCCCGGCATTGATCCGCCGGATGCGCGGGCTGCGCCCTCCGGCGGGGCCTGCCGCCGCGCTGCTCCTGCTGCTCGCCCTGGTCCCGGTGGCTCCGGTGCAAGCCCGGGAGAACCAGTCGGCATCGTCGGTGGTCCAGACATGGAAAATCCACGAGGGACGGCTCTTCGGGGAATTCGATGTGCAGGTGCGTGGGGCCGTCGGAGACAGCTTCCTCCTGCTCCGGCCTCCTGCGGTTCTGACCGGGTTCAAAGGCGACGACGGGCTCCGCGTCACAAAAACCCAGCGGGGGGACCAGACACTGTATTTTGTCGCCCTCGAACGCGCCGGAGCCTTCCGTGCGCACGCCAGCTTTGAAATGCCGGCGGGGGATTTGGCGGAGGGCCTTCCCTTGGTGACCGGGCCCGCAGCCGTCCAACGCGTCACAGTGCAGCTCGACCAGGGCGGCTGGGAGTTCACCTCGCCATCGGCTGTGAGCGTCCAGCCGATACCAGGGCTCCCCGGGAACGAAAGCGGGGCGACCCTCGTGCTGGGCCCGGACGACTCCCCGGCCATCAACCTGCGGACCAGGACGCGTGATACGGCGGCGGAGAAGACCCGGTTTTTCGCCGAGGCGGCCAACCTTTTCGTGCCCGGGCCGGGGGTTGTGAACGGCTACTGCCGCATCACGGTCCGGCCCGTGCAGGGCCAGGTCTCATCTCTCGAGCTGGAAGTTCCGAAAGGCTTCACGGTCGGCGACGTGCGAAGCGGCCCGACCAGCGCCTGGCGGTTCGACCCCAAGAGCCGCAAGCTTCGCGTCGATCTCGCGCCAACCCAGGCGAACGCTTTCCAAATCGATGTGGAAACCCAGCTCGGGACCGCAGACCTCCCGGTGGACCTCACGCTGGATCCCATCCGCGTCCCCGGCGCGGACGGCGAGGTCGGCATGATCGCGCTGGCGTTCGGCGGCGACGCGCAGCCGGAAAACGTGCGCGGCCTCTCGCCGGTCAACCTCGAGGATTTCGATGCCGGGCTGATCCCGAAAACCAAGGACGGACGCCCGCTGGCCACGCTCCAGCAGGCATTTCGTTACGGGCGAGAAGGCGGGGCCGTGTCGCTGAAAGTCGCCGCAGTCGCCCCCGAAGTGAGGGTTGTCGGCAAGCAGGTTCTTTCGTTCGGCGATGACCGTCTTGTCATGGCTGTCGACCTGGACGTCGCGATCACGCGCGCCGGGCTTTTCAAACTCAGCTTCGCCCTGCCCGACGGCCTGGAAGTCGAAGCGCTCAGCGGCGCGGCTCTCAGCCAGTGGACCGAGGCCGCCGAGGACGGCAGGCGGATCATCACCATGCAGCTCAACGGCCGCACGGTCGGCGACCAGAACTTTGCACTCACGTTGGTGGGCCCCGCCCCGGCCGCCCAGGATTCCTGGCCGGTCCCGAAGCTGTTGCTCCGCGAGGCGACCCGGCAAACCGGCGAGATGTTCCTCGTGCCGGAGAAGGGGATCCGCCTTCGCGCGGTGAAGCGCGAGGGTGTTTCCCAAGTGGATTCGCGGGCCGCCGGGGAATCGCGGGCCGGAACGCTGGCCTTCCGGCTGCTCCAGGAAAACTGGAGTCTGAATCTCGGGATCGAGGCGCTGGAGCCGTGGGTGACGGTCCAGGCCCTGCAGGAAATCACGGTGCGCGAGGGGCAAACCCTCACGCGCCTCAGCCTCCGCTACCGCGTGGACAATGCCGCCGTCAAGCAGCTCCGCCTCCGCCTGCCGGGGCTGAGCGAAAGCCAGGCGCAAACCGTTCGCGGCTCGGGCCCGTCCGTGAATGATCTCGTCAAGCTCCCCGACGAAAAGGATCTGTGGGAAATCCGCTTCCAGCGCGGCATCGCCGGGGAGACGGACGCGCAGATCGAGTTCCAGGGCCAGACCGCGCGGGAGCAGGGGAGGGAAATGGTCCGCACGCCCCTGTTCGAGGGGGCGCGGCAGGTCGCGCAGTTCGTCTCGGTCCGCGGGAGCGGACGCATCGAGCTCGACGCGCCCGCTCTTCCGCGCGGATGGCAGCGGGTGGATTGGGGTGCCGTGCCCGCGAACCTCCAGGACCGGTCGGATCGCAGCGTGCCCACGCTTTGCTTCCGCATCGCCGAGCCCGAGGGGCCGCTCGCGGTGAACATCCGGCGGCACGACGTGGCCGATGCCCTGAAACTCCGCGTGACGCAGGGCGATCTCACCACGCTGTTCTCGCCGCTCGGGCCTTCTCTCACCGCCGTCCAACTGGCCGTCGAGGTCGTCGAAAAAAGTTCCCTGCGCGTCAACCTGCCCAAAGAGGCCCAGCTTTTCAGCGCCATCGTGAACGACGGGAGCGTCGGCGTCGTGCGCGAAGGCGATGCCTATCTGATCAGCGTCTCGCCGAACACGGGTGCCGACCGGTCCGCCAGGGTCCGGCTGGTTTATTCGGTCCCCGCCGCGCAGCGCAGGGGCATCGGGTTGATCGGCCCCAGCCTCAACGTCCCGCTCGTCAACGTCTCCTGGCGGGTCATCGTGCCGCCGGGTTACACGGTCGCCAACTACCGCGGCACCCTGCGGCTCAAGGAGCAAAAATCCGCAGGGCTCTTCGGCTTGCAGGAATATGTGGACCTCTCCTCTTCCATGCGGGGCCTCGAGGCGAAAAAGGCAGCGGCCCTCATCGACCAGGCAAACACCCTGCTGCGCAAAGGCGAGCAGCAGCAGGCCGGTGAAGTCCTCAGCAAGGCGGCGAACACCTACGGCCTGGACGAGGCCTCGAACGAGGACGCCCGCGTGCAGTTGAAAACGCTCAAGACCCAGCAGGCCGTCGTCGGCCTCAACACCCGACGCCAACGGCTTTATTTCGACAACAAAAGCAACGCCACCGCCCACAACGAACAGCTCGAACAGGCGGCCAGCGCGAACCCCTTCATGCAGGGCGGAACGAACTTCGACCCCCGCCAAATGGACCAGATCCTCATGGGGAACACCGCCGAGGAAAATTCCGCGCTCAAGGGCATCGCGGGCCGCATCGTCGAGCAGCAGCTCGCCGCCGAACCCGCGCCCGGCGCGATCGACGTCACCATCCCGGAGAGCGGCAGGATACTCACCTTCACCCGCAGCATCCAGGTCGACGGCGAAGCCCCGCTCAATCTGCACCTCGACCTCGCAGGCACCCGCGGAGCCAACGGGTGGTTCATCGCCGCCCTCCTGCTGCTCTCTGCCGCAGCGGCCGCCGCCGCCTTCCCAAGACGGGCGGAACGGTGACAACATCCGATCATCTCGTCGCGGGCGGCCTGGTGCGGGAGTTTTTCCGCGAGGCATCGGGTGCTTGTCCCGGAGCAGACCCGCGCGCCGGATCGAGCGGGCGGAGCCGGATCAGGGAACGGAGCCAGACGTCGAGCGCTGCCGCAAGTTTCTCCAAACGCCCGAGCCGGATCCGGCGCGCGAAGACCGGGAAACCGTCCTTTTCCAACCGGGACAAGATGCGGAGGTAGATCGCTTTCATGATCTCGGGGGCAAGGAGCGCCCGCCTGTCGCCTGCCGGCGGGATGGCCGCGTGAAAACGCGCCCGCGCCCGCCCGGCTTCAAACCTCATCAGCCTGCGGAATCCGGGCGTGGGTTTCCCATCGAGCAAATCCTCCACGCTCACGCCGAACCGCCGCAGGTCCGCGAGCGGAAGGTAGATGCGTCCGGCGGCGGCATCCTCGCCGACATCGCGGAGGATGTTTGTGAGCTGGAGCGCATGGCCCAGGTTTTCCGCGTAGGTGCTGCTGGCGGGGTCCTCGCACCCGAAAATCCGGATCGAGGCCAGGCCGACCGCGCAGGCGACGCGCCAGCAGTATTTTTCCAGATCCGGAAATGTTTCGAACCTCTCCGGACGGATGTCCGTCGCGCAGCCGCGGACGATCTCCGCGAGGAGGTTCCTTTCGATGGCACGCCTCGCGATCACGGCCTCGAGTTCGGCGGGCAGGCCGTTCCGCCCGATGGCGTCCAGCCATTCCTGCAGGAGCCGCCGCTTCTCGTCCTCGCCACGGCCCGGCTCGTCGGCGATGTCGTCAACCGCCCGGCAGAAGCGGAAAAAGATCATCGCGTCCCGGCGGCGGTCGCGCGGCAACCAGAGGAGCGCGAATGCCAGGTGGGATTTTCCGGCGGCCCGTGCTGGGGCGAGTTCCATCATGATTCCCTGGCGCGACCATCGCGCATTTCGACAATCCGGTCGGCGTAGGGGGCGAAGGTTTCGCGCTCCCCGGCCCAGAGGACCGTGAGGTGGTATTTCGCCGCCGCGAGTTTCGCGAACGGCAGCAGGTCTGCAGCGGGCGGGGAGATCGCGATCAGCACCCGCGGGTCATGCACCAGGGCCCGCGCAAAGGCCGCGCGCCACCGGAGCACCGGATCAAGCGTCCCGGTTCGCGTCGTTTCAAAATCCCCGATGCCAGCAAATTCCAGGACTTCGCGGGTGCGCTCCCGGGCCTCCGCCGCCCCGCCCCCGCAAATCCGGAAAAGCGGCATGGCCACGTTCTCCGCGACGGTGAACGAAGGCAGCAGGCACGGGTGCCCGAACAGGAACCCGCACGCCTCGTTCCGGAACGTCGCGGTGTCCTCATCGGAAAAATCCGCCGCATCGTGCCCGAGGAGGACCAGCCGCCCGGAGTCAGCCTTTTCGAGCAGCCCGATCACATTCAAAAGGAGGCCCTTTCCGCAGCCGTCCCGCCCGCAGAAACCCACGAATTCCCCGCATTCGAAATCGGAGGAGAAATCGAGCACGCGGCCGGGACCGGCGTTGTTCCAGTCGGGTTTCAAACACGTCAGCCCCTCGCAAGCGATCGCACTCACCGCCGCCATGCAACCCGAGCGCACGGCGGCCGGCAAGCCCGCTCGCAAGGAATGTTCGCGCGCGTGTCACCGCAGTCGGTGCGAATGTTCGACGGCGCGGGAAATCTGTGCCAGCCTTCGCGGAAACCCATGACACTCGCCAACCAGATCACCGTCACGAGAATCCTGATGATTCCGGTCTTCGTGCTTTTCTGCGTGTATTATGGCCGGGGAATCGAGACCGGCGAGCCGGAGGAGTGGCAGCGGTGGGCCGCCATCATCACGTTCCTCGCGGCCGCGGCGAGCGACGGGCTCGACGGATGGGTTGCGCGGAGGTGGAAACAGCGCAGCAAACTCGGCTCGATCCTCGACCCGATTGCCGACAAGGGGCTTCTTCTCACCGCCATCATCACCCTCAGCCTGAGCCGGTGGACATATGCTTTTCCGGTCTGGTTCCCGGTTCTCGTGATCGCGCGCGACGCCATCATTTTGATCGGATACGCGGTGCTTTTTCACCTCGACCAGAAACTCGAGGTGAGCGTCGCGCTCACCGGCAAAGTGGCCACGGCCGCGCAGATGGTGGCCGTCGCCTGGATCATGCTGCAGTTGCCGCACCACCTGGTTTCTGTTTACGTCGCGGGATTCTTCACGCTGGCCAGCGGAGCGATCTACGTCTCCAGGGGGATCCGCCAACTCCGCCGCCACGAACAACCACACTGATTTTTCATGCGCAACATCGCCATCGTCGGCCGCCCGAACGTGGGCAAGTCGGCCCTTTTCAACCGCCTCGCCGGACGGATGATTTCCATCGTCCACGACCAGCCGGGCGTGACCCGCGACCGCATCGCCTCGGTCTGCAAACTCGGCGCGGCCCCGTTTGAAATCGTCGACACGGGCGGCATCGGCGAGGAGCCGGATCCGGATTTCGCGGAGTCCACCCGCGAAGGCGCGATGATCGCCATCGAATCCGCCGACCTCATCCTCTTCGTCACGGACGCCAACGACGGCGTCGCCCCGCTCGATGCCGAGCTGGCCTCGATGATCCGCGCCGCAGCGACCCCGGTCATCCTGGTGGTGAACAAGGTGGACATCGAGGCCCACGAGTCGCGGGCGGATGAATTTGCCCGCCTCGGATTCGCCCACACCCTGACCGTGAGCGCGGCCCACGGACGCGGGATCGGCGACCTTGTCCAAGCCATCGAATCGCTTCTCCCTCCCCCTCCGGAGCAGGATCCGGAGGCACCGGTTGTCGCGCCGAAACTCGCTATCGTCGGTCGGCCGAATGTCGGCAAATCCTCCCTCGTCAACGCGATCCTCGAGGACAAGCGGTCAACGGTCAGCGAGATTCCGGGCACGACCCGCGACGCCGTGGACATCGCGACCGTCCGGGAAGGGCGTCCATATATCCTCTGCGACACGGCGGGAATCCGCCACCGCTCGAAGCACAACACATCGGTCGAGGTCTTCAGTGTGATGCGCTCGGAAAAAACGATCCTGCGTGCGGATCTGAACGTGCTCGTCATCGATGCCACCTCCGGCGTCACGACCCAGGACAAGAAGATCGCCGGCCTGATCCAGGAGGCGAAAAAGCCTGCGGTGATCGTGCTGAACAAATGGGATCTGGTCGCCGAGGGCGGCAGGCACGATCCCGAACTCCTGCGCGAGCACGTCGAGCGCGTGAAGCGGGAGCTGTTCTTTCTCGACTACGCGCCGGTGATTGTCCTCTCGGCGAAGACCGGCGACAACGTGCGGCGGCTGTTCACGATGGTGGAAAAAGTCCGCGAACATTCGATGCGGCGCGCCGGCACCGGAGAGCTGAACCGGGTGATCCGCGCCGCAATCGAACGCCAGGCCCCCGCGACAAAAGGCAACAAGCGCTTCAAGGTCCTCTACATCACACAGGTCAACGAGGCCGGCCCCTCCGCGATCAAGCCCCCCCAGTTCATCCTCTTCGTCAACGACCCCCGCCTCCTCATGGACAGCTACGTCAACTACCTCTGCAAGCGGATCCGCGACAAATGGGAATACCCCGGCCTCCCGATCCTCCTCCGCCTCCGCGGCCGCGAGGGCCAGAATGCCAACGCGAGGGAAAACTGACGACTCCGCCTGCACGTCGCGATTTCCACTCAAACTCAATGTTTACTGACAACCGGCTCCGGAACCTCGGATAGATCCAGTCTTTCAAGAATTCTGGCGGCAAGCTTTTGAAAATCCTCGCCACACTCTTTCACGCTGTAGGTGTGCGAGCCGATTGCGCCATCGGAGGGTTTGAGACGAAAAATGGGCTTCCGTGCCTCCATGGCCATCGGAACGAGGCTTCGGTAGTGTTTGAGCAGTCCGAGGCAATATGGGTCTGGTTCACCGGGGATTGGGGTAGCCTCGGCATTGCCAAGAACCTTCTCGGCGAAGGTGGCCGGGATTCGTCTGGCCCACTTCTCGTAGGCATGGACCGGTCTGCTGTCCCGAACTCCGAACTGCAGCACGACATAGCCGAGTGGGTTCATGATGGCCGCAGGCAGTTGCAACTCTGCAGCAGGCCTTTCATCCAACCGCTTGGTCCACTCTCGCCGCCAGTTTTTCAAGGTGGGGCCAAGGTTGCGAAGCCCCTGAATTGAAAACAGGTCCGGGGCAACAGGAATCACCACTGCATCAGCACAGATGAGGGCAGCGCGGTTAATTGCTCCGAAATTGGGACCGACATCGAGTAATACCAAGTCTGCATCGAACTGCTCCGCCGCCTGGCGAGAGATGCGGTAAAGCGAACTGGTCGTCCGGAATGCCGGCTCTTTCCCGTCCAGACAATCCCCCCACGCCTCGGAGAGATTGGATTCAAAGTTTGAAAGGTTGAGATCTCCGGGGATAAGCCGAATATTGGGCGCTATGCGCTGAAGAGGAGCCTGCCCGATATCGCCCAGCCCGCGAATGATCGGGATCAGCGGGGCCATGATACTTTGGTCCTGAACATTGTCGGGGTCCCAGAGCTTTTCCAGTTCCGGCTCTGTGAGGAACATTGAAGTCAGATTTGCCTGCGGATCAAAGTCGGCCACCAGAACCCGCTTGCCCATGTCGGAGAACATCCATGCCAGATGGTAGAGCAGGGTTGTCTTTCCGACTCCTCCCTTGTTGTTGAAAAAAGCGAGCGTCTTCATCTTTGGGGATGCTTCGGGATGATGGTGAGGAAGTGGTTCGTCTCGAATTGAAGCAAGTTGTTCTTTCAAGTCCCGGTGGTTTTCGGCAATGACCTCGGCTGCGATGGCTTGCGTGCGGTATGTCTGGCCGAATGTTTCCAGGTCGAGCCGATCCAATTCGCCTTCGGGACACGGGGTGGCATCAAAAGTTGGGAAACGGGAGGAGCGCCGTTCCATGAGCACACGCTCCTCGGCTTCACTCGCCACATCCTTGCGCGGGCCGATCCGGATGTGGGTGCGCCCCTTCGAGCGAACCGGAGGCAAGTCGTGGGGCTGGACCTCGACGACCAGAATGTCTCCGCCTCCCGCTGGGTGGGGGTATTTCGCGACCGTCATCACCGGCAGAGGAAGAATCTGGCCATCCGAGCGATACGAAGCAAACTGCTGCAGCACACGGTCGGTGACTTCCAGGCGAAACCCGATGTCCTTTTGATCAGCCCCAATAATGAGAAACCCGGGCAGCCCCCGCCCGGCCATGTCATTGGAGAAAGAACAAATGGCCTCACGATATTTGTCCGCATCATCCGTGGAGCGGGTCACCTCGACGCGATCCGTCTCGATGGAGTCGATGAGATGCTTGAGTTGCTCGGTGGTCATGAGTTTGAAAAGCTCATCATGGCACGACAAAGCGGAGATAAAAAGCCCGGTCTTACTCCGCCTGCGCGTCACGGTAGAGGGCGGCGTAGATGCCGTTCTTCGCAACCAGATCGGCACCCGTCCCGTCCTCGACGATGCGGCCTTCCTTGAGGACGATGATCCGCCCGATCCCGTGGACGGTCGCCAGCCGGTGGGTGACGATCAATGTCGTGCGCCCGCGCATCAGCTCGGAAATGGTGCCCATGATCGCGTGTTCGGTCGTGGGGTCGAGCGCGCTGGTCGGCTCGTCGAGGAGGAGGATCGGGGCGTCTTTCAAAAAGGCGCGGGCGATCCCGATCCTCTGGCGCTGGCCGACGCTCAGGTGCCCCCCCCGTTCGCCGACCGGGCTGTCAAACCCCGCCGGCATCCGCATGATGAAATCGTGGGCCTGCGCGCGCCGGGCGGCTTCGACGATCTGCTCGTCGGTCGCGCCGGGTTTTCCGTAGGCGATGTTCTCCTTGATCGTCGTGGAAAACAGCAGCGTGTCCTGCAGGACCATCCCGATGTGCGAGCGCAGGCTCTTTTTCGTGAGGCTCCGGAGGTCGTGCCCGTCGAGCGAAACCACGCCGACCTCCGGGTCATAAAACCTGGGGACGAGGCTCAGCAGCGTGCTCTTGCCGGTGCCTGTGCCGCCGACGAAGGCCACCGTCTGCCCGGGCTCGACCGTGAACCCCATGTCTTTCAAAATCACCCGCTCGTCGGTGTATCCGAACGAAACCCCGCAGAATTCGATCCGCCCCCGCACCGCCTCGATGACCCTCGCATCCGGGGCATCGGGCACATCGTTGTCCCGATCCAGAACCTCGAAGCACCTCGCGGCCCCCGCGGCGGCACCTTCGAGAGCCCAGGCCGTATACGTCAACTGCTCCAGCGGCTGGTAGAGCATGATCAGGTAGGAGGCGAAGACAAGGAGATCTCCGAGGGTGAAGGCCCCCTTGGTTTCGAGCACCTGGACCGAACCCACGTAATACATGAGCGCGGTTCCCAGGGCCATGAGGGTTCCCACCACAAGAGCGCTGGCCACCGAAGTCATGTTGAGCCGCATGTTGGCCTCCAGGCTTTGCGCCGCCCGGCGGCTGAATTGGCCGACTTCGAATGCCTCCCGCCCGAACGCATGCACCATCCGGATCTGGCTCAGCCCTTCCTGCGCCAGCGTCAGCAGGTCGCTCTCGCGCTCCTGGATCGTCGTGGATTGCTTCCGCACCCGCTCCGCGTAGTGGCGGATCGCGAGGACGACAAATGGCAGGATGACCAGCGAGGCCAGGGTCAGCGGCCAGTTCATCCGGAACATCACGACCAGCGCGGAGAGCAGCATGACCACCGAGGAGAGGATGGTCGCGAACCCTTTGTTGTAGATCGTCTGGATGCTCTGGGAGTCGTAGGCCACCCGGAAGCTCGAATCCGCGCTGCGCCGCGAATCGTGGAACTTGAGCGGGAGGGCCTGCAGCGCCGCGTAGAGGTCCGTGCGCAGTTGCAGCAGCGAACGCAGGCCGACCCGGATGAAAAGGTAATTCGACACCATGTTCACCAGCCCGGCAACGAGGCTGATGGCCACCATGACCAGCGAGAGCCCGAGCACGGCACCGGCGGGGTTGCCGTCCCCGAACCACCGGTGCACGAAAGCCCCGGCGGCGGATGTCCCCTTCGCGGGGTCGAGCACCCCGTCCACGATATACTTGAACGGCCAGGGCTTCAGCAAATTGGCGGCAATGGAAGCGAACGTGAGCAGGACTCCGCCGAGCGTCGGCCAGAAGAACGGCCGGAAATACCGGAGGGCCCTCGCGTAGATGTTCACCAGTCCGTGCTATGCGAGCGGGGGCCGCTCCGCAAGAGGATTGGAGCGGCCCAAATCCGCGCGTCACGCCAACGATGGGAGGGCGAACCTCCGTGTGAGCCCATTTATTACGGCTCAGACGGAGCTTCGCCCTCCCTCTCATTTCTTCCCTTCCCGCGGATTTGGGAGCGGACCTCCTGCCGGGGCGGTGGCTTGATTTGCAAATTCCGCAGTTCTGGCCGAGATTTCCACATGAGCAGACATCGTCCGGCTCACACGCGGGGCAGCCGTCGGCATCGCAGGAGGAAATCGTTCGTCCGCTGGATCGGTGTGGCCATGTATTCTGCAGCGAGCCTTTCGGGTTCCCACGCCGCGTCCGCCAAGTCTCCCGATTCCTTCAAGACCAAAAAGGCGGGGGCCTCCCAGCTCTCTTTCGAGAATGACGCCTGGTCTTCGGACTCCACTCCCCGGGCCGCCCCGCCCGCTTCCGGGGCCGCCCGGCAGTATCCCTGGCGGGCTTCGATTGTCACCACCACGTTCTGGATCGGCGAGAAACCGGGCGAGAACAACCCCGTCCCGAACCGCAAAAGTTGCTGGGACCCCAAGTGGGCGGAGAACTACGGCGGCACGGATTCCCCCAAACGCGCCGACCGCCTCGGCACGTTCATCCCGCGCGATTTCACCCCGCGGCAGAACCCGTTCTACATCGCTCTTCCTTACAACGACATGACCTCGAAGGGCCACAAACCCGAGGCCGAACAGATCATCCCCTGGTTCAAACGGGACTTTCAGTCTCCCGGCCGCTCGGTGTGCAAAGGCCGATGGATCGCCATCCGGCATGGAACCCGGGTCTGCTACGCCCAATGGGAGGACGCCGGTCCGTTCCGCACGGACCACGCCGGCTACGTCTTCGGCAACGAGCGCCCGGAGCCGAATCTCAACAAGGGTGCCGGCCTCGATGTCTCTCCTGCCGTCCGCGATTTTCTCGGCATGGACGACACCGACATCACCGACTGGAAATTTGTGGAGTTCGCCGAAGTCCCCGCCGGGCCCTGGGCCGCGTATGGCGACAACAACACCTTCGTCATCAACCGGCGCGCCGCCGCCGAAAAAGCGCAAATCGCCCTCGCCGCGAAAGAAGCCTCCCGGCGGGCCTCGGACGTGGAATAGGCCGCCTGCGGCGCGGGGCACTGGGAAGGCCGACGGCGTTTTTGAGGTTGAATCGCGGGGCGGGGAGAAGAACATGGCCGGGTGCCCGAGAAGCCTCTGCTGATCTACGATGGGGAGTGCCGGTTCTGCTGCCGGTGGATCGAGGCGTGGAAGGCGATCACCGGGGACCGGGTCGATTACGAAACCTCCCGGAATGCCGTCGCGCGGTTTCCGGAGATCGCGCCCGGAAAATTTGCCGACGCGGTCCAGTGGGTCGGCGCGGACGGTCGCGTCTGTTCCGGCGCGGAAGCGGTGTTCTCCGCTTTGGCCACGGCGACCTGGCATGGCCGCATGGCGCTGGGGATTTATCGCGAAGTGCCGGCCCTCGCCCGCGTGGCGGACGCGCTCTATGACGGGGTCGCCACCCACCGGAGTTTTTTCTCCCTGCTCACCCGGATGCTTTGGGGAAACGATGTGCGGCCTCCGGCGTATGCGGTCTCCGGATGGCTGTTCCTGCGGATTCTTGGGGGGATTTTCCTCGTGGCCTTCCTGTCCTTCGGCGCGCAGATCGATGGCCTGATCGGCCCGGAAGGCATCCTGCCCGCCGCAGAATTTTTTCGGGCCGTGCGCGATGCGGCGGGCGGCGGGGCGTTCCAGGAATGCCCGAGCCTGCTCTGGTGGACCGGGGCCGGAGAAGCGGCGTTGCATGGCTGGTGCCGGGCGGGCGTCGTTTCCTCCGTGCTCCTCATGGCCGGAATCGCCCCGGCGGCAAACCTGGTTTTTCTGTGGGCGGTTTACCTTTCCCTGAGCATGGCCGGGCAGGAATTTTACCGGTTCCAATGGGATGTCCTCCTGCTGGAAACCGGGTTTCTGGCCGTCTTCCTCGCCCCGTGGCAATGGCGGGCAAAAAAGGCCTCCCCTCCGCCCCGGCTCGCGCATTTTCTTTTGCTCTGGCTGCTTTTCCGCCTCCTGTTCGAGTCCGGGGTGGTGAAGCTGTCGGGCGGCGATCCGGCCTGGGCGAACGGGACGGCATTGGATTACCATTATTTCACCCAGCCGCTGCCGACGCCGACCGCGTGGTTCGCGCAGCAATTGCCGGGCTGGTTCCAGTGGCTGAGCGTCAAGGCGACGCTCTTCATCGAGATCGTCCTGCCGTTCCTGCTCTTCTTCCCGCGGCGGCTGCGGCTTCTCGGCGCGGGCGGCATCGCGCTGTTGCAGGCGCTGATCGCCGTCACGGGAAACTACGGGATTTTCAATCTGCTGACGCTGGCCCTCTGCCTCCTTGCGGTGGATGACTCCGTGTGGGGCGGGTTGGCCAAACGGGTGGCGGCCCCGGACAGACGGCGCTTTTTACCGGGATTCGTTCTCGGGCCAACCGCCGCAGCGATCGTTCTTCTGGGCCTCGTCCCGATGGCGTCCGCATTTCGTCAGCCCCTGCCCTGGATGGAACCGCTGGCCCGCGCGTATGCAACCGTCCAGCCGTTTCGAACGATCAACGGATACGGGCTCTTCGCGGTGATGACGACGAAACGCCGGGAGATCATCGTCCAGGGCTCGGACGACGGGGTGAACTGGAAAACTTACGGGTTCCGTTACAAGCCCGGCCCGGTCCGACGGGCCCCGCCCTGGGTCGCCCCCTACATGCCGCGCCTGGACTGGCAGATGTGGTTCGCCGCGTTGGGCGGCGCGGAACGGACTCCCTGGTTCAAAAATTTCCTGGTCCGGCTCTTGCGGGGGTCCGCCCCCGTTCTCGACCTGCTCGGCGACACGCCATCCTTCGCGGGCGGCCCCCCCCGCTACGTCCGCGCGGTGGGCGACGGCTACGAATTCACCTCGCCTGCAGAGCGGGAGAATTCCGGGGACTGGTGGAAAACGGAGCCGCTCTCCATCTGTTTCCCGGCGGTTTCCCTGAAGGATCGCTGAAGCCCGCGCAACGGGCTCATGTCAAACCGCGCAATAACGAAATCGCCCTGTCGACATTCATCCCGGCCCGAAGGGGTGGAAAATATATTCGTATTGACGAATATTCGTTCATGCGAATATATTGCCCGCATGTCCCTTGTCCGGATCTACGAATGCCTGTGCGACGAGACGCGGCTGCGGATCATCCAGCTTTTGGCCCGCGGCCCGTTGTGCGTGTGCCAGTTGCAATCGGTGCTGGGGATCCCGCAGGCGCGGGTCTCCCAGCACCTCTCGTATCTCCGCGAGCGGGGAATGGTCGAAAACCGTCGCGAGGGGACGTGGATGATCTACTCGCTTCCGGAACAGCCCTCTGCGGAACTCTCCCGCCACCTGGCCTGCCTGCAGGACTGCTCGGTGTCGGACAGGCGGTTTCGCGGGGATTTGAAAAAACTACAGGCCGCCCGCAGCCGCTGCGGCGAGCCGGGAATGCCGTGAAAACCGTTCAAGTCTATGATCCCCCGATGTGCTGTTCCACCGGGGTCTGTGGCCCGGATGTCGATCCCGACCTGGCGCAATTTGCCGGGCTTCTCGGTCGGCTTGGAGCGGGCGGAATCGCCGTGGAACGATATGGCCTCGGCCGACAACCGATGGCGTTCGTGCAAAACCCGAAGGTCAGGGAGATCTTGGAGACGGAAGGCGCGGAGGCCCTGCCGCTCATTTTCTGGGATGGAGAGTTGATTTCGAAGGGCGGATACCCGGGTCAGGCGGAACGGGCGCGCTGGCTCGATGCGGCAGGGATCGCACCATGAGATTCCCCGCGTTTTCGGCGAGGCAGGCGGATTGGACCCGGTATCTTTTCTTCACGGGCAAGGGTGGCGTGGGGAAAACCTCCCTGTCTTGCGCGACGGCATTGCGGCTCGCGGAAAGCGGCCGCCGGGTTCTTCTTGTCAGCACGGACCCCGCTTCGAATCTCGATGAGGTGGTTGGCAGCAAGCTTTCCAACTCGCCGACATTGGTCCCGGGAACGGGCGGGCTGGCCGCGCTGAACATCGACCCGGAGGAGGCGGCCCGCGCCTACCGCGAACGGGTGGTCGGCCCGATGCGGGGGATTTTGCCCGATGCGGCACTGCGGGGCATGGAGGAGGGGCTGTCCGGGTCCTGCACTGTCGAAATCGCCGCCTTCGATGAATTTGCGGGTCTGATCGGGGATCCCGGGACGGGGGAAAATTTCGACCACATCGTGTTCGACACGGCCCCGACGGGACACACGCTCCGGCTCATGAGCCTCGCGAAGGCGTGGGACCGTTTTCTGGAGGAAAACACGGGCGGCACCTCGTGTCTCGGCCCGCTGGCAGGACTCGAAAAGCAACGGGGCATTTATTCGGCGGCGGCCAGGACGCTCGCCGACAAAAATCTCACCACCCTCGTGCTCGTCAGCCGGCCTCAAGCGGCCTCGCTGCGGGAAGCGGAACGCACCTCGCGGGAGTTGCGCGAACTGGGCGTGGAAAACCAAATGGCGGTCATCAACGGGGTGTTCGAGGCCGGCTGCCCGTGGGATGCGCTGGCTTCAGCCCTGCAACGGCGCGGAGAAGAAGCCGTGGAGCGGAGCTCCGGGTTTCTCGGGTCGCTCCCGGTGGCCACGGTTGCCTTGAGGCCGCGGAACATTCTCGGCATCCGGGGGCTGCGCTCGATTTTGGAGGAACCGGGAGACCTCGAATTCCAGGCGGACGATGATTTCGGGACGACGCCGGACTTCGAGGGGCTGGAGGACCTGATCGATGACCTTTCCGCTTCGCGGCGCGGCGTCATCATGACGATGGGCAAGGGCGGCGTCGGAAAAACGACCGTCGCGGCGGCGGTCGCCGCCGCCTTGGCGGAGCGCGGACATGCCGTGCATCTCTCGACCACAGACCCTGCCGCGCATGTCGCCGAAGCCTTGTCCGGAGGGTTGCCGGGATTGACGGTCGGTCGCATCGATCCGGCTCAGGAAACCGCCCGGTATCGCCAGCACGTTCTGTCCGCCGCCGGAGCAGCGATGGACGGGGCAAGCCGGGCGCTGCTCGAGGAGGATCTCCGCTCGCCCTGCACCGAGGAAATCGCGGTGTTCCGGGCCTTTGCCCGCGAGGTCGCGAAGGGAGAGGACAAATTTGTCGTCCTCGACACGGCCCCGACCGGCCACACCCTGCTCCTGCTCGATGCCACCGAGTCCCACCAACGCGAGATGAACCGCCAGGCAAGGTCCGGCCAGTCCGAGGATGTCCGGCGGTTGCTCGGCCGACTTCGGGACCCGGAATTCACCCGCATCCTTCTGGTCACCCTCCCGGAGGCGACTCCGGTGCATGAAGCTGCGGCGCTGCAGGAGGATTTGCGCCGCGCGCAGATCGAACCATTCGGGTGGATCATCAACCAGAGCCTGTTCGAAAGCGGGTCGGGCGACCCCCTGCTCCGGCAGCGCGAGGATGCCGAGCGCCGCTATCTGCGGGAGGTTGCCGACGGCCTTGCGCGGCGTGCCGCCCTGGTCCGCTGGCAGATCGAGGAACCTGTTGGCCCGCGCGCGCTCCTCGCCCTGGCCCGTCCGCCCCGTGCCGCCCTCCAATCCCTTTAACCGACAACCGCAGATCCCCATGAGTTCTTCCACCGCCAAACGGCTCGATTTTTTCGAACGCTACCTCTCCCTCTGGGTTCTCGCCTGCATGGTCGTGGGCGTCGCCGCCGGAAAACTCGTTCCCGGCCTCACCCGCGAGGTCGGACGCATGGAGTTTGGCGGCGGCTCCCACGTCAACATCGCCATCGCCGCGCTCATCTGGCTGATGGTCTACCCGATGATGCTGAAGATCGATTTCGGCGGCATCGGCGGGGTCTTCGCCAGACCAAAAGGGCTCTTCATCACGCTGTTTGTCAACTGGCTCGTGAAGCCGTTCAGCATGGCACTTCTCGGGTGGTTCTTCATCCAGGTTCTTTTCTCCCGTTGGCTGGGGTGGATTGATCCGGAGACGGCGAAAAACTATGTCGCGGGCCTCATCATCCTCGCCGCAGCACCCTGCACCGCGATGGTTTTTGTCTGGAGCTACCTCACGGACGGCGACGGCCCCTACACGTTGGCCCAAGTGGCGGTCAACGACCTCATCATGGTTTTCGCCTTCGCGCCGATCGTCATGTTCCTTGTCGGGGTCAGCGGGGTGACGATCCCCGGCCAGGTGCTTTTCGTTTCGGTCCTCGTGTTTATCGTCATCCCGCTGGCGGCGGGGTGGATCAGCCGCGCCGTGCTCATCAGGGCGCGGGGGGAGGATTGGTTCGCGCGTGCTTTTCTCCCAAAATTCCGTCCCGTGACGATTTTCGCCCTCCTGGCAACCCTGGTGCTCATTTTCGCCTTCCAGGCCGAGAACCTCCTCGCGAACTGGACGGCGGTGGTGCTGCTGGCCGTGCCGATCCTGATCCAGGTCTATTTCAACTCGGGCTTGGCCTACGGGCTGATGCGTTTGTTCGGTGTGAGGCACAACATCGCCACTCCCGGCGCGTTGATCGGCGCGAGCAATTTCTTCGAGCTCGCCGTCGCCGTGGCGATCACGCTTTTCGGGGCCACTTCCCCCGCCGCCCTCGCGACCGTTGTCGGCGTCCTTGTCGAGGTGCCGGTGATGCTCTCGGTCTGCCGCATCTGCACCGCAAGCCGGGATTGGTATGATGGCGGCACGGGCCGGGCCGCCTGAGCAGCCAAACCACAACGCGAAACCCACATCACCGCCATGACAACCAAACCGACGATCCTGATCCTTTGCACCGGCAACTCCTGCCGCAGCCACATGGCGGAGGGCGTCCTTCGCGCCGCCGCAGGCGACCTGCTGGACGTCCGCAGCGCCGGATCAAAACCCGCAGGGCACGTGCACCCCAAAGCCGTCGAGGTCATGCGCGAGATCGGGATCGACATTTCCGGGCACACATCGAAGCACATGGACGGGTTTCTCGGAGGAAAAGTGGATATCGTCGTCACGGTTTGCGGAAATGCGGATCAGGCGTGCCCGGTTTTTCCGGGCCAAGTGAAGCGGTATCACTGGGGGTTCGATGATCCGGCGCACGCGGACGGGACGGAGCAGGAAATCCTCGCCGCCTTCCGCAAGGTCCGGGACAGCATCCGCCTGGTTTTCGAGGCGTATGCGGCGGGGCTGCGGGACGCGTCGATGGTCTGAAATCCCCCCGAGGAAAACCGTTGCATGCCGGAGCCTCCGAGGAAATACTCCCCGGATGTTTACCGGACTCGTGGAAGAATTGGGCGAATGCCAGTGGCTGCGCCGCAGCAGGGAGTCGACACAGCTCACCGTCTCCGCCCCGCATATCGAGAAGCGGATACGGACCGGTGACAGCGTGGCCATCAACGGCTGTTGCCTCACGGTGACCTCGCACAACAAGGGCCAGATCTCTTTCGACCTCCTGGAGGAAACCCTGAAATGCACGAACCTGAAATCCGTGCGGCCCGGGAGCCAGATCAACCTGGAACGCGCTCTGGCGGCGGACGGGCGGCTGGGCGGGCATTTTGTCCAGGGGCATGTCGACACGACGACCAAACTCCGTGCGGCGACCCCCCAAGCCGGGGACCTCCGCCTGGATTTCGAGATGCCTGCGGATTTCGCGCGCTACATCGCCCACAAGGGATCGGTGGCGGTCAACGGCGTCAGCCTCACGGTCGCCGAAGTCGCCGCAGACACCTTCACGATCTGGATCATCCCGCACACCAGAAAAGCCACCAACCTCGGAAAGCTCGAGCCGGGGGACGAAGTGAATCTGGAATGCGACATCCTCGCCAAATACACCGAACGCATTCTGGCGGCGAATCAGACCGCCTCCCCGCTCAGCCTTCCTGGCGCTTGAAGGCGATCACCGACAGCGGCGGAAGGTCGAGCGGGATCGAGTGCGGCTTGCCCTGCCAGGACCAGTCTTCGTCCGACCAGCGCCCGCCGTAGTTTCCCACGTTGCTGCCGCCATAGGTTTCAGCGTCGGTGTTGAGGACCTCGACATAGAAGCCGTGGCGCGGGACTCCGACGCGGTAGGCGGGGCGCACGACCGGCGTGGCGTTGATGACGAAAAGAATCTCCGCCCCGGTGCGGGACTTCCGCAGGAACGACCAGACGGTGTTGTCGGCATCGTGGAAATCGATCCATTCGAAACCGTCGTAGGTGTCGTCCCATTCGTGGAACGACGGCTCGTTCACGTAGAGCCAGTTGAGATGTTGGATCATGCGGCGGAGCCCGTCATGGAGGGGGAAATGCGCGAGGTGCCAGTCGAGGCTGCGCCCGTGGTCCCATTCCTTCCACTGGCCGAATTCCATGCCTTGAAAAATCAGCTTCTTGCCCGGGTGCGCCCACATCCAGGCGAGGAACATCCGGCAGTTCGCGAATTTCTGCCACATGTCCCCGGGCATCTTGTCGAGCAGGGACCCCTTCCCGTGCACGACCTCGTCGTGGCTGAGCACGAGGACGAAATGCTCCTGGAACGCATACAGCATCGAGAACGTGATGTCGCCCTGGTGGTAGCGGCGGTGGATCGGGTCCTTGCTGATGTAGCGCAGGCTGTCGTTCATCCATCCCATGTTCCACTTGAACCCGAACCCCAGCCCTCCGGTGTAGGTCGGACGCGAGACGCCGGGCCACGCGGTGGATTCCTCGGCGATCATGGTGATGCCGGGGAAGCGGTCGTAGCAGACCTCGTTGCAGCGTTTCATGAACGCGATGGCATCCAGGTTCTCGCGTCCGCCGAAGCAGTTCGGCACCCACTCGCCGGGCTTGCGGGAATAGTCCAGATACAGCATCGAGGCGACCGCGTCGACCCGCAGGCCGTCGATGTGGAACTCGTCCATCCAGAACAGCGCGTTGCCGATCAGGAAATTTTTCACCTCGTTGCGCCCGTAGTTAAAGATGAGCGTGCCCCAGTCCTTGTGTTCGCCGAGGCGGGGGTCCTCATGCTCGTAGAGGCAGGTCCCGTCGTAGCGCGCGAGGCCGTGCGCGTCTTTCGGGAAATGGCCGGGGACCCAGTCCAGGATGACCCCGATCCCCTCCGCGTGGCACCGGTCCACGAAATGCCGGAATTCGTCGGGGTTTCCAAACCGGCTCGTGGGCGCGTAGTAATTGACGACCTGATACCCCCACGATCCGTCGAACGGATGCTCCATGACCGGGAGCAGCTCGATGTGGGTGAACCCCAGTTCCTTGACATAAGGGATCAGGCGGTCGGCGAGTTCGATGTAGCTCAGGAACCGGTTCCCTTCCTCGGGAACCTGCTGCCAGGACCCGAGGTGGACCTCGTAGATGCTCATCGGGGCCGCATAAGGATCGCGCTGTTTGCGCTTTTCCATCCACCCGGAATCCGACCACCCGAAGCGGTTCAGATCGAAAACCATGCAGCCGGTCTCGGTGGTGTGCTGCGCGAAAAACCCGTAGGGGTCGGTCTTCAGGAAGACCTCGCCGTGCGGCCCGCGGATCTCGAATTTGTAATGCGCCCCCTCGTGCACCCCCGGCAGGAAAATTTCCCAAACCCCGGATGGCACCATCTTCCGCATCGGGTGGATGCGTCCGTCCCAGCCGTTAAAGTCCCCCGCGACGCTCACCCGCTGGGCGTTCGGTGCCCAGACCGAAAAATGGACCCCCGGCACCCCGCCAATCTCCATCACGTGGGCGCCGAGCTTTTTGTAAACGTCGTAATGCGTCCCCTCGTTGAACAGGTAAATGTCCATCTCTCCGAGCACCGGGCCGAACGAGTAGGGGTCGTGCGAACGCCACCGGGTGCCGTCATGCGCCGTGAGTTCCAGCGTGTAGCCGAACTCCCCGGTCACGCCCGGCAGGACGGCCTCGAACACCCCCGCGCCGTGAATCCGCGCAAGTTCGAAAGCCTTTCCTCCAGCGTCCACCATCCGGACTTTCGCCGCGTCCGGACGGAACGCCCGCCCGATCCACCGCCCCTGGAATTCCCTCAGCCCCAGGATCCGGAACGGGTCGCAGTGCCGCGCTTCGATCAGGGGATAAAAATCGTTGTCGGAAAGGAGCGAGGGATTCATGCGGGGCCAGCCTAGCAGCCCGCCGGACTTTTCCAAGCCCTCAAGCTCGGAAAAGTCCGGGTGTCCGATTCCGCTTTTTCCCGTTGACGCCCCGGACGATATGGGACACATGTTGTCCCATGCGACGAAAGCTTTCCCGCACCATGCCACGCCCTCCTCGCGGCGATGCGCGCTCCCGGGTTCCCGCCACCCGCGCGACGCGCCCCCCTTACGCGCGGATGATCAGGATCCATGAGCTGCTGGCTGCGGGGAAATTCCCGAACTGCTCGACGCTCGCGGGCGTCTTCGAGGTGTCCTATAAAACCGTGCAGCGCGACATCGACTTCATGCGCGACCAGATGCTGCTGCCGATCGACTACGATTCGGGGGCGCACGGGTTCCGCTACACCAAGCCGGTGAGCTCGTTTCCGGCGGTGAACATCACGCAGGGGGAAGTGGTGGCTCTGCTGGTCGCCCAGAAAGCCCTGGAGCAGTATCGCGGGACGGCCTTTGAAAAGCCCCTCCGTGCGGCGTTCGGCAAGATGGCGGGCGCGCTGCGGGACGAGATCTCGCTCTCGCTCGACGACCTGGGCAGCGCGTTCTCATTCCGCCCGATGGGGGCCGCAGGGCAGGAGCTCGCGGTCTTCAGCACCCTGGCGGATTGCGTGCTCGGCAACCGGACGCTGGAATTCGATTACCACGCCCTCAAAAAGAACAGATCCGAAAAGCGCCGGGTCGAACCGTATCACCTCGGCTGCATCAACAACCAGTGGTATCTCATCGGCAACGACCTCCAGCGCGGAAAAATCCGCACGTTCGCGCTCACCCGCCTCAGCCGCCCGAAGGCCCTCAAACAGACGTTCCGCAGGCCGGCGGATTTTTCTCTCTCGAAAATGATGAAGGACAGCTTCATGGCGTTCGAGACGGGAAAGACGGAGACCGTGCGGCTCCATCTGGACGATTTTGCGGCCCGTCTCGCCTCCGAGCGCGTCTGGCACAAATCCCAAAAACTGAAGCCCCTGCCCGGCGGCGGAGCCGAGATGACGCTGGAAGTCGGGATCGCGCCGGATTTGGAGAATTGGATTCTGGGGTGGGGAAGCCACGCCGTCGTCCTCGAACCTGCGGAACTCCGCGCGCAGATCGCCTCCACCGCCCGCGCGATGGCTTTGCAATACTCCGGCAACATGTGAAACCTGTGAAAAAGAGAAACCGGTCCGGTTACGCGGTCGCAAGCGAGATCAAGCGGAGCGACGGCCTGTCGGTGGGAGAAATCGCGGAGCGTCTCGGCCTGAGCTACATGGGCATCAAGGCCCGGTGCCTCGCGCTGGAGAAGAGCGGGCATGTCACCTCGCGAAACCAGCACTGCGGCAGCGGACGCCCCCGGCTGATTTACCGCCTCACGGCAAAAGGCCAGCGTCTTTTTCAACAGGACGACAACGGCCTTGCCGTCTCGCTGCTCCAGGAAGCACAGTCCCTGTTCGGGCCGCCCGCTGCGGAAAAACTGCTGTTTCGCCACTTCCAAAAGCGGGCCGAAGAGCACCTGAAGCAGCTTCCCGCAAAGCCTTCCCCGGAGGAACGCCTGGAGGCCTTCGCCGCGCAGCGCGAGGCCGGAGGCCACATGGCAAAAGTCCAGGACGGATGCCTCGTGGAGGCCCACGTCCCGCTCGCCGGGCTCTTCAAGGCATTTCCCGCAGCCCTGGCCATGGAGGAAGCCATGGTCTCGAAGGTTCTCGGCTTCCCGGTGAGGCGCGCGGAGGAACGCTCGGGCGAACATTGCCGGATCCGGTTTGAAGCATTTCGTTGCGGGACGAGTGTTGCCTGAAGTAGGATCGCCGCCGATGAAAAAGATTTTTGTTACGGGCGGGGCCGGATACATCGGCAGCATCTGCGTGGAGCAGCTCTTGAACGAAGGGTTCGAGGTCTCGGTTTTCGACAACCTGAGCGAAGGGCACAAGAAGGCGCTCGACCCGCGCGCCCGGTTTTTCCAGGGCGATCTCGCCGACCGGACGGTCATCGGCCACGCCCTCGGCGAAGCCGGGCCCGACGCCGTCATGCACTTCGCCGCGAACGCCCTCGTCGGGGAATCCATGCAGAACCCGTCGAAATATTTCCGCAACAATGTGTGCTCGGGGATCAACCTGCTCGACGCCGCCGTGGAGGCGGGCGTGAAGAAATTCGTCTTCTCCTCGACGTGCGCGACCTTCGGCATCCCCGACCGCATGCCGCTCGACGAGTCGCTGCCGCAAAAACCGATCAACCCCTACGGCGAATCCAAGCTCATGTTCGAGCAGGTGCTCCGCTGGTATGAGGAAATCCACCGCCTCTCCTATGTCGCGCTGCGGTATTTCAACGCGGCTGGTGCCTCGGAGCGCTTCGGCGAGGACCACCGCATCGAGACCCACCTCATCCCGAATGTGCTGAAAGTCGCCCTCGGACAAAAGGAGTCGGTCGATATCTACGGCACCGACTACCCGACTCCGGACGGCACGTGCATCCGCGACTACATCCACATCCTCGACCTCGCCCAGGCCCACATCCTCGCGCTCAGGTCGGAAAAAAGTGCGAAATTCAACCTCGGCACCGGCGGCGGCACGTCGGTCCGCGAAGTCATCGACACCTGCCGGAAAGTCACCGGACGCGAAATCAAAGCTGTCGAAAAACCCCGCCGGGCGGGCGACCCTCCCCGCCTCATCGCCGCCTCGGACAAAATCCAGTCCGAGCTCGGCTGGAAACCGAAATTCGAGAACATCCTGCCCATCGTGGAAAGCGCCTGGGCCTGGCACCTGAAAAACCCCGGCGGATACGGGGATTAACCCCGCTTCGCGAACTGGAGGCGAAAATCAGCTATTTTCAGCCCTCCGAGGCCTGCGGACCCGCATAAAATCAGGGGGGTAGTCCTCATTGCTGGCAACCCCAAATCCGCGGGTAACGCCAACGATGGGAGGGCGAACCTCCGTGTGAGCCCATTTATTACGGCTCAGACGGAGCTTCGCCCTCCCCTCTCATTTCTTCCCTTACACGCGGATTTGGGCACACCCGGGAACAACCGCGAAAAAAGCCTCGTGGCCCGGTCGCCGCCGGTTTACGCCTTTGCCAATGCGCGAGTTGCTTGTCACCGGAGCCACGGGTTTTGTCGGGCGGAACATCCTGGTCCGCGCCTTCCGCGAACGCGTGCCGGTCCTGGCCCCCGCCCGCAGCCGGGAGAAACTTTCCCGCTGCATGGACGAAGATGGAATCCCGCACGATGCGGTCGCCCCGCTCCCGGCGGATCCCGCAGAATGGAACCCGCTCCACCCGTCCCATGCGGTTCTCGGAGCCGGCGTGCTTTTCGCGCGCAGCCGCGCCGAATATTTCGCGGCGAACGTGGATTGGACGCTGCGCGTTCTGCGGGCGCTCCCGCCGGAATGCCGGACGGTCGTCCTTTCGTCCCAATCTGCCGGAGGCCCCACGCCGCCCGGCCGGGATGCCCGCTCGGAGCGGGATCCCGATGCGCCGGTGACATGGTATGGGGAATCGAAACTCGAGCTCGAACGGGCGATTGCCCGGGAGTTTCCGGGCCGCCCGATCACGATCCTCCGCCCGCCGATGATCCTCGGGGCCAGGGATTCGGCCACGCTCCCGCTTTTCAAAATGGCGCGCGGCCCGCTGCGGACCAAGCCGGGACTGCGCCGCAAGGAGTTCAGCTTTTTGGCCGTGGAAGACGTGGTCGGGGCGATTTCTTCGGCATTCGAAATCGACGGGCGCGGCCCGTTTTACATCGGGTCCGACAGGCCGGTCTCCGACCGCGAACTCATCGCCTCCGCAGCGAGGGCGGTGGGCGGAAACGGGATCACGCTCCCGGTGCCGACTCCGGTCGTGCGCCTGCTGGCGGCAGCGGTCGACGCGGTCCCCTCGCTCCGTGCGGCGGCACCCAGCCTGACCAGGGACAGGGCGCGGGAAATCTGGCCCGACAGGTGGGTGGTCGATTCCTCCGTCTTCCGGCGGCTGAGCGGATGGACCCCGTCAATCCCCCTCGACGAGGCGCTGGGTTCCGCCTGCCGGTATTTTCAGAAGCAGGGACGGCTGCCGAAGTGAGAGGCTTCGACCACGTTGGAACTTGTGCAAAATTTCGGTTTGCCAAGGCGGGATAGCGGGTAAAGTGCCCTGCTCTCATGATTTCATCCACCGAAAAGCGGCTCCGCGAACTGCTGGCCGAACGCATCCTCATCCTTGACGGGGCGATGGGGACGATGGTCCAGCAATACAAGTTGCAGGAAGCCGACTATCGCGGGGATCGGTTCGCAAATTGGAAGGGGCAGGACCTGAAGGGAAACAACGACCTCCTCGTCCTCACCCGCCCGGATGTGATCCGCGAGATCCACTCGAAATACATCGCCGCAGGCGCGGACATCATCGAGACGAACACGTTCAACGGCACGGTCATCGCCCAGGCGGACTACGGGCTCGGGGAGTTTGTGCCCGAGATCAACCGCGAGGCGGCAAAACTGGCGAGAGAGGCGGCGGACGCCTGCCCCGACCGGCACATTTTTGTCGCCGGCGCGATCGGCCCGCTCAACCGCACGCTTTCGATCTCGCGCGACGTGAACGATCCCGGCAAACGCGATGTCACCTTCGGGCAGGTCGTCGCCGCGTATTTGGAACAGGTCGTCAACCTCGTCGCGGGCGGAGCGGACATCCTGCTCGTCGAGACGGTTTTCGACACGCTCAACGCCAAGGCCGCCCTCTTCGCCATCTCGGAATTTTTTACCGCGTATCCGAGGCTTCCGGTGATGGTCTCGGGGACGATCACCGACCTCAGCGGGCGCACGCTCACCGGGCAGACGGTCGAGGCCTTCGCCAATTCCGTCTCCCACTTCCCGCTCCTCTCGATCGGCTTGAATTGCGCGCTCGGGCCGAGGGAGATGCGCCCGTATATCGAGGAGCTTTCGCGGATCGCCCCGTTCCATACCAGCGCATATCCGAATGCCGGGCTGCCGGACCCACTCTCGGCGACCGGCTTTCCCGAAACCCCGGAGAGCCTCGCCCCGCAGCTTCTCGACTGGGCTGAGCAGGGCTGGCTGAACATCGTCGGCGGTTGCTGCGGGACGACACCGGACCATATCCGAGCGATGGCGGAGGCCGTGAAGGGCCTGCCGCCGAGGGCGGTCCCGGAACGCGAAACCACACTGCGGCTCAGCGGCCTCGAACCCTTCACCGCGCGCCCGGAAATCCCGTTCATCAATGTCGGGGAACGCACGAATGTCACCGGCTCGCCGAAATTTTCGAAGCTGGTCCTGGCGGGAAATTACGACGAGGCGCTCGCCGTCGCGCGCCAGCAGGTCGAGGCCGGGGCCCAGATCATCGACATCAACATGGACGAAGGCATGCTCGACGGTGCGGACGCGATGACGAAATTCCTGAACCTCATCGCGGGCGAACCCGACATTTCGCGCGTGCCGGTCATGATCGATTCCTCGAAATGGGAGGTCATCGAAGCCGGGCTGCGCTGCGTCCAGGGCAAGGGGATCGTGAACTCGATCTCGCTCAAGGCCGGCGGGGAGGAATTCAAACGCCAGGCCGCGCTCGTCCGCCGATACGGGGCCGCAGCGGTCGTGATGGCCTTCGATGAAAACGGCCAGGCCGACAACTACGAACGGCGGATCGCAATCTGCGGGCGCGCCTACCGGATCCTCGTCGACGAAGTCGGCTTCCCGCCCGAGGACATCATCTTCGACCCGAACGTCCTCACCGTGGCCACCGGCATCGAGGAACACGCGAACTACGCCAAAGATTTCATCGAGGCCACGCGCTGGATCAAGGCCAACCTCCCTCACGCCCGCGTGAGCGGCGGCATCAGCAATGTCTCGTTCTCGTTCCGCGGCAACAACCCCGTGCGCGAGGCGATGCACTCGGCGTTTCTTTACCACGCAATCCAGGCCGGGCTCGACATGGGGATCGTCAACGCGGGCATGCTCGGGGTTTACGAGGAAATCCCCGCCGACCTGCGCGGGCTCATCGAGGACGTCCTCCTCAACCGCCGCGAAGACGCCACCGAGCGCCTCGTCGCCTTCGCCGACACGATCAAAACCAAGTCCGGAGGAGGCTCCGCCCCGGCCGCCGATCTCGCCTGGCGCAAGGGCACGGTCGAGGAACGGCTCAAACACGCGCTGGTCAAGGGGATCGTGGACTTTGTGGAGGCCGACACGGAGGAGGCCTTCGCCAAATACAAACGCGGCCTGCTCGTGATCGAGGGCCCGCTCATGGACGGCATGAAGGTCGTCGGCGATCTCTTCGGTGCCGGGAAAATGTTTCTGCCACAGGTCGTCAAGAGCGCGCGCGTGATGAAAAGATCCGTCGCTTGGCTCACCCCGCACATGGAGGCCGAGCGCGCCGCCAACCCGGATGCCCGCGCGCAGGGACGCATCCTCATGGCCACGGTCAAGGGCGACGTCCACGACATCGGCAAAAACATCGTGGGCGTCGTGCTCGCGTGCAACAACTACGAGGTCATCGATCTCGGGGTCATGGTCCCCTGCGAAAAAATCCTCTCCACCGCCCTCGAAAAAAACTGCGACATCATCGGCCTCTCGGGCCTCATCACCCCGTCGCTGGACGAGATGATCCATGCCGCCAAGGAGATGCAGCGCCAGGGGTTCACGATCCCGCTCATGATCGGCGGAGCCACGACCAGCCGCGCCCACACCGCCGTGAAAGTCGCCGGGCACTACTCGCCGGGCGTCGTCCATGTCCTCGACGCCTCGCGTTCGGTCAACGTGGTCGGCGCGCTTCTCAGCCCGGAACAGAAGCCGGGATTTCTCGCCGATCTCGCCGCAGACTACGAAAAGCTGCGCCGGGAACACGCCGGCAGACAGGCAGGCCAGCCGCTGCTCACGCTCGCCGGGGCCGAAAGCAACAAATTCCAGGCCGACTGGTCGGAAATCGCGAAGCCATCCCAGCTCGGCGTCATCCCGCTCGATGTCCCGCTCGAGGAACTCGTCCCCTATTTCGACTGGTCGCCATTCTTCCATGCCTGGGAGCTGCGCGGGCGCTTCCCGGCCCTCCTCGACGATCCCGATGTCGGGCCGGAAGCGCGCAAGCTCCATGACGACGCCCTGCACCTCCTCGACGAAATCGTCGCCAAACATCTCTTCCGCCCGCGCGGGGTCATGGGATTCTGGCGCGCCGCCAGCACGGGCGAGGACATCCGGGTCTTTTCTGAATCCGGCGAACCTCCCGACGTTCTCCACTGCCTCCGCCAGCAGCAGAAAAAGCCGCCCGGGCAACCGAACCTTTCCCTCGCCGACTTCATCGCGCCGGAATCTGCCGACACGCGGGATTACATCGGCGCGTTCGCCGTCACCGCCGGGCACGAGGTCCATGACGTTGCGACCGGCTACGAGAAAAGGCATGACGACTACCTCTCGATCATGACCAAGGCGCTCGGCGACCGCTTTGCCGAGGCCTCCGCCGAATGCCTCCACAAAAAGGCCCGCGATCTCTGGGGCTTCGGGGCCGCCGAAAACCTGACCCCCGATGAGATGGTCCGCGAAAAATACCGCGGCATCCGCCCCGCCCCCGGCTACCCCGCACAGCCGGACCACACCGAAAAATGGACGCTGTGGAAACTGCTCGACGCCGAGCGCCACACCGGCATCTCCCTCACGGAAAGCCTCGCCATGTTCCCCGCCAGCAGCGTGAGCGGGCTCTATTTCGCCCACCCCCTGTCGAAGTATTTCGCCGTCGGAAAAATCGGGCGCGATCAGGTCGGAAGCTACGCCGCCCGCAAGGGGATGCCAGTCCCGGAAATCGAAAAATGGCTGCGCCCGTATCTCAACTACGACCCGTGAGCGGATTGCGGAGTAACAGCTCAGCCCGATAGGCTCCCCTTCGGCGGGCTGAGGACGACCAGCGCGCGCCGGGCGCGCGTTTCGGCCACGTAGAGCCCGCACAGGCTGTCGAAGGCGGATGATTCGCGGAGACGCTCTCCGGCGGATCGCAGGACCGGGTCCGCCGCGCAGAGGTTTTCCGCCGGCAGTTGGAGCACCCAGGCCGGATCGCCGTCGGAGCAATACGGCGAGTCGGACGCACGCTTGTCCATCCGCGTGTCCTTCTTCAGAGGCAGAAAGACCAGGTCGAATTCGAGGCCCTTGGCTTTGTGGACCGTCATGATCTGCACGGTTCCCGGGCGCGCGGAAGTCGGGTCGGCATATTCCGCGAGAAACCCCGCGAATTCGCGGGGTGATCCCCGCATGTTGTCGTCGAATTCCCGCGCGGCCCTCCGCAGGGAGGCATGCCGGGGAGTGGCCGGAAGCTTCCTCAACCAGGCATGCACCATCCCCTGGGCGCCCTGGAGGTGGAAAAGCAGAAGCGCCTCTCCGCTGGACACTGAATCACTGAAAACCGAAAACTGCTCCAACGCATTGCGCGCGAAGTCGTCCGAAGGATCGGCCACCAGCCGGGCAGCCATGAGGATGGCGACGCCGTGCGGGTTGTCGGCGGCGATGCGCGGGTTCGATTCCGTGGTGGCCGGGACCCCGAGGCGGGCGAGCTCGCCGACGGCCTCCCGGGCATGGTCATTGGTCCTGACAAGAACGGCCACGGTGAGCGGCGGGCGGTCGAGGATTGCCGACAGACGCACGATTTCAGCGATCCGGTTCCAGGAATCCTCCTCGTCGCAGAGGATCTGGTGGACGAAGCCGGGCGAGGGATTTGTTTCGTGGGCGGAGTGTTCCGTCCAGGCCCGCCGCCAGCGTTCGACGACCCGCTCCGGGAGCCCGGTGGAGGCGAGCGAACCCGGATCGAACGTGCGGGAGACGAGCGCGATGACCTCCTTCGCCGAGCGCCGCGATTCGCCGAGCGATTCCTCCCCGATTTGATCCGGCGCGTGGCGGGTGTAGTGGTCGAAAATCTCCCCGAAGAGCGCGGGGTCGCCGTCGCGGAACCCGTAGATCGACTGCTTCACGTCCCCGACGTAAAAAAACGAACGTGTCCCCGAGGAGTCCTGCAGGACCTCATCCAGCAAGGGCTGGATCGCGCGCCATTGGATGCGGCTCGTATCCTGGAACTCGTCGAGAAGCCAGTGGTCGAACCACCCGTCGAGGCGGAACTGCATTTCGCCGGGCCCGATCCCGGAATCAGTGATCCGCGACAGGAGGACCGGAAGATCTGCAAACCGGAGCGACCCCTCGTCGGCCAGCCGGAGATCGCGCGCATCCCGCAAAGCCAGCGCCATCCGCCGCCAGCGCCTCGACTGGACCAGGCGCGGGGAGATCGCCCTCCACAGGCAGGCCCCGGCCGCCCGCAGCGCCGCCTCGCGTTCGGGCGGCGTCAGCGTGATTTCCTTTTTCCGGTATTCCACAGCGACCGGATCCCCGGCGCGAAGAGTTCCGGCGGCGGCCAGCAACTGTTCGGCGACAGTTCCGAGGCGTCCCGATCCCGGGCGGAGGGCATTGATCTGGGCGATGGCCTCGGCGATTCTCTCCGTGCATCCGGACAAATCCACCGGGGGCTCATGCTGCTTCCACGGGCATCCGCCGGGACCCCAGATGGCGGCCTCGTCCCCCCAGGAGGCGGCTCCGGGGTGAAGCGCGCAAAGCGACTCGATGCGTTCGAGGGCATCGAAATCCGGGGCGAGCGGGTTGAGCCTGGCGCGGACGGGGCCGCGCACGAGTTCGGAGACCAGGGCGAGCGGGTCGAGCCCGTCGGTCGCGTGTTGCAGGATTTCCCGCTCAGCCCGCGCCGCCGAGGTTTCATCGAGAAGCCGGGGCGAAATGCCCAGGCCCAGCGGAGCTCCGAAGGCGGAAACGACCCGGTAAAAAAAGCTGTCGAGCGTCCCGAATTCGATCCGGTCCAGCGAGTCGGCGAGGTTGCGGAGGAGCGGGAGAAAATCCTGCGGCGCGAGGTTTTTTGCGATCCCGCGCCGGGCGCAAAATGCGGCGACCTGCTCCCTGCTCGACGAGAGGTCCGCCAGCTTCCGCAAGGTCTTCACGAGGAACTCCCCGGCCGCCTTCCGCGTGAACGTGAGGGCGATGATCTTCCCCGGCTCCGCCCCGAGCAGGAGCAGTTCCACGATCCGGTCGGTGAGTCGGAAGGTTTTGCCGGTGCCCGCCGAGGCGCGGATCCGGAGGTGGAGGGTTTTCATACGACGAGCGCCCCCTCTTCGATGTAGCGGGAAAGCGCGAGGGGCCCGAAATCATCGTGGTTCGGATCGACCGCGAAGCGGCTGAAATCCCCTGCGGCAATCCATTCCAGAACCGCATCGGCGGCCACTTCCTCCGCAACCCCCAGCGCGCAGCGCCCCGCGCTTTCCATGTCGGCGTCGGCCCATTCATACAGGCCGGTCTGCGCGGCATCGTCGGCGACGAGAAAATACGCGAGCCGGATTTCCCCCCGGATCCCGAGCGGCCTGGCCAGGGATACGGCCGTGGCATAGAGCGGAAGCTGGAGGTCGCACCAGACATCGCCGCCAAGGAAGGCGTGCTCCGGCTTGATCCCGAACCGCCCCGGGGCGCGGGCGCGGCCCAGGTGGGCGGCGCGGGCGGGGTTTGCGCTTTTTTTCAGTCCGCCGGTCTTGTAGTCGATGAGGAGGATCTCCCCCTCGCGCACATCCACGCGGTCGATGCGTCCTCTCAGCGCCAGCGGCCAGCCCGGCGGGGTGAGGCCGGAAAATTTCCACTCAACGAGTTCCGTTCTCCAGCCGTCGGCCCGCATCGCCGCCTGCGCGCGGGAAAATTCCTCCAGCCGCAGGCGTCCCGACTCGCGCTGCAGCATGAACATCACGTTGTTTTCGAGCCCCCGGAAGAGCGCGTCCCAGCGCGGGAGAAGCCAGGACCGGATCTGGCCGACATCCCGCGAGGAGGCGACGACTGGGTCGTCCCCGAATTGTTTGAGAACATCGTGGATCCAGCTTCCAAAGACATCGGCCCCGAGGCACGGGCTCCCGGTCCTGGGCGCGGAAAATCCCAGCCTGTTCGAAAGGTAGCACCGGAGCGGGCAGGCGAGGTGGGACTTGAAGGCGGTGACATGGAGCGATTGGACCGGCCTCGCTGCCCGGGCGACCCGGAAAGGGTCCTCCCGGAATTTTCTCGGTGGCCGCTCCGCTCGGGCGGGGGCCGTCGCCACAAGGGTTCCGACCCTTTGCGGCAGGTCTCCGTCCGGCACCCGGAGCAGGAGCCGCGACGGCTTGAGCGGGCTCCCGTCCGCCGCCTGCCGGAGCGACAGAACATGCACGTTGCGCGGCTCCCTGACCGCGAGCGCCGCGTGCAGGATCGAGGCGTCACGGGCATGCCGGGACCCCGCGTCATCGAGCCCGAGCGCGGCCCGGGCGGCATCGGGAAGAAGCGCATCCACTTTCCTCTTGCCGGGAAGCAGCCCCTCGTTCAGCCCGGCAAGGACAATGACCGGGGCATCTTCTCCCGCCAGCTCGAGCCATCCTTCGATTTCGGTGGCTCCGGGTCCGTGCGGGGGCGTCCATGTTCCCGGCAGGGCCTCAAGCATCGCCAGCAACGCTGCGGCATCGATCTTTGCCAGCGCGGGGTAGGCCGAGACCTCGTCGAGCAGCCCGACCACCGCTTTTGCGGCCTCCTTGTCCCCCGGGCGGCACCCCATGTCGCGCGGACCATAAATCCCGGACAGGATTTTTCTCAGCGCCCCTGCGGCATCGGGAGAGGACATGGATTGTCTCAGATCCAGGAGCCTGTCCAGAAGCGGCGAAAACGCGCCGAGGAGATATTTTCGTGCCGGTTCGTCCTCGGCCGACCGGCTGTGGCGGAGACGTTCGGGAATTTCCGGCAGGCAGGCGCAAAACGCGAGCGCCCCGAGCCGGTTCCAGTCCCGGTGCGCCTCGTCCGGAAGCAGGTCTTTAATCGACCCGAAAAAATCCGGATGAAAGACAAGCGCCTCGAGGTGCGCCCACGACCCATCCCCCGGCAGCCGCGCGACGAGCGTCGCCAGGCGGGTGACCGGATGCCGGTTCAGGGGATTCCCCTCGGGCAGGAACCCCTCGCGTCCCGATTCCTCCAGCGCGCAGGCAAGATCCGCCGAGAGGCCCGCGTCGCCGGAAAATACCGCGATGCGGGAAGACGGGTTGATTGCGGCAATGGCCCTGCCGAGTTGGGCGGGATCGCCGACAACCTGGATCTGCGAATCGCTGACAGGCAGGGGGGCCGCCAGCCAGAAGTCCGGGCGCGCCCTCCCAAACCCGTCAAATTCATCGCCGCGCAATCCCGGGGCGTGGACGAGGATCTCCGTGTCGCAGTTTCGAAAAGCCCGCAGGGCCAGCGGGGGAAGGTCGGCCACCCCGGCGACAAGAATTTTCGCGATGCCGGGAGGGGGGACAAAATCCTCTGCGGCTTCGATCTGGGCCTCCGCCGGGCAGCGCAGGCCGACCGATGCCAGACGCGCCTTGTAAGATTCCCAAAGCCCGCACCATTCGAGCCAGCGGGGATCCTTGGGGGCGAGAATTTTTGCGGCCTCCGGAATATTCCACAGGCCGCCCGCCAGGTTCCGGGTGAGAGTGACGAAGCCTCCCGCCAGCTTGGCGCCGGAGTGTCCGCCGAACGTCAGCGGGCAGTCCTTTGCCTCCGAAAGAACCGCGTGCCACGCCATGCCGGCCTGGGTCGTCGTGGCCACACCTTCCCCTTCGCCGAAGGGAACCAGTGTCAGCGGCGTCGCGAACCGCGGCGGAAAAACGACCTCGTTGCCCGCCAGCAACTCCCCGACGACACGGCGGCCCGCTTCGATGGTGGGCAACACCGCCAGGATGTGATCCAGCCCGCACGCGTTCTCTTTGCGGAGGCGTGCGGCCACCGCCTGCGGGAGCGGGACTTTCTCGGTGTGCCGGACGACGACCGGGGGCTTCGCAGACATCCGCACACTCCATCAATAATTTCGCTTCAAGTCGCGAGGAATCCATCGCGCCCCGGCTCGTTTCCGGGCGAGCCTCCAGCCAAAAATGCTGTTCCCTCGAGTGTTTTCCGGCGCTTTCCCCAGGGTGAAGCCACGCGGCGTGCGGCATCTGTGATATCCGGCCCAGGGCACCGCTTGGCGGCTATCAGATCGGCTTGCGCGCCTGCGGCGCGAATTCGAAATGCAAAGTCGGAAAGGCAAAATGAACCTGCGGGAACCATCGGGCTGGCATTCTGGCAAGTCACCCGGCCACCCCCCGCGGCCACGCGTCCTGTCCAAAAAAACGGAATGTGACGAATTTGTCACATTCTTTTTCTTCTCGCGGACAACGAAATGCTTTAACGGCCCCTGACTCACAGACGATGCCCACTCTTTCCCTGCGTTGCTGCCTGGCGGTCCTTTTGATGGGGCCCTTTGCGCCCCCGGTCCTCGCGCAGGTCGCGGACCCGGGCCT
>JBAYTU010000012.1:0-54453 GCA_041675465.1 Terrimicrobiaceae bacterium | reverse complement strand
TTCGTGAAATTGAGGCCACCACATCCGTAATTCGAAAAATCCCGCTCAGATCGCGAAGAAATGCCCCTCAATCCCACATTTTATCTCGAACAAAAACCCCGCGATTATCGCGATGGCCTACACCCGTAGGCGCGGAGCATCTGCCGCTGAAAAATGACGATGCCAAACGATCCGAACCAAACGGTGAAATTATCCATCCCGTCTTCTTATTGCTGCCCGTGATTCGGAGCAAGTCCAATGCCGCGAACTGACACCCCCGGTTTTCTGATGACCTATCATAGGGAAACGGGGGGAGAAAAATGAAGTGCTCGGGGGGGGACTTGAACCCCCATGCCTTGCGGCATACGCCCCTCAAACGTACGTGTCTGCCATTTCACCACCCGAGCCGATTGGGAGTGGAGGAGGAACCCTACCGGCGGTGGGAATTTTGGCAAGGCAGAAATTTTGGCTTGCGAAATCTGATCGGGTGCCCCACTTTGGACAATTCCAACCGAAACGGAATATTTATGGCATACGCAGTGATACAAACAGGCGGGAAGCAATACCGCGTCGCCGAGGGCGATGAGATTGAAGTCGAGAAACTTGATGTCGGGGCCGGCGAGAAGACCGAGTTCCCGGAGGTGTTGCTCGTGGCCGACGGCTCTTCCGTCACGATCGGCACCCCGCTGGTCGCCGGGGCGAAGGTCACCGCCGAGGTCGTCGACCAGTTCAAGGATGACAAGGTGATCGCGTTCAAGTTCAAGCGCCGCAAAGGCTACCACCGCACGGTTGGCCACCGCCGCCAGCTCACCAAACTCAAAATCGAATCCATCTCCACCAAGTAACTCGTCATGGCCCATAAAAAAGGACAGGGAAGTGTCAAAAACGGACGCGACAGCCAAAGCAAACGGCTCGGCGTGAAAAAATTCGGCGGCGAGTCGGTCGTTGCCGGCAACATCATCATCCGCCAGCGCGGGACGAAGTTCCAGCCCGGCCGGAATGTCGGGCTCGGGCGCGACTACACGATTTTCGCCCTTCAGGACGGCAACGTGAAATTCGACCGCGCGGGCCGCCGGGTGAACGTCGAACCCGCCACGAACTGATCCCGCTTAAGGCGAAGACCGTCTTTTCTCCGAGGGCCTTTCGGCCCGGCGTGAAGGACCGCCGTTTCCGGGGTTCAACCGCTCCGATTTGCGCCGGAATTCCATCACGTTGATGGGCGGGAGGTTCAGGGCGCAGAAGGATTTTGTCGCGAGTTCGAAGAGGTGGTCTTCCTCGCAGAGCTGGGTGCCGATCTGGTAGGCGATGAACCGGCTGTTGGCGTCCATCGCACCCGCGATGCGCGACAGGATCCGCGAGCGGATGGATTTATCGATGACCGAAAACGGGATGCCCGAGAGAATGTAATCGCAACGCGAATGCCCGAGGTCGCCCAACGCCTCGCGGATATGGAGCGCGTCGGTTTGAAGGACCGTGACGCGCCCGTCTTCGCGGAACTGACGCCGGAGATGGGAGACGAATTCCGGGTCCACTTCGAAGAGGACGAGGCGCGAGTCCGGCCCCATGCGTTTGGCGATCTCGCGCGTGTGACATCCCTCACCCGGCCCGAGCTCAACGACCACCCTCGGGCGGGAGAAATCCAGGCGCGATGCGGTTTGCCTGGTGAGGAATGGCGAGCTGGGAACCAGGTAGCCGACCCGCAGGGGGTTTGCGAGGACACGTTTGAAAAATAGAAAGCTCATCGGGAAAAATGCGGGATTTGAAATGCGGCATGGGGGGATGCGGGAACCGACGCGGAGCGCTTTTTCTCCGGCGAAGGATGTCCGGCCCTCGGAGGGTGCCCGAAGAAGGGCGACCGGGGCGGAACACCCGACCCGCTAGGGAATTCCTGCAAGGATTTCTTTTGCGCCCTGCTGTTCGTAGGCGTCGGCGATTCCCAGGAGACGGGATTCGTCGAGCGGTTTTCCGAGGAACTGGAGCCCGACGGGAAGTTGTTTCCCGTCCTCCTCGACCAGCCCGCAGGGGACGCTGATGCCGCAGATGCCGGCCAGGTTCGCGGCGATCGTGAAGATGTCGGCGAGATACATCCGCAGCGGGTCGTCCACGCGTTCGCCGATTTTGAAGGCGAGGTCCGGGGATGTCGGGCAGACGAGGGCGTCGACATTTTCGAAGGCGGCGGTGAAATCCCGGCGGATGAGCGTGCGGACTTTCTGGGCCCGGAGGTAGTAGGCGTCGTAGTAGCCGCTCGAGAGGACGTAGGTTCCGAGGATGATGCGGCGTTTGACCTCGCTCCCGAACCCTTCCTCGCGGGTGCGTTTGTAATGGTCCAGGAGGTCGGCCGGATTTTTTGCGCGGTGGCCGTAGCGGACGCCGTCGAAACGGGCCAGGTTGGCGGAGGCTTCGGCGGTGGCGATGATGTAGTAAACCCCGACGGCGTATTCGGTGTGGGGGAGGGAAACTTCCACCAGATCGGCCCCCAGCCCCTCGCAGGTCCGGATCGCTTCCTCGACTTTGGCACGCACGCGGGGATCCGTGCCCCCGACAAAATATTCCTTCGGGATGCCGAGCCGCACGCCTTTGAGATCGCGCCCGAGGCGGGACGTGAAATCCTCCGCAGGCAGGTCAAGGGACGTCGAGTCGCGGGGGTCCTTGCCCGAGATCACGTTCAGGATCGCCGCGCAGTCGCGGGTGCTGCGGGCGAACGGTCCGATCTGGTCCAGCGAGCTGGCAAAGGCGACGAGGCCGTAGCGGGAGACCCTTCCGTAGCTCGGCTTGAGCCCCACGACGCCGCAGAGCGCCGCCGGTTGCCGGATCGAGCCGCCGGTGTCGCTGCCGAGTGTCGCGAAGGCTTCGCGGGCGGCGACCGCCGCCGCCGAGCCGCCGCTCGATCCGCCCGGGATCCGCGACGTGTCCCACGGGTTCCGCGTGACCTGATACGCGGAATTTTCCGTGGACGATCCCATCGCGAATTCGTCCATGTTCAAGCGTCCGAAGGGGATCGCGCCTGCGGCCTTCAGCTTCATGATCGCCGTGGCATCGTAGGGTGCCTTGTAGCCGGCGAGAATCTTCGAGCCGCAGGTGCATTGCTCCCCGAGCACGTTGATGACGTCCTTGATGCCGACCGGCACCCCGCCGAGCGGCAGCGAGATGTCGGCCTTTTCGGCGGCCGCCAGGGCGGATTTGAAATCCCGCGTCAGGTAGGCACCGATGCCGGCGTCAACTTCCGCGATCCGGGTTTCGAGGGCACGGACGGCGTCTGCGGGGGTGAAGGAGCCGTCGCGAAATCCGGCCTGGAGTTCCGGGATTGTGAGCCTGGTGAGATCGCTCATGGTTATTCGATGACTTTTGTGACGAGGACGAGGTTGTTGGAGGAGTGGGGGGCGTTCGCGAGCGCGGCCTTCCGGTCCAGGCCGGGCTTGGCCACATCCTCGCGGAACACGTTGAAGACCGGGTTCGCGTGGGCGGTGGGCTCGACATCGGCCAGATCGAGTTTGCCGAGCTGCTCGACATACTCGAGGACGCTTCCCAGCTGGGACTGGAAGGTTTCGGTTTCTTTGTCGGTGAGTTCGATGCGCGCCAGGCGGGCGACATCGCGGACATCAAGATTCGGGCTGCTCATGGGAACCGCGATTGTTAGCAGCTTGTGCGAGCGGTGAGGAAGCCCCAATTTCAGCGGGGGGGTTCGCGCGGCGCACGGCGGTCGTAGGCCCTTCGCATGGCCGCCGCCAGGTCCGCCGTTTTCACGGGCTTGCTGATGTAATCGTCCATGCCGGCGGCGAGGCATTTTTCCCTGTCCCCTTCGAGCGCGTTCGCCGTCATGGCGAGGATCCACGGGCGTTTGCCCGGCTTCTGCATCCGGCAGATCTCGCGGGCGGCGGCGAGACCGTCCATGCCGGGCATCTGGACATCGAGGATGACGGCGTCGAATTTTTGCGCGCGCAGGGCGGAGAGCACCTCGAAGCCGTTGGAGACGATCTCCGGCTGGTAGCCGAGGCGTTCGAGCATGAGTTTGATGATCCGCTGGTTCGTGGGGTGGTCCTCGGCAACGAGAATCCTGAGCGGGCATTCGCCGGCGACATCCGGATCTCGCGGTGCCGCCTGGGGACGGATGGCCTGCTGGCGTCCCGCCACTGCGGCACAGATCGTCTCGTAAAGGACCGATGCCTTCACGGGCTTGGTCAAAAAGCGGGAGATGCGCAGGTTCTTCAGCCGGGAGCGATCCCGGTCCGCCAACGAGGTGAGGATGATGATGTTGAGGTCCGGCCTGTGGGAGCGGAGTTCGCCGGCGAGCGTGTATCCGTCCATGTCCGGCATCTGGACATCCAGCAGGACAAGATCGACATTTTCTCCGGATTCCTCGAGGGCAAGGGCCTCGCGCGGGCCGACGGCCTCGCGGGGGATCATGCCCCAGCTTTTTGCCTGCTCCGCAAGAATCCAGCGGTTGGTGGCGTTGTCATCGACGATGAGAACACGGATCCCCGTGAGATCGGGATTCGAATGCGTGGCGGCTTCCGGCGGCGCATCCTTCGCTGGAAGAAGGGGGATGACGAATTGAAAATCCGCTCCCTTGCCCACCGCGCTCGCCACCCAGATTTTTCCTCCCATGATCTCCACCAGGCGTCGGCTGATGGCGAGGCCGAGGCCGGTGCCGCCGAACCGCCTGGTGGTGGAATTGTCGACTTGGCTGAAAACCTGGAAGAGCCGGTCGCGCACGTTTTCCGGGATTCCGATCCCCGTATCCCGCACGGAAAAATGGAGGGAGTTTTTCCCGCCGGGTTCCTTGTGGCGGCGGACGCGGACCACGACTTCGCCCGATCCGGTGAACTTCACCGCGTTCGTCACGAGATTGAGCAGGATCTGCTGGAGGCGGGTGCGGTCGGAGAGGATCACGGAGGGGACATCCGGCTCGATCCAGCAGAGCAGTTCGAGGCCCTTTTGGGAGGCCGGGCCGGCGTTCAGATCCAGGACCGTTTCGATGGTGTCCCGGAGCGGGACCGGGAGGGATTCCAACTCGAGCCGCCCGCTCTCGATTTTGGAAAAATCCAGAATGTCGTTGATGATGGTGAGCAGGGCATCGCTGCTGGTCCGCACCATGTCCAAATGCTCGTGCGCCCTCCGGGGCAGATCGGAGTCGAGCAGGAGGTCGGTCATGCCGATGATGGCGTTGAGAGGGGTCCGGATTTCGTGGCTCATGTTGGCCAGGAAGTCCGCCTTGGCCCGGGCCGCCACCGAGGCCTCCCCGGCCAGCCGCTCGGCATTTTTTTTCGCTTCGTCCAGCGCGAGATTTTGCGCGGCGAGGGTCTGGAGCGCATTCCTCCGGTTGATGACCGCCCCGATCAGGCGGGCGAGGAGGCGGACGAATTCGATTTCCGCCTCGTCGAACGGCCTGTCCCGCGCCTCTGCGGAAAAAAATTCCAAGGTCCCGTGGACACGGCCCTCGACGATGACCGGAGTGCCGATGAAGCTCTCGTATCCGAACCGCTGGAGGCACGGCTGCGAGGCGTGCGGGGACGCGGACATTTTCGGGATCGCGAGGACGTCGCGAGATTGGATGGAGAGCCCCCCATACGTCTCGGCCAAGGGGTGGGACGATTCGCCGTCGCCTGGGGAGGGCGAGCGAGCCTCGATCAGCAGAGCGTCCCCGACCACGCGCCCGAGAGCGGCCTTTTCAAACCTGAGAATCTCCCGGCTTTTTTCGAGGGCGAGAAGCAGGTTTGCGGAGGGATCGGTCCCGGGCATTTCGGCGATGCTGCTGAGCGCCTGGAGCAGGCGGATGCGCAGGGCGGTGGATTCCTCCGCGATTTTCCTGCGGGTGATCTCGATCTGGATCGAGACGAACTTCGTGATTTCTCCGCCGGAATCGGCGAAGGGGACGACGATGGCGTCGACCCAGTAGAGCGAACCGTCTTTGGCGCGGTTGCAGATCTCGCCGCGCCAGACTTTGTTCCCGCGGATCGTCTGCCAGAACGTCTTCCAAAACGCTTTGGTGTGGACTCCCGAGTTGACGAGCCGGTGGGGTTTCCCGACCAGATCTTCGGCGGAGTATTTGCTGGTCTCGCAGAACTTGTCGTTCACGTAGTTGAGAACCCCGTCCGGGCCGGACTCCGAGACGAGGGCCAGCTCGTCGAGCGCGAGCTTGTGCGCGGACAGCGTGCGCACGATTTCGTCCGAGAACTTTTTTTCCATCTGGAGCTGTTTCTCCGCGGCGGAGCTTTTCCGTTCGAAGCGGGAGAAGAATGGGAGCAGGGCGAGGGCGGTGATGATGCTGAGCAGAAAAGCGTCGAGTGCCACCTCCTGCCAGAGGCTCGTGGGTTCGGGCCAAAAGGAGGGGATGATCAGCCCCATGACGAGGATCTCGCCGAAAAAGACGATCGCCAGGGTGATGAAGAAGATCATCCCCCAGGTCACCGGGGCCGGGGGGCGACGGTCCGGAGTGGAAACTCCGCCGTTTCTCATGGTGCCAGGCCCTCCTTCCGGTCGTGCCACGGGAGGAATGTGCGCTCCGGGATGCCGGGAGGCAAATTCATTCCTTGATGCGCTCGATTTCCGCTCCCAGCGAGTTGAGTTTTTCGTCGATGGACTCGTAGCCCCGGTCGATGTGATAAACGCGGTTCACCTCGGTGACGCCCTCGGCCTGCAGGCCCGCCAGAAGCAGGGCCGCCGAAGCCCGGAGGTCGCTCGCCATCACGGGGGCACCGCTCAATTTTTCCACGCCGTGGATGATGGCCGTCGGGCCCTGAAGCTCGATGTTGGCACCCATGCGCTTGAGTTCGGCCACGTGCATGAACCGCTGGGGGAAGACGTTGTCGGTGACGACGCTGATGCCGTCCGTCGTGGCGAGCAGGGCGCACATCTGGGCCTGCATGTCGGTGGGGAACAGCGGGTAGGGAAGGGCGTCGAGCTTGAGGGCGCGGCGGGAGCCGTTCGGGGTGATGGAGACCCGGTTTTTTCCGGCCTCGATGTGGAAACCCGCCTGGGAGAGGGGCTCGGTGACGGCGGTCAGATGGTCGGGCTCGACTCTCGTGAGCGTGACCCCATCCCCGCAAATGGCCGCCGCCACCAGGAATGTCCCCGCCTCGATGCGGTCCGGGATCACCTCGTGTTCGGCGCCGTGGAGTTCCCTGACCCCCTCGATGATGATCCGGCGGGTCCCGGCACCTTCGATTTTCGCGCCCATGGCGATGAGGAAATTCGCCAGGTCCACGACTTCCGGTTCTCCGGCCGCGCCATCGATCACGGTGGTCCCTTCGGCGAGGACCGCCGCCATCATCACATTGTCCGTGCCCAGGACGGTCGAGCCGAATTTCCCGCGCATCGGGATCGTGGTCCCTTTGAGGTCCGGGGCGAGGACTTTCACGTTGCCCCCCTGCACGCGGACTGCGGCCCCGAGGGCTTCGAATCCCTTGAGGTGAAGGTCGATCGGCCTGTCGCCGATGATGCAGCCGCCCGGCAGGGAGACCGTGGCCTCTTTTTCGCGCCCGAGCAGCGGGCCGAGAACGCAAACCGAGGCGCGCATTTTCCGGACGATGTCATAGGGGGCCTCCGTGGTGACCTTTTCGGCCTTGATCGTGACGACGCCGCTCGCCCGTTCGACCTCGCATCCCAGCTCGCTGAGGATCGTGAGCATGTAATGGATGTCGCTCAGATCGGGGACGCGCGAAATTACGCACGGCTCCTTCGTCAGCAGCGTCGCAGCGAGGATCGGAAGCGCGGAATTTTTTGATCCGCTGATCCGGACCGACCCGCTCAGGCGGCGCCCCCCGTGCACGAGAATTTTATCCATGTCTGGCGATGATGAACCTTTCGGTATTCTGATAATCCCGCCGCGGGGAGATGTCCCGAAAATTATGGGCCTCCAGCAACCCGCGCACACGTTGCGACTGGTCGTGCCCGATCTCGAGTGCCAGCAACCCGCCGGGCGACAGGATGCCGGGAGCCCCGGCCACGAGGCGGCGGATCAGATCCAGGCCGTCCTCCCCGCCGTCCAGCGCGAGCACGGGATCGTGGCGGACTTCGCGTGACAATTGCCCGATTTCCGCGCGGGGGATGTAGGGAAGGTTCGCCACGACGACCTGCATCGGCCCGGAAATATTCGAGAGAAGGTCGGACTGCACAAAATGGACCCGCCCGCCGAGGTTGTGCCGCGCCGCATTTTCCGCCGCCAAGGCCAGCGCCTCGGGGGAGGCATCGCATCCTGTCACGTCGGCCTGCGGCCGCTTCAGCGCCAGGCTGAGGGCGATCACCCCGCTTCCGGTGCCCACGTCGAGAGCCCGCTCGAACTCGCCGGCGGCGAGCACGAGTTCCACAAGTTGCTCGGTTTCCGGGCGCGGGATCAATGCCCGCAGGTCGGTGCCGAAGGTGTGTCCGAGGAATTCGACCGTCCCCAGCAGATGTTGCAGCGGCCGCCCCTCCGCGCGCTGGCGGACGAGATCGCGGAGCGGGGCGCGTTCCTTTTCTTCCAGCGGGCGTTCGAACTCGAGATAGAGATCGATCCGGTTTTTCTTTCCGAGAACATGCGCGAGGAGGTGCTCCGCATTCAGGCGCGAGCTTTCGACGCCCCGCTTGCCGAGGTAGTCCGTCGCTGCAGCCAGAACTTCAAGGACCGTCATCGTTTGTTGGGTTGCATGGAAGATGGGAACTGCGAGGATTGCGACAGGGCAGCGGACATGGACAAACATCCCCGGATTTCTCCGGATCCACTCCAACTTGCCAGCGTCATTGCCGTAACCGCTTGACAATAAAAGAGTGGAGGCGAGGGGAGTCGAACCCCTGTCCTTAAAGCGATCTGCACAACCTTCTACATGCTTATACGGTCTTTCATCTTGGGGCCAAGCTGCGAGCCGTCACGCCACCGACCCCATAGCGGCCACGAAATCGATTCACTTCCCGCCGCGGCCACCCCGGCTGAAAATTAGCCTACTGTCGTCGTGTCCCGGCTTAGCAGGCGTCTGCCGGGACACGTCACGGCGACTTAGGCCGCGAGAGCGAGATCTTCGTAATCTGCGTTTATTTTGTTTGATCCGATTTTTTACGAGGCCAACGAATCATCCTCGGCATGCGGACCGGGCTTCACACCTCAAGTCGAAACCAGTACGCCCCCAACGGAAAGGAAGGTAACGCAAAGATTCCGGAAAGCAACCACGGATTCCCGGAAACAAGCCCCCAGAATGTGGGACCATGAAAGCCCCTCCGATAAGCGGGGGTCAGAAGGTGCTTTTCAGGGCGTCGGACATGACGCGGGCGGTTTCGTCGATGTCGGCACCGGCATGGGCGAGGGAGAGGAAGCCGGTTTCGAACTGGGAGGGCGCGAAGTAGACTCCCGCATCCAGGCAATGGTGGAAAAATTTTGCGAACCGCCCGCGGTCGCTCTGCATGGCATCCGAGAGACGGGAGATCGGGCCTTCGCGGAAGAAGAGGCAGAACATTGAGCCGATGCGATGGAAGGTGAGCGGAAGCCCGCGGATGGCGTGCCTGGCACGGGATTCGAAGGCCAGGCCGATCTCCTCCAACTGGGACCACCCCTGGCGGCGCTCCAATTCGCGGAGCTGGGCGAGCCCGGCGGCCATGGCGATCGGGTTTCCGGAGAGGGTGCCCGCCTGGTAGACCGGACCGTCGGGCGAGAGCTGGTCCATGATTTCAGCGCGTCCTCCGAAGGCCCCGACCGGAAGTCCGCCCCCGATCACCTTGCCCATCGCGGTGAGGTCGGGGCGGATGCCGAAGAGTTCCTGCGCCCCGCCGCGTGCGAGGCGGAACCCGGTCATGACCTCGTCAAAAATGAGGAGGGCTCCGGCTTCCGAGCACAGGGCTCGCAGATTTTCCAGGAATCCCGGCTCCGGGAGATAGAGCCCGGCATTCGCAGGAACCGGTTCGAGGATCACCGCCGCGATCTCCCCCGGATTCGCGGCAAATGCGGCGCGCGCCGCCTGGATATTGTTGAACGGGACGGAAACGGTCAACCGCGCGAGGGCTTTGGGGATGCCGGCGCTGTCCGGCGTGCCGTGGGTGAGGGCGCCGCTTCCGGCTTTGACCAGAAGCGAATCGACATGCCCGTGGTAACAGCCGTCGAATTTGACGATTTTGTCGCGCCCGGTGAACCCGCGTGCGAGCCGGACGCAGCTCATGGTGGCCTCGGTCCCGCTGTTCACCATGCGCACTTTTTCCACCGAGGGAACGAACCGGCAGATCGTCTCGGCCATCTCGACTTCGAGCGGGTTCGGGGTTCCGAAACTCAGCCCGTGCTGGGCCATCTCGCGAACCGCATTGGTCACGGCGCTTGGGGCATGGCCGAGGATGGCAGGCCCCCAGGTCCCCACGTAGTCGATCAGCTCGCGGTTGTCTGCCGTGATCAGGCGGCAGCCGTTGGCCGATTTGACGAAAAATGGTTCCCCCCCCACCCCGCGGAACGCGCGGACCGGCGAGTTGACCCCCCCGGGAATCCTGCGGCGGGCGGCCTCGAAGAGATCATGGGAGATATTCATGGGGAAGGAAATATACCCTCTGGAGGAAAACTGCAATCAGGCGAACCGATTCAGACAGGGTACCATAGATTCATTCCATCTCCCCCGCATCGGACCGGACGTGGGGTTTCTCATCGGGCGAGGAGCGCGACCGGCAGCGGCTCATTTCCAAAGCGGCGCATGAGCTGGACGTGTTTGCCGTCAACGAATCCGGCGATGAGTTACGGAAAACGAGACAAAGGCTCGCGCGGGACTTTCGCTACCGCTCTTTTTTCGGAGGGAAAAATTTCGGGGCGTCCGGATTGATCGCAAGCGGGGTCCGGGCTTCCTTGTCTTGGGCCGCCTGGTTTTGCGCGTGCTTTTCGTCGAAGCCGGGAACGGTCTGCGACGCCGCGTGCCGCTCGCATCCGGTTCCGGCGAGGATGGCGGCCAGCAGGGGCGGGAGGATTTTTGTCATTCGACGATCTCGAGGGTGGCCTTTGTTCCCCGTTTTTGCGCGGCGGCGTTCAGGAGGGTGCGGAGGGATTGGATCGTATTTCCGGCTTTGCCGATGATTTTCGGAAGGTCGGTTTTTCTCATCGCCACATGGAAGATCGTGCGGTCCGGCGTCTCGGTCTTTGTGAAAACCACCTCGTCGGGAAATTCCACGAGGTTGCAGATCACGTAGCGCAGGAACTCTTCCATGACGGAATCAGGCCGCGATTTTTTTGCGGGCTTTGGTCATGATGCTGCCGACGGTCTGGGACGGACGGGCACCGACACCGACCCAGTAGTCGGCACGGTCGAGCTGGATGGAGAAGTTTTCGCCCTCCTTCTTCGGATCGTAGGTGCCGATGATTTCGATGAATTTTCCGTCGCGCGCCCGGCGCTGGTCGGCGACGACGATTTTGTAATAGGGACTGTTCTTGGCGCCTTCGCGGCGGAGTCGGATTGCTACGGCCATGGAGTAAAGTTTTCGGTTTTCAGTGTTCGATTTTCAGTTGAAGGGAGCACCCTCTCCGGGATCAACTTCCGCCTCAGAATCCCCCGGGGACCTGGAGGCCGAAATTTTTTCCGGCACGGGACATCATTTTTTTCATCTGCCCCGCATTTTTCATCATCTTGCGCATCTGGGAGAAGCGCAGGAGAAGATTGTTCACCTCGGTGACGGTCGTGCCGCTGCCCCGGGCGACCCGCTGGCGGCGACGCGCGTTCAGGATGTCCGGTCGCGCCCGCTCCTGCGGCGTCATGGAGAGGACAATCGCCTCCACCCGCTTCAGTTGCTTCTCGTCAATCGAGGAATCTTTCAATTTATCCATTCCCGGGATCATGCCAAGGATATTTTCGAGGGGCCCCATGCGTTTGAGCATTTTGAACTGCTGGAGGAAGTCCTCGAGGTCGAAGCTGGCGGTGCGGAGTTTCTGTTCCATCCGGCGGGCGTCCGCCTCGGTGATGGCTTCGGCGGCTTTCTCGACGAGGCCGACGACATCGCCCATGCCGAGGATGCGTCCGGCCAGACGGTCGGGATGGAAGGGCTCGAACTGGTCGGTTTTTTCTCCGACGCCCGCGAATTTGATCGGGCGTCCGGTGACGGCGCGCAACGAGAGGGCGGCACCGCCGCGCGCGTCGCCGTCGAGCTTGGTGAGGACGATGCCGGTGAGACCGAGAGCCGAGTGGAAATGCTCGGCGACGCTGACCGCCTGCTGTCCGGTGGCGGCATCGCAAACGAGCAGGATTTCCTGCGGCTGGAGAAAATCGCGGAGCCGCTGGAGTTCCCGGACAAGGGTCTCGTCGATTTCCTGGCGTCCTGCGGTATCGAAGATCTGGACGTTTCCCCCGGTCGCCGTGCACCATTCCAGGGCCTGCTTCGAGGAACGAAGGACATCGGTTTCCCCTGCTTCGGGACGGAAGACGGGCACGGAGACCTGATCGCCGAGGACGGCGAGCTGTTCGATGGCGGCCGGGCGGTAAAGGTCGGCGGCGATGAGGAGCGGGGAGCGGCCTTGGGATTTGAGCCAGCGGGCGAGTTTTGCGGACGAGGTGGTTTTGCCCGCCCCGTTGAGGCCGACCATCAGGATTCTGGCAGGCTTGTCCAGATTGAGGGGAGACGCATCGCCGCCGAGAAGGGAGCAGAGTTCCTCGTGGAAAATTTTGACGATCTGCTGGCCGGGGGTGACGCTGCGGAGAACTTCCTCTCCGAGGGCCTTCTCCCGGACGCGCGCGATAAAATCCTTCGCGACCTGAAAATGAACATCCGCATCCAGCAGGGCCATGCGCACTTCGCGCAGGGAGTCGGTCACATTGGTCTCGCTGATTTTTCCGTGGCCGCGGAGATCTTTGAAAACGTCCTGGAGTTTGTCTGAAAGCCTGCTGAACATCGGGGGACGAATCTAAGCGGGTTCCAGTGGATGGAAAGGGGTTTTTTAGGTCCCCGGAACATTTGCCGTGAGGGCGAGGATCCATGACTGGCGGTCTTCGGGGAGGGTGCCTGCGGTTCGCGTGCGGCCCCGCATCCCCCCATGACCGGCATCAGGGTTCAAAACGTCTCCTGACCTGGAGCCCGCGCGAGGCCAGATGGGCTTTGGCCTCGTCCACGGTATGCGTTCCAAAGTGAAATATGCTGGCCGCAAGGACGGCGTCTGCGGCTCCCATCTCGAGCACATCCGCGAGGTGGTCCAGGGTCCCCGCTCCGCCGCTGGCGATCACGGGGATGCCCACCGCCATGCTCACGGCGCGCGTGAGTTCCAGATCGTAACCGCCGCAGGTTCCATCCGCGTCCATGCTGGTGAGCAGGATCTCGCCGGCACCGAGGGCTTCGGCATTCCTGGCCCATTGAACGGCGTCGCGTCCGGCGGGATTTCTTCCGCCGTGGGTATACACCTGCCAGCTTTCCGGCCCATCGCGCTTGGCGTCGATCGCGACCACGACGCATTGCGAGCCGACCGCCCGCGAGGCCTCGCGGATCAGCTCCGGCCGTTGAATGGCCGATGTGTTAACGCTGACCTTGTCCGCGCCTGCTCTCAACATGGTCCGGAAGTCTTCCACCGCCCGGATCCCGCCGCCGACGGTCAACGGCATGAAGCACTGTTCGGCGGTGCGCTCCACCACCGACAGCATGGTGGCGCGCCCGTCACTCGATGCGGTGATATCCAGAAACACGAGCTCATCCGCGCCTTGGCGGTCATAGGCTTTCGCGCACTCCACCGGGTCTCCGGCATCACGGAGTTCCAGGAACTTCGTCCCCTTGACAACCCGTCCATCCGTGACATCGAGGCAGGGGATGATGCGTTTGCTCAACATACGAGGGTGTATCCATGCGCCGCCCGCGCGGAAAATCGAGACTAAAATGTTTGCACCATCCTGTCGTCCTCTTATGTTCCGGGTAGAAATTTCGCGCCGATGGACAAGGGACGGATTGGCATGAACGAATCGCAGGATCAGCAAAAAGAGAAGCGCGCCGCAAATCGCGGGTTCGCCGCAGCCCTCGTTTCCGGGCTGGCGGCCGTGTTTCTCGCCTCCTGCGCCTCCACGGGGGGGAGGTATGGTCCGGGGGCCGGCGTGTTTGACACCGTGGTTGTCGACGCGGGTCATGGGGGGAAGGACCAGGGTGCCAGGCCGCGCCGCGGGGCGACGGAGAAAGTTCTGGCCCTGGACACCGCCCGCAGGCTGGCGGCCGCCCTGCGCGCCGACGGGCTCCGGGTGATCGAAACGCGGAAAGGGGACTACGGGGTCCCGCTTTGCAACCGGGTGGCCGTCTCGAACAGGGCGGCCCGCTCGGTTTTTGTCAGCGTCCATTTCAACTGGGTCAAACGCTCCGGCCCGCACGGGATCGAAATCTACTACAACGACCTCCGCTCCATGCGGCTCGCCGCAAACATTCTCAAGCAGGCCCTCGGGGCCTATCCCACGAACAACCGGGGAATAAAAAAGCGGGGGCTCTACGTGCTGCGGAACAACCGGAGGCCGGCGGTCCTTTGCGAGCTCGGCTTTATCTCGAGCCCCCGCGAAAACCGCAGCGTGCAGTCTCCCACAGTCCGCCAGCACCTGGCGGAGCTGGTCGCAGCCGGCATCCTCGCGGAACGGGCCGGACGAAACCCCTGAGGCAACCCGACCCGGGGCGAGCAGGCTGCCGACAGCGCGGGCACCCTGCGGAAAAATGAGAAAACCCGCCCGCCTTTCGACGGAACGGGTTTTCTCGGTCGCGGGAGGGAAATCCTCGCGGCGGCTGGCTTACAGCGAGCCTTTGAATGCCTTTCCGGCCGAAAACTTCACGACCTTGGAGGCTTTGATTTTGATCTTCGCTCCGGTCTTCGGGTTCACTCCGATGCGGGCCTTGCGGGTGCCAACCTTGAAGGTGCCAAAGCCGATGAGCTGGACAGTTTTGGTTTTCTTGATCCCCAGTTTGACGCCGTCGATAACGGCATTCACGGCGCGCTCGGCGTCGGCTTTGCTGGACCCAAGGGTTTTTTGGACGGATGTGACGAGTTCTACTTTGTTCATGAGGTTGTGGTGTTGATTTTGAAGTTTGGTGACAAACTTGTAATGTGGAGGCTGCCCATAAAGTGTTGATGCTGTCAAGCGGGGAGCGGATTTTTTTGCATAAAAACGCGGGGGTGTTCAGTTCGATTCGTCGGCTGGCTGGGGTTTCTCCGCGTCGTCGTCCTTCGGCTCCCCGCCGCCCGTTTTCGAGGGGTTGAAAACCTGTTTGAAAAGTTTTCCGACAATCGGTGCCGCATGCGATCCGCCGTGGACGGTGTCGTCGTTCGGCTCGCCCTCATACAGGGCGGCAAATGCGTATTGCGGGTCGTCCGCGGGGAGAAATCCCGTGAACCACGCCGCCGTGCGCTGCCCCCACTGGGCGGTCCCTGTTTTTCCCGCGACCTTGATCCCCTTCACCTGGGCGCTGTGCGCGGTCCCTTGGCCATCGCTGGTGACGGCCACCAGGGCTTTTCGCATCAGCGCGTCGATTTCCGGCGTGACGGGAATTTCCTCACGGGTCCGGTCCGGGTAGGCGGCGATGACCTTGTTGTCAATGGTCTGGACCTGCTTGACGAGGCGGGTCTGGTGGAGGCGTCCGCCCTGCGAGATGGCCCCCAGCGCCTGGGCCATCTGCAGCGGGCTGATCAGGATGTCCCCCTGCCCGATCGCCATGTTGGCGACATCCCCATTTTTGATTTTCCGTTTGTGGACGCGCATCATGTATTCGTCGGTCGGGATATTGCCCTCCGATTCCGATTTCATGGGGATCCCGGTCCGTCGCCCGAGCCCGAGCCGGTGCGCGTAGTCGATGATCGTGGGCGCGCCGATCTTCAGTCCGACCTGGTAGAACCAGGTGTTGCAGGATTGGGTGAGCGCCTCCTTGAAGTTCAGCGAGCCCGCCCCGGATTTTTTCCAGTTCTTGAACGTGTGGTCGCCCACGGTGAAAGCGGCGGGGCAGTTGAACTGGTCGCCGGGCTTGACTTTGCCGCTTTCCAGGGCGGCGAACCCGACGAAGGTCTTGAAGGTCGAACCCGCCGGGTAGGCTGAACGGAACGCGCGCGGCACGAGAGGGTCGGACGGGTCTTTCGAGTAGGCCTCAAATATGGCGGGCCGGACGACGGGCACGAAATCATTCGGGTTGAAGCCGGGGTGGGAGGCCATCGCGAGAATCTCCCCGGTGACCGGGTCGAGCAGCACCAGCGCCCCGCGCTTGCAGTTTTCCGCCAGAACCTTTTCGCAGAGCTGCTGCAGGTTGTCATCCAGCGTGGTGATGATGTTGTATCCGGGGACCGGCTGCCTGGCGATGCGCTCGGAGGTTTTCCGTCCGTTCCTGTCGTAGGTGATGTGGAGGACCCCCGGCTGTCCCGTGAGCTCGTTGTTGAAGATTTGTTCGAGCCCCTCGCGGCCTTCGCTCTCCGGAAAAATCAGGTCGTTGTTTTCGATCGGCCTTGTCGAGAGCGGGGCCTCCCGCCCGGTGTATCCGATGATGTGGGAGGCGAGCGTTCCGTTCGGATAAAACCGGACGTAGGTCTGGCGGAGGATCAGCTCCTGCGGGAGCCCGCCTTGGATGACGGACAACTCGGTGGGAAGAAGATCCTCCACGATGTCGAGCGGCAGCACCCCGCGATTCTTGTAATGGTTGAGGATCGCCTGGTCGGGCACCTGGATGTCTCGCTTCAACAACCCTTTGGCGAGCGTGATCTGCTGGCGCGCGAAAGAGAGGACTTTCGAGTCGGACCAGTCCAGCGGGGTCGGGAAATTGATGGCCAGATTGTAGCTCAACCGGCTCTGCGCGAGAGGCCGTCCGTTCCTGTCGGTGATCTGCCCCCGCGGCGCGGGAATGGCCAGGGTATACGTGCGCGCCTGTTTTTGGGTTTCCCAGGTTGGCTTGGGGTTTTCCACCGAGCCCGTGTTGTCGATGGCGACCTCCTGCGCGGCCAACGCCAGCGGGATGGCGAGCAGGAGGTGCAGGGAAACGGGCTTCATTCAGACGGCAACATACCGGTTTTTTCTCCGGACTCTATTGGAAAATGAGATTGCGCGAGGCGGTTTCCGTTCCCATGATGCCCCTTCCCTATGTCCCAAGCCTTTGATCCCGAGTTGGCCACGCGCATCGAATCCTTTGGCGTCATTGCGGTCCTCGTGGTGGACCGCGCAGATGATGCCATCCCTCTCGCCAGGGCGCTTCTGGACGGCGGGGTGGGAGTCATGGAACTGACGCTCCGCACGCCCGCCGCGCTGGACGCCCTGAAAAACATCCGGTCCTCGGTGCCGGAGATGATTGCCGGTGTGGGAACGATCCTGACCCCCGCGCAGGTCCGGGCCGCGAAGGAAGCGGGTGCCGCATTCGGGGTGGCACCGGGGACAAACGCGAAGGTTCTCGCCGCCGCCCGCGAGTCCGGTCTTCCGTTCGCGCCCGGCATCGCCACTCCCACCGACATCGAATCGGCCCTGGAGTCCGGTTGCCGGTTGCTCAAGTTTTTCCCGAGCGAACCCTCCGGCGGGCTTTCCTTTTTGAAAAATATCGCGGCCCCCTACGCCCACCTCGGCCTCAAATACATCCCGCTCGGAGGGGTGAACGAGAAAAACATGCCCGCCTACCTGGAAGATCCGAACGTCGCCGCCATCGGCGGTTCCTGGCTGGCCCCGCGGGATCTCGTCAACGCAGCCGACTGGAGCGCCATCACGGCGCGGTGCGCGGTCGCCGTGGAGATCATCAGGTCCACCCGGAAGGCTTCGTGAGTCCATTGACAAGCCGCGTAACTGGCTCCAAATAGCCGATGTGACGACGCGGACCGGAAGCCCGGAAAGCTATCCTCCGTCCGGACGTTCGAGGTGGCCGCCGAACTGGAACCGCATCGCCGAGCAGACTTTTTCCGCCATGGTGTGTTCCTTGCGGGAGCGGAACCTCGCGTAGAGGGCGGCGGTGAGGACCTCGCAATCCACCGCTTCCTCGATGGCGGCCATGATCGTCCAGCGGCCCTCTCCGGAGTCGGAAACCCGCCCGGAATACTTCTCCAGATTCGGGTCCCCGGCAAAGGCTGCGGCGGAAAGGTCGAGGAGCCACGAGCTGATCACGCTGCCCCTGCGCCAGACTTCGGAGATGTCCGCGAGGTTCAGGTCGTAATCCAGATCGTGGTGCATGGCGGGAGCCGTCTCTGCATCCTGCTTGGTCTGTTTGGTGCTTGTGTTGGCGTTGGCGAGGATGTCGAAGCCCTCCCCGAAGGCCGCCATGATCCCGTATTCGATCCCGTTGTGGACCATCTTCACGAAATGTCCGGCACCGGAGGGCCCGCAGTGAAGGTAGCCATCTTCCGCCGTGCCTCCCAGTTTGTCCCGGCCCGGGGTGGCTTCGACGGTGCCTTTTCCGGGTGCCAGGGTTTTGAAAACCGGGTCGAGCCGGTCGACAGCCACCTTGTCTCCGCCGATCATCATGCAGTATCCGCGTTCCAGCCCCCAAACCCCGCCGCTGGTCCCGCAATCGAGATAATGGATCCCCTTCGCCCGCAGGGCCTCGCTCCGGCGACGGTCGTCGCGGAAATAGGAATTCCCCCCGTCGACGATCGTGTCACCGGCGTCCAGGAGCCCGGCCAGCTCGCCGACGATTTTGTCCGTGATCGCCGCCGGGATCATGATCCAGGCCGCGCGCGGCTTTTCGAGTTTGGAAACGAGATCTTCGAGCGAGCCTGCTCCGATGGCCCCTGCGGCCACGAGTTCCTGGACGGCTTGAGGGTTCGTGTCGTAAACCACGCACTGGTGGGAACCGCGCAGGAGACGGCGCACCATATTGGCACCCATCCTTCCGAGACCGATCATGGCAATTTGCATAGGTAGTGGAATGTCCCCGCATCCTCTCCCAGGATCTCGCGCAGGGCAACCTCATTTCTGTTCGGTTCCGTGCGAAGGGGGCTCGACCGGCTCGCAAAATGAATTTTCCGTCCGAGAACATTCGACTTGATGCCTGATCCGGTGCAGATTCTTCCACCCATGTCCACGCTGGCAGATGACACGACACCGGCAACATCCGGGCCGCCGCACTCCGGCGGCCAGCGGACGTTTTACCGCATTGACGACCAGACGGGCCGCCTGGTGCCGTGCGCCCAGGGCGAGGGGCAGGTGATCGTCTACAACTCTCCGACCATCGAGGACGAAGCCGATCTTCTCGAGCTCCACAACATCGACTACCACACGCTCCAGTCCTCGCTCGACCCGGATGAACTGTCCCGCCTGGAGTTCGAGCACGACCATGCGGCGCTGATTTTCAAACGCCCGAAGAGCTTCTGCGCGGACGACAATTTCCTGCTCAAGCTCACCTCCACAGGCATTTTCGTCTACGAGGATTACCTGGTCGTCGTGATGCCGGACGACGCACCGCTTTTCGAGGGCCGCGTGCCGTTCCAAATCCACTCGATCCAGGACGTCATCCTGCGCCTGCTTTATCAGAGCGTCTCTCATTTCGAAGGCCATCTCAAGGCGATCAACATGCTCTCCGACTCCCTCGAGCGCCGGATCATGACCTCGATGGAGACGAAATACCTCCTCAACATGTTCGCGCTCGAAAAGAGCCTGGTCTACATCCTGAACTCGATCAGCTCGAACGCCGCGCTTTTCGACAAAATGAAACTCGCGGCGGAAAAGCTCGGCCTCGATCACGACCAGACGAGCATCCTCGACGACATCATGATCGAGAACCAGCAGTGTCTGCGCCGGTCGGAAATTTACTCGGAGGTGGTCGCCGGCCTCATGGATGCCCGCGCCGCGATCGTCAGCCACAACCTGAACATCCTCATCAAGCACTTCACGATCTGGACGATCGCCATCATGCTCGCCAACCTCGTCGTGGGCATCTTCTCGATGAACGTGAAACTCCCGATCCCGATGGAGGCCGAACTGTGGCCGTTCTACACGATCAACATCCTGGCCGTGGGTTCCGCGATCGGCGTGTTGTGGCTCTCGCGCGTCCGGAAATGGTAAGGCTCTTCCTTGCCGTTCTTTCCGCTCGGGCGGTAATTTCTGTCCAAGGCCCCCTTTTTCCGTTTAGGCTGCCCCCATGAAACGTCTGGATACCAGCCGTCTCGCGCGCCCCCGGATTTGCGTCCAGTCGCTGGAGCCCGCGTTTGGCGAGAATTACAAACCCGGCTTCATCGGGTTCACCCACACCGGCTCCACGCAGCTTTCGACCGGCGTCGCGCACTTCACCCGCTGGTCCCGGCTCTGCGACATTCACGTCTCGCACGTGCTGGTGGTCACCGGGGAGAACGAATGCGTGGAAGCGCCGGGGGGGAAGGGCGTCGTCAAGTCGCCGCTCGACCGTTATTTCGCCGATCCCAACACGCAGATCTTTTTCCGCAAGCCCCGCAAATGCACGCCGGGCCTCGGCCAGCGGATCGCCGAGACAGCCCTTTCGCAGGCCGACACAAAATACGACACGCTCCTCACGGCCGCCCGGATGCTCGAGGGCAGTTTCCTCCGCCGCTGGGTGATGTCGCATTTCCGCGAGGGCCCGGACCATTTTGTCGGGCACCTGCTGAACCGCGACAGCCGGTGGGTCGCGGGCGAACTGGCCGCCTACTGCCTCGATTGCCAGCCGGAGTATGCCGACAGGGGACTCCTGGCAAAGCCCCGCCACGCCATCGACCCGCAGGAGCTCTTCGAAGATGAGGAGATCTTCGCCAACTGGAGCACAGAGCCAGAAGAGGGCCCGAAACCCCCTCCTGCGCGCGCGTGACTCACCCCATCAGCAGCCCTTTGAGGAACGGGGCGGTGCGGCTGGATTTGGATTTGGCGACGTGCTCGGGTGTGCCTTCGGCGACGATTTTTCCGCCTCCGGCCCCGGCCTCGGGGCCGATGTCGATGACATGGTCGGCTTCGGCGATGACGTCGAGGTGGTGCTCGATGACGACGACCGTCCCCCCCTCGTCCACGAGGCGGTGGAGGACGGCGATGAGCTGGGCGACATCGTGGGCGTGGAGCCCGATCGTGGGTTCCTCGAGGACGTAGAGGGTGGACTTGCCGCGGCGGGTCGTCCGGACTTCCTCCGCGCGGGCGGTCGGTCGGCGGGCGAGCTGGGTGACGAGCTTGATCCGCTGGGCCTCTCCGCCGCTGAGGGTCGGGCTCGGCTGGCCGAGCTGGAGGTAGCCGAGACCGGTTTCGACGAGGAGGGAAAGCGGGCGCTTGATCTTCGGGTTCGCGGAGAAAAATTCCGCCGCCTGCTCGACCGTCATGTCCATGACATCCCCGATCGACTTGCCGTTGTATTCGACTTCGAGGGTCGCCGGATTGTAGCGGCGTCCGAGGCAGTCCTGGCAGGGCATGTAGCTCGGCGGGAGAAAATTCATTTCCAGCTTGATTACCCCCTGGCCGAGACAGGCCTCGCATCGCCCGCCCTCGTTGTTGAAGGAAAACCGGCTGTTCGTGTAGCCGCGCATCCGCGAGGCGGGAAGCGTCGCGAAGAGGGCGCGGATGTCATCGAGGACCTTGACGTATGTGGCGGGGGTGGAGCGCGAGGTTTTTCCGATCGGCGACTGGTCGACTTCAAGCACCCCTCCCAGCCATTCCAGCCCCTCGAGGGATTTGCAGTGGTCGAAAACGGTCTGGGATTTCGTGCGCGACAGCGCGTCGCGGACGGCCGGCACGAGGACTCCGCGCAGCACGGTGCTCTTGCCGGAACCCGAGACGCCGCTGATCGCGGTGAGCCGGTTGATCGGGATTCTGGCGTCGGCATTTTTGACGTTGTGCAGCGTGATCCCGCGAACCGTGAGCCATTTGGACGCGGCGGGGCGCCGGGATCCCCGCGAGGGGTGTTTGGTTGGCGCGCGGAGGGATTGGCCCGTGAGCGACTGCGGGGAATTGATGATTTCTTCGAGGGTTCCCGAGGCGACGATCTCCCCCCCTCGCCTCCCGGCACCGGGGCCGAGGTCCAGGATCCGGTCCGCGCGGCGCATCGTCTCCTCGTCGTGCTCGACGACGACCAGGGAGTTGCCTTTTTTCGCGAGAACATCGAGGGCGTCGAGAAGGCGCGCGTTGTCGCGCGGATGCAGCCCGATCGTCGGCTCGTCGAGGACGTAAAGCACGCCGCGGAGGTTCGAGCCAAGCTGGGCGGCCAGCCGGATCCGCTGGGCCTCGCCGCCGCTCAACGTCTTGGCACTGCGGTCGAGCGAGAGGTAATCGAGGCCGACTTTGGCGAGGAATTTCAGGCGTTGCCGGATTTCCGAAACCACGTCCTTCGCGATCCCGGCGCGGGGACCGGTGAAACGGAGCTCGCCCGTGAGCCCGAGGGAATCCGCAGCGGCGGCGCGAGTGAAATCGTTGATCGAGCGGTTGCCGATCAGAACATTCGAAGCCGTCTCGTTGAGGCGGGAGCCCTTGCAGACCGGGCACGGGCGGGGTTCCGCGTCTTCCAGGTTTTCGTGCCGGCGTTCCTCGTCCAGTTCGGCCTCGATCTGCGAATCGAATTCCTTTCCGGCGGCCCCCAGATCGCCCCAGACCTCCCCGAACCCCCGGCAGTGCAGGCACCAGCCGTGCGGGGAATTGAAGGAAAACAGGCGGGGGTCGAGCGGCTCGAAGGCCCGGCTGCACGACGGGCAGTTCATTTCGGTGCTGAGAACCGAGGCGCGGCCCCTGGCATCGACGATGCGCGCGGTGCCGCGTCCGAGCGCCAGCGCGCGGCGGACGACTTCGTCGGCGGTTTTGGGGTCCGGCTTCGCCAGCTCCCCGACCAGCGCGTCGATCGTGTGTTCCCTGAAGCGTTCCAGCTTTTGAAACCCTTCAACCGGCACGGGCTTGCCGTCCACGACCAAAGTCGCGATCCCCTGCCTGGCTGCGGCGCGGGCGACGTCCGTGTGGAATCCTTTGCGCGCTTTGACGAGGTTCGCGTAAATGTTCACGGCCCCCTTGGCGGCCAGCTTGCGGACTTCCTCCGCGATCGCGGTCGGGGTCCGGCTCTCGACAGGCACGCGGCAATCCGGGCAATGCTGGGTGCCGAGCTTCGAAAACAGAAGGCGGAGGAAGTGGTAGATTTCCGTGACCGTGGCGACGGTGGATTTTCCGCCGCCGCGGGTGACGCGCTGCTCGATCGCGACGCTCGGGGGGAGCCCTTCGATCGAATCGACATCCGGCTTCTCCATCTGCCCGACGAACTGGCGGGCATACGGGGACATGCTGTCGAGGAACCGGCGCTGGCCCTCGGCAAAGAGGATGTCGAACGCCAGCGTGGATTTCCCCGAACCGCTCAGACCGGTGACCACGACCATCCCGTCGCGGGGGATGTCCACGGAAAGGTTTTTCAGGTTGTGCTCGCGGGCGCCACGCACGGAAATGACGCCGCTGTCTTTGCGCGGGACGAAAGGCTTCGAAGGCGCGTCCGCCACGCGGGCCGCGTGGCCCTCGAGAAGCGGTTGCAGAAACCGTCCGGTATGGGAACCTGCGGAGGCCGCGATCTTTTCGGGCGTCCCGGCGGCGACCACTTTTCCGCCCCCGTCGCCGCCCTCGGGCCCGAGATCCACGACCCAGTCGGCGGATTTCACGACCTCGAGATTGTGCTCGATCACGATCACGCTGTTGCCTTCCCCGACCAGCCGGTGAAAGACCTTGAGCAACAGGGCGACATCGTCGAAATGCAGGCCGGTCGTCGGCTCGTCGAATATCAGGAGCGCCCCGTCCTCGCGCTTCTGGGCCAGATGGTGCACGAGCTTCAGCCGCTGGGACTCGCCCCCGCTCAACGCGTTGACCGGCTGGCCGAGCCGCAGGTAATCGAGCCCGACCTCCGAGAGAAGGCGCAGCGGGCGGGTGATCGACCCGCGCGCGTCCAGGGGCTCGAAAAATCCGATCGCCTCCCCGGCGGTCATTTCCAGCACATCGTGGATCGATTTGCCTTGGACCTTGATGGCGAGGACCGGCGGACGGAAGCGCCGACCTTCGCACTCCGGGCAACGGAGGTAAAGGTCGCTGAGGAACTGCATCTCCACCTTCTCGAACCCCAGCCCGCCGCAGCGCTCGCAACGGCCCTGGCCGGAATTGAACGAAAACGAACCCGGGGAGTAGCCCCCGGCAAGTGCCTCCCTCGTCGTGCCGAACATCTCGCGGATCCCGTCGTAGGCCCCGAGGTAAACCGCCGGCGTCGAGCGCGGGCTGCGGGCGAGCGGCGATTGGTCGACCATGACGACATCCCCGATGTCCTCGTCTCCGCGGATGGATTTCACGAACCCCGCCGCCTCGTCCTCTCCCGGCTCATGCCCCGCGAGCTGGCGGTGCAGGACGTCGCGCACGAGCGATGTCTTGCCCGAGCCCGAGACTCCGGTCACCGCGCACAGGACCCCGGTGGGAAATTTCACATCCACCCCGCGGAGGTTGTGGTGGCGGACCCCTCGGAGCTCGATGAACTTTTTCGGCTTCCGCCGCTTTTTCGGAACGGGGATCGACTTTCGCCCGTCGAGGTAGTCGGAGGTCAGGGAACCGACATTTTGGAATTTGTCCGCCGGGCCGCTGTAGAGAAGCCGCCCCCCGTCCGCCCCGCGCCCTGGCCCGATGTCCACGAGGTGGTCGGCGGTCCGGATCACCGCCTCCTCGTGCTCCACCACGAGCAGGGTGTTGCCCTTGTCGCGAAGCCCGCAAAGCACGTGGAGCAGCCGCCCGATGTCCCGCGGGTGCAGTCCGACACTCGGCTCGTCGAGGACAAAGAGCGTGTTCACCAGCGAGGCGCCGAGGCAGGTGGTGAGGTTCACGCGCTGGAGCTCGCCTCCGGAAAGCGAACGGGTCGGGCGGTCGAGGGTCAGATACCCGAGCCCGACTTCCTTCAAATAATGCAGGCGGGAAACGACCTGCTCCTGGACGAGATGCGCGCTGCTGTCCGACTTCGGGAGCGTGATCGCCGAAAAGATTTCCGCCAATTCCGAGACCGGCTTCGCGGCGACATCGGCGATCGTGAGGCCCGGCGGTTCGATGCGGAAATTCAGGGTCTCCGGCTGGAACCGCCCGCCGTTGCAGGCCGGGCAGGGCTGGTAGCTCCTGTAGCGGCTGAGCAGCACGCGGACGTGCATCTTGTAGGCTTTCGATTCGAGCCATTCGAAATAGCCCTTGACGCCATACCATCGACCGCTGTCCCAGGCCTCCTGCGCCGTCCCATTTTTCTCCCCGTCGATCACCCAGTCCTGATCCGGCTTGGGGAGCTCCTCGAACGGGGTCCGGACATCCACATCGTTGCGCAGGGCATGGCGCACCAGATCCTCCTGGCACTCGCGGGATTGCCCGCCCTGAAACGGTTTGACGACTCCCTGGGAGATCGAGAGCGAGCGGTCGGGCATGACCCGCTGGTAGTCGATCCCGATAATCCTTCCGAACCCGCGGCATTCCGGGCAGGCCCCCAGGGGGTTGTTGAAACTGAAGAGGCCCGGCGACGGCGGGCGGATGCCCGCATCGCAATGCGCGCAGTGCCAGCCCGACGAAAACGGGTGCGATTCCAGCGTGTGCGGAACCACGATGGCGATCTTGTCGCCGCCGAGGCGGAGCGCGTTTTCCACGGCCTCGGCCAGGCGCGAACGCTGGGAGCGCCGCACCTCGATGCGGTCCTGGACAACGGGGACGCGCGCCGGCAGCCGCCGGACCGGGGGGGGCTCGTCGGTCCGGATCATTTTGCCATCGAGCCAGACGCGGAGGTATCCCTGCTGTTGCAAAAACCCGAAAAAGTCCTCCGGCTTGGTCCCCGGTGGAACCGGGACGCCGAATGTCACAAGGACCGTCGATCCCTCGAAACGGCCCGACACCAGATCCACGATCGAACTCGCGGATTCGGGCCGGACCTCCCGTTTGCAGGAGGGGCAGAACCCCTTGGCGATCCGGGGGAAGAGGAGCTTGAGATAGTCGTTGATCTCGGTGATCGTCCCCACCGTCGAGCGGGTGGTGCGCACATTGTTCGCCTGCTCGATGGCGATCGCCGGCGGGATTCCCTCGATCGAATCCACCAACGGCTTGTCCATCCGGTCGAGAAATTGCCGGGTGTATGGGCTGAACGTCTCAACATACCGCCTCTGGCCTTCGGCGTAGACGGTGTCAAACGCGAGGCTCGACTTGCCGCAGCCGCTGGGGCCGGTCACGACAATGAGCTGCCCCAGGGGCAGATCAAGGTCGATGCCGCGCAGGTTGTTCTGGCGCGCGCCGCGAATACGGATGGATTCCACCCGCGAGGATACGAGCGGTTTCAGAACCTAGACTGCCTTTTTTGTGGAGGCGCGGAGCTCGTCCGTGCGCAACAGCACCCGCTGACGCATGATTTTCCCCGATTTGAACTTCACCGTCGCCCGCGCGGGAATGATCACGTCTTTCTCCGGCTTGTGGGGGTTGCGTCCGACCCGGGATTTTGTCAGGCGGACCTCGAAAACCCCGAAATTCCGCAGCTCGACATCGCGTCCGGATGCGAGGGCGTCGGTGATGAGGTCCAAGGATTGTTGGAGGACGGCAAAAACCTGCTGCTGGATGATCCCCGTGTCTTTGCTGATCCGCATCACGAGATCGCGTTTGGTGAGATTGGCCATGATTTGAAAGATTGTGGTTATCCAATAAGCATCTTTCCCGCAGGTCCGCAACCATCTTTGGAGAACGGGGAAGAAAAAAGCCCCTCCGGTTTCATTTGAGAAATCCGGGGATTCACGGCATCCTCTGGCTTTCATGGATATTGTCTATTTCGACCTGGAAACCCAGCGGACGGCCAACGATGTCGGCGGGTGGGACAAAAAGCACGAGATGGGGATGTCGGTCGGCGTCACGTTCAGCACGGCCGAGAACAAATACGAAATCTTCCCGGAGAGCCGGGTGGACGACCTGATCAAGCGGCTTCAGCGGGCGGACCTGGTCGTGGGCTACAACGTCGTCCGTTTCGATTACGAGGTGCTGATGGGCTACACCGTGCTCGCGCTGCCCGAGCAGCTCCGCACGCTGGATCTGCTTGTGGACATCGAAAAATCCGCGGGCCACAGGCTCAAGCTCGAAGATGTCGCCCAAGGCACTCTCGGGGTGGGCAAAATCGCCGAGGGGCTCGATGCCATCCGCTGGTGGCGGGAGGGGCGGGTGATGGAAATCGCGGAGTATTGCTGTTTCGACGTCAAGGTGACGAAGCTCGTCCACGAATACGGGGCCGCGAACAAGGAGCTGTTCTTCAGCGACCGGTTCGGACGGAAACAACGGCTCGAAATCGAGTGGAGCGCATGATCCAGCCGCTCAAATCCCCGAAAAACAACTGGTTCCTCTACTGGGTGGACCTCGAGGAGCCGCTCCCGTCGGGAAAAGACTGGTTTCTGCCGACGATCGTCATCGTCTGCGACCAGTCCGGGACCCCGGTCGCCCCGCCGGAAATCCTCGAGGAACTCGACCAGTCGCGCGTGGAAAACTACCTCTACAAAACATTCGATCAGATCGGGACGCCCGACCGGCTGTCCGTTGCGGCGAGCGAAGATTGGGACGCCGAGGGGTGGCAGAGTTTTTCGGCCGACTGCAAGCTCGATATCCGGTTCCAGAATTTCGACAAGCGGACTCCGGATGATCTCCGCGCGCTCACAAAAACCCTGGTGATGAGGGTCGGGCGCGAGCCGCAGGGACCGACCCAGGCCCGCGAGATGGCCCGCGGCCTCGTGCGGACGGCCCTGCGCGTCCGGTCCCAGTCAAAAAAGTCCGCCCTTCTCCGGCAAGCGGCGGCGCAGGACCCCGATTGCCCGGAGGCACGGATCGAGCTGGCCGACCTCGAATTCCAGGCCGGCAATTTCAAAGCCTCCCTGCTGGCCTACGAGGAACTCGCCGACAAGGAGTCGACGCGTTGGCACCCGAAACAAACCTCCTGGTGGACCGACCGCGAGACGAGGCCGTATCTCCGTTCGCTCTACGGGCGCGCCATGACCCAATGGCACCTCGGGCATTTCGCCCCTGCGGCGAAAACCCTCGACGACCTCCTCCGCCTGAACCCCAGGGACAACCAGGGCGCGCGGTTCCTCGTGCCCATGTTGCACCTTCTCGCGGAATCCCCGGAACGGGCTGCGGCATTTTTTTCCGGGTATGCCGGGAAATACCCGCGCGATTTCTCCGAGCCGTCGTTCCTTTTCGGCTGGGCTCTCGCGTATTCGCTCGAGGGCAAGGAAACGGAGGCCCGCGCGAAATACACCGAGGGGATCCTGAAAAACATCTACCTCGCCCCGATGCTGCTGGAACTCGATGAGCCGCCCCGCACCGCCTGGTTGCCGAACGACCGCGCGGAGCCGAACTACGCCGCGGAATTCGTCGAGTCCTACGCCGTCCTCTGGGACAAGGAACCGGGGGCGCTCCGGCTTCTCAGGGAAGTCTACAACGAGCTGGTTCCCCACATCGAAAAAATCGTCCTCCACCGCGAGCAGATGGCCGATTTCCAAGACCAGCGCTACGAGCCGGACTACAAAGAGACATGGAAGGCTCTCGTCCAGAGAGATGAGGCGCTGACGAAACCGTGACCGCAGGATTCCTTGCAGAGAAAAAATGATCGCCATCACCATCGAGAATCTCGTCAAGAAATTCGGGGGCACCGTCGCGCTGGACGGCATCAGTCTCCGGATCGAGCCGGGGGAGCTGTTTTTTCTTCTGGGGCCGAGCGGATGCGGGAAGACGACCCTGCTGCGGAACGTCGCCGGGTTTTGCATCCCGGAGTCCGGGCGGATTCTTTTTGACCGGGAGGATGTGACGAAGCTTCCGCCCCACAAGCGGAACACGGGAATGATGTTCCAGAGCTACGCGCTGTGGCCGCACATGACCGTGGCAAAGAATGTGGCGTTCGGGCTGGAGGAACGGAAAATCCCCGCCGCCGAGATCAGGGAGCGTGTCGCCGCAGCGCTGGGGTCCGTCCGGATGTCGTCCTACGCGGGCCGCAGGATCGCCCAGCTCTCCGGCGGCCAGCAGCAGCGGGTCGCGCTGGCGAGGGCGCTGGTGATCCGCCCCCGTTGCCTGCTCCTCGACGAACCGCTTTCGAACCTCGACGCCAAGCTCCGCCTCGAGATGCGCGCGGAAATCCGGCGGGTTTGCAAGGAATTCGGGCTGACCGCGATCTACGTGACACACGACCAGAAGGAGGCACTCTCAATCTCGGACAGGATGGCGGTCCTCGAAGGGGGGCGCATCGCGCAGGTCGGGACACCAGAGGATGTTTACCGGAAGCCCCGCTCGAAAACCGTGGCGGATTTCATCGGCGAAACCAATTTTCTCCCCGGGAAAATCCATTCGACGAGACCGGGTCACGCAGTTGTGGAAACCACCGACTCCGGGCTTTTCGAGGGCGTCGTGGGGGACCCGAACTGGCTGCCGGAAGCCGGCGAGGATGTGACGGTATCGATCCGCCCGGAAAGCTGGGTCCTCCGCGACGAGGCCGGGGCGATGAATAGCGCGCGCGGCCGCATCGGCGAGTCGACCTACCTCGGCGAAGTCGCCCAATACCAGTTCTTCACGGGCAAAACAAAACTGAAAATCTTCGAGCTGAACCCGCGGTTGTCCGCCCGGACATCCGAACGCGATCTCTTCGCCGTGGCGCAGGCCGGGGATGTCGTCGTGCTGAGGAAATGAAGCCGGGCATCCTGGATTTGGCAGGCTTGCTTCCTGCCCGTTGATGGCCGGGCGATGAAAGTCCATCCCGTCATCCATTTTTTGTGGAAAAGCGCCGTGCGGCTCGTCCTGGTGCTGGTCTTCGTCGGCATTCCGGGGGCGGCGCTCTACCTGCGCAAGGAGGGGCTGGGATTCGGCGCGAAAGAAGCCCTGGCCCGCTCCCTCGGCACCAACGCCATCGAAGTCACGATCGGGAGGCTGGCGCTGGACCCTTTTTCCGGGCTGCTCGCACGGGACATCGCCATCCAGGACCGCGACCGGGGCGGACGCCTGATCGCCCGGATCAGCGGCATCGCACTCTCGCTCAACCTGAGCGAGCTCGCACGCGGACGCGTCGTGGTCGACAAGCTTTCCCTGCAGAATGCCGGGGTTTCGATTCCGGTGGAGAGTTCGGAATCGGCCCCGAGGATCGACATGCAGGGCGTCTACGCCGAGGTCGTCCTCCTTGGAGACCAGCTTCGCCTGAGCCGCTGCGAGGGGATTGTCGAGGGAATCCGGGTGGAGCTCTCCGGGCATTTCCTGAACCCGTCGTCGTTCGGCTTCAAATCCCCGCAGCCCGCAAACTCCCCCGGCGGAGCAACGCCGGAAGCCATCGAGAGGGCCCTCGCCGAGCTGTCGGCCCTGAAATTCCCCGACGGCCCGCCCACCCTCCGCGCCGAGCTGGAAGCGGATTTCGCCAAGGCGGACTCCTTCCGGGCCGACAACATCATGCTCCATTCCGGGAAGATCATCGGAAAAGGCTGGCAGCTCCAGGCCGCCGAAATCCACGGCCAATACGCGGATGGAAACCTGAGGATCCCGCGATTTTATCTGCGGGATGGCAGGGGCACACTGGAGGCTTCGCTCGACTGGTCCAAGCGGGACGGCACGCTGGACGGAGCGGTGCTCTCGACCCTTGATCCCTCCCCATTCCTGCGGCTCCTGCCCGGGAAAAACGAAGCTTTGCGCGCACTGGCTTTTTCCAAACCGCCCCAAATCGAGGCGCGGGTCTTGGGCGAAAACGCGGGCGGACGTCCGGAAATTCGAGTCACCGGCATGGTCCTCGCGCCCGCACTCTCGTTCCAAGGGGCGGAATTCCGCGACGCCGGATGCCATTTCGCCTGGAAAAACGGTGCCCTGTATGCCCGGGAGGTGAAGTTCTCGGCCGGGCGCGGAAATTTTTCCGGGAACCTCTGGGTGGCACCCGGGGATTTCCGGCTCACCGCCCGGAATTCCATCGCCCCGACCTCGCTCCTGGGGCTCTTCGACACGAAAACGCGCGAGTTCCTCTCCAAGATGGAGTTCGACGACCTGCCGGATGTCACCGTCTCGCTCCGCGGAACAAAGCCCGACTTCGCCAGTCTTCGCGGCAAAGGCCATCTCAAACTCGGGCGCACCGCCATGCGCGGGTCCTGGATGGACAGCGCCGAGTCGGATTTTGAGATCGGGGACCGGTGCGTGACCTACCGGGATTTTTTGGTCAGGACGGGAGACGGGCGCGGCACCGGTTCGTTCGCCTACGATGTCGGCCTCCAGGAGGCAAGGCTCAACGGCATCCGCTCGACCCTCGTTCCCGCCGACGTCCTGATGTGGATCGACCCAAAAATCGCGGAAGCCGTGAGGCCCTACCGATTCCGGGCACCGCCTTCGGCCACCGTCGACGGCAAGGTCCACCTCAAAGACCCCACGAAGAACAATCTCGCCATCCGCGTCGAATCCGCCGAGGGGCTCGATTACGACCTGCTTCGCCGGACGCTGCATTTCGGGAAAACCTCCGCAGCGGTGAACGTCGTGGGCGCGAAAGTCAACGCCGACATCCGCAAGGCGGCGCTCATGGAAGGGGATGTGGCGCTCAAGGCCATCGTCTCCATCGACCCCAAAGATCCGACTTTCGGAGCGGACGTGAAACTCGACCGCGTCAATTTCGCCCGGCTCACCAAACTCTATTTCGGATACGACAGCTCGAAGGGCGTCATGAGCGGCCACTTCAAATTCCAGGCGCGGATGGGCGAGGAAAACCTCCTGCGAGGATCGGGGAATATCCGCGTCGATAACGGCGACGTCTTCGCAATTCCGGTCCTCGGGCCGTTCTCCGAAATTCTGGGGACGATCCTCCCCGGCGTGGGATACCAGACCGCCCGGATTGCGACCGCCGATTTCACGGCGGCAAACGAGATCATCAGCACGGACAACCTGGTGATCGAGGGGGCGGGGTTCAGCATGTTCGGCGCGGGCGACATCCATTTCATGACGAGCCGCCTCGACATGAGCATGCGGATCAACGCCAAGGGTATCCCGGGCATCGTCTTCTACCCGGTCAGCAAACTCTTCGAGTATATCTCCACCGGAACCGTCGCGGAGCCGGCCTGGCGGCCGAAAATCATCCCCCGATTCAACCCGCAGGGATCCCCGGCCCAACCGCCCAAGCACCCAAAACGGTAAAACCGGCAGCCGCCTTCCCGCCTGGCACACAACCGGTTTTTTCTCTGCAAACCGGGGACGCCATGCTATAAGCGCCAGTCCGCCCTTGCATGGAAACACCCGAGCCGCCCGATGAAGAACTCGTCGCCCGCACACAAGCGGGGGACGCGCGCGCATTTGACCGGCTCGTGGTGAGATTCAGCCCCCGCCTCTACGGGCTCGTCTACAACATGACCTCGAACCACGAGGACACCAACGATTTGCTGCAGGAAATCTTCGCCAAAGCCTACCGTTCGATCAAGGGCTTCCAAGGCAAGTCCACCTTCTACACCTGGATGCACTCGATCGCCGTGAACATGGCGATCAACTTTCTCAAAAAGCGCGCCCGACGGATGACGATGAGCCTCGACGATGTCGACAACGGCATCGCCAACGACCCCGAGTTCATCGAGGCCACCAGCGATCACGACCCCCGCCACCAGGCCAACTTGGGCGAACTTCAAAAAAAATTGAACGAAGCCATGATGAAGCTGTCAGAAGAGCATAGAGCCGTCGTGACGATGTTCGACGTTCAGGGGATGCCGCATGCGGAGATTGCGAAGATCTTGAAAGTCTCGGAAGGCACGGTGCGCTCACGCCTATTTTACGCACACAGACAGTTGCAAAATTACCTGCAAGAGTTTATCACCACCTAGTCCACCAGCCATGTCACCCGAAGAACAAATTTCCAAACTTTTGAGGCTAAAACGCTACGAGCAGCCGCGTCCGGGTTACTTCGAGGATTTTCTCCAGGAGTTTCAGGCCCGCCAGCGCGCGGAGTTGATCCGCCGTCCGCTCTGGGAAATTGTCTGGGACAGAATCGTGTCGCTGGCTCCGGCTTTCCAGGTCCCCCGCATGGCGTATGCCGCGATCGTGGCGATGGCGGTGGCCGCCTCGGCCGTGATCGTCGTCCATCCGGGCGCGCCTGTTTCCGGCGGCTCTCTCGCCGCCAACCGTTCGACTCTCAGTCTGGCCGCGCCCCATCCCGTGACGATTGGCGAGTCTGTGCCTGTAACACTGACCTCCACCGGCTCCCCTTCCGTGCACTACGTGCTTCCGACCCGCCCGGTGAGTTATGCTTCTTCACGCAGTTTTTAGTTTCCGCAGCCGTTCCCTGGCCTTCTTTTCTGCGGCAACGGCCCTTGTTGCCACCGCTTCGTTCCCCTGCCTGAACGCCGAGGAATCGGTTGCCGAAAAACTCTCCTCCCAGGTCCATAAGATCTTCGATGAGAAGCGGGAGGCGGTCGTCAAGGTCCGGGCCACCGACGCGCTCGGGATCCGGTTCGGAAGCGGGTTTTTTTGCGATCCAGCAGGCACGATTTACACCCATGCGGGCATCGTGTTGAAGGCGCAGGACGTGGTGGTGATTTCCAAGGGAAAGGAATTCCCAGCCAGGGTGCTCGTGGCCGACGAACGCAGCGGCATCGCCATTTTGAAGGTGGATGCCAGCACGCCGTTTATCCCTGTGGGCGATTCTCAAAAAGTGGGGATCGCGGCTCCTGTCATGATGATCGGGTATCCGGAGGACCTCGAGGCGTGCCCGAGTTTCGGGATCGTGGCGGGCCTGGACCGCAAGTATCTCGGCAAGTATTTTTCCACGACCCATTTCCGGGCGAACCTGCCGGTTCAACGCGGCCAGGGCGGGGCTCCGATCCTGAACATGAAAGGAGAGTCCATCGGGATCCTCGTTGGCCGGATCGACGACGGGGCCGCCTGCCACATCCTCCCCATGCACGCGGCGGAGAAGGTGCGCATGGATCTGGCCCGCTTCGGAGAGCTGCGCCCGGGGTGGGTGGGAGTCGAGGTCGAGGATGCGGGGGAACCTGTCGGAGGCTCCACGGCGAAAGTCAGCGCGCTCGACCCATCCACCCCCGCATCCCAATCGGGCCTTCAACCCGGGGATATCCTCCTGAGCGTGGGAGGATCAAAGATCGGCACGAGCGAGGATGTTCTCGATGCCTCCTATTTTTTGACCGCCGGGGACAATGCGGACATCGAGGTGGTTCGCGGGCTGGAAAAAATCACGATCTCCGTGAGGCCCACCCTCCACCCGCTGGCTCCGGGCCATCAGATGCAGGCGATCGCAGTTCCCGATGCCATCCAACGCATCAAGCTCCAGTAGCGGTGCAGATCGGGCCCGCCTCCTTGCCTGCACGGCCATCCTGGCATGGCTGCCCGCTTTTTCCGCAAACGCCTGGGAAATCGAATCCTTCGGGGGAAAGGACCACGTTCCGCTGGACGAGATCGCCACGTTTTACGGCCTTGGCGAGGCGACCTCTCCGGATTCCAACACCAGGAAGCTGAAAGGTTCGGGCCGCGAACTCGTCGCCACCCTCAACAGCCGGGAAATGGAGATCGACGGGATCAAACACTGGCTCGCATTCCCGGTCCTCGAAGACAGGGGGCGGGCGTTCATCTCCCGGCTCGATCTTGGCAAAACCCTCGAACCCGCCTTCCGGCCCGCCCTGATCCCGGACTTCCCGTCCGTCACAACCGTCGTGCTCGACCCCGGACACGGCGGCAGGGACAACGGCGCCCGCAGCCCCTACGAATTCGAAAAGAACTTTTCGCTGGATGTGGCGCGACGTGTCCGGAACGAACTTCAAAAAACGGGGACACGGGTTGTCCTGACAAGGAACAGCGACTCTTTTGTCGAGCTCGCGGATCGCGCCGCCGTCGCCAACAAACTGAAAAACTCGATTTTTGTGAGCCTCCATTTCAACGCGGCGGATGCGAACCAGGCGGCGAACGGATTCGAGATTTACTGCGTCACGCCGCGCGGTGCCCCCTCCACCGCCTACGAGCAGATCCACGCGAGGGACATGGTCGAGGAAAATGGCAACGGGCACGACATCCACAGCTTCGCGCTGGCCAACGCCATCTACCACGCCATGCAGGGCAGGATGGAGATGTTCGACCGCGGTGTGAAACGGGCCCGCTTCGCGGTCATCCGCCTGACCAAGGTCCCCTCGGTGCTGGTCGAAGGCGGGTTTATGACCAATGCCTCGGACGCCAGGAAGGTGGCCTCGAAGCAGTGGCGCGACAACTACGCCGCCGCGATCGCCCGCGGAATCCTCGAATACAAAAAACTGGCAGAACACCACGTCGCGCCTCAGGAAGTGGCGGCCTACCGCAACCCCGGCCCGCCCCCTCCCCCGATCGCGGAAACCAGCAAGCCGACCCCGGTCCCGGGCGTGAGCCTGCGCGACCTCCCGGAGTAGCGGACCAAGGACAACTGGAGTCAGGAAGGGGGGGATTGTCTTGCCAAACAAAAGAAACGACGGAAAATGATCATATCTTTTCGATTGTGAAAATCACCCTTTTCATCCCTTGCTTCATCGACCAGTATTTCCCTGGGGCGGGGATCGGGATGGTGAGGATCCTGGAGAAGCTCGGGCACACGGTGGAGTATCCGGAATCGCAGACGTGCTGTGGGCAGCCGGCGTTCAATTCCGGTTATTGGGACGAGGCGCGTTCGGTGGCGGAGACGATGCTGGATGCGTTCCGGGACGCGGAGGTGGTGGTCGGGGTTTCGGGGTCGTGCGGGGCGATGCTCAAGGTTTTTTATCCGGAGCTGTTCCATGGGAAGCCGCGCGAGGCGGAGGCGAAGGCGCTCGCCGCGAAGACGCATGAGTTTTCATCCTTCCTCGTGAATGTGCTCGGGGTGGGAGATATCGGTGCGAGCTTTCCGGCGAAGGCGACATTCCACGACGGCTGCCACGGCCTGCGCGAACTTGGGATCAAGCGCGAGCCGAGGGAATTGCTCAAGCATGTGCGCGGGCTGGATCTGGTCGAGATGAGGGAGGCGGAGACGTGCTGCGGATTCGGCGGAACATTTTCGGTGAAGTTTCCAGAGATCTCCACGGCGATGGGCGAGGTCAAATGCGCGTCGATCATCGAGACCGGTGCCGAACTGGTGATCTCAAACGATTCGAGCTGCCTGATGCAGATCCAGGGGCTTTTCGACCGGCAGGGCCAAAAAATCAAAAGCATGCACCTCGCCGAGGTGCTCGCGCATTTTTAGATGTCCACGGAATCCGTCCAGTTCCATCACGACGCAGATCGTCTCACGCACGACCTGCGCCACCGCGCGCTGATCCAAAAGGCGCTCGGCGGCTACTACCTCAAGCGCGACGAGCAGAAGGCGAAATACACCGACTGGCAGCAGGCGCGGGCCTCGGCGGCCGCCGCGAAATACGAGGCGGTCAACCACCTCGACGAGTATCTGGTCGAGTTCGCGGACAAACTCGCCGCGCGCGGCACAAAGGTTTTTTGGGCGGCGGACGGCGCGGAGGCGGTGGAATACATCGCTTCGGTCGCGCGGGGTGCCGACGTGAAGCGGATCATCAAATCCAAAACAATGACCGGGGAGGAGATCCACCTGCCGCAGGCGTTGGAGAAGGCCGGGCTTGAAGTCGTCGAGAGCGATCTCGGGGAGTTCATCGTGCAACTCCGCGACGAGCCGCCCTACCACATCGTCTTTCCCTCGATGCACCTCACGCGGGGCGAGATCGACGACACGTTCCAGAAGAAACTCGGCAGCGCGCATGCGAACACCCCGGAAGAACTGACAATGATCGCCCGGGGCGTCATGCGGCAGAAATACTGCGCGGCCGACATGGGCATCTGCGGGGCGAATTTCGCCGTCGCTGAGACCGGGCAGATTTCGATCACGGAAAACGAAGGCAACGCGCGGCTCAGCACATCTCTTCCCAGGGTGCTCGTGAGCATCGTGGGCATTGAAAAGGTTGTGCCCAAACTCGATGACCTCGCCGTCCTGCTCCCGATGCTCGCCACTGCGGGCGCGGGCCAGAACATGACGTGCTACAACACGCTGCTCGGCGGCCCGCGCCAGCCGGGCGAGACGGATGGGCCCACAGAATTTCATGTCGTGCTTCTGGACAACCGGCGGACTTCGCTCCTCGCCGATCCCGAGCAGCGGGACGCGCTGCACTGCATCCGCTGCGGGGCCTGCCTGAATGTCTGCCCGATCTTCAAAAACATCGGGGGCCATTCCTATGGGACCACCTACCAGGGGCCGATCGGATCGGTCATCACACCGCACCTCCGCGGCCTTCAGTCGTGGAAACACCTGTCATTCTCATCGTCGCTCTGCGGAGCCTGCCACGAAGCCTGCCCGGTCAAAATCGACCTTCACCACCACCTCCTCCAAAACCGCCGGAACGCCATCGCGGAAAAACCGGTCTGGTGGGAGAAGCCGATCTTCGCCGGTTTCGCGTGGTTCATGCGGCATCCGGCCCTCTACCGTCTCGCCGCGCCGATGCTCCGCCTTGGCGCGCCGGTCCTGCACGCGATCCGGGGAAAGTCTTTTGATCCGGTCAGGATGTGGACCGGCACGCGCGACCTGCCGCCCGCTCCGCCGCGATCGTTCAAGGAATATTGGAGGGACAGGAATGCCAAACGATAGCCGGGAAAAAATCCTCCGGAGGATCCGCGAAGCTTTGTCCGTCAAAGCGCCCGCCCGCCATCTCGTTCACACGGAAAACAGGGGACATCCCGGGGAAACAGGGAGCACGATCGTCCCCGCAACCGGGTGGCTTCCCCCCGTGCCGGATTCCCCGATTGGATTGCTTGCCCTCTTCGAAAAAAACTCCCTTGATCTCAAGACCGATGTCCGGCGCTGCACCGATGCTGCCGCAGTGGTCTCCGAACTTGCGGCACTCGCGCTGGAAAACCGCTGGCAATCCGTCGGCTCACATCATTTCGCCCTCGGAAATGAGGCCGTGTCCGCGCTGGGTCTCCCCGTGGTTTTCACCGATCAACCGTATGAAACTGCGGCCCTCGAACGCTGCGACGCCGGGGTGAGCGGCTGCGAATGCCTCGTCGCCCAAACCGGCGGAATCCTGGTCACATCGGCCTCAGCGGGCGGACGTGTTCTGTCCGTCCTGCCCCCGCACCATGTGGTCATAGCCTCGGCCTGCCAGATGGTCGGCGACCTTTCCGATGCTTTTGACGTTCTCCGAAAAACCCATGAATCCCCGCCCTCCTTCGCCTCCTTCATCACCGGCCCAAGCCGCACTGGTGACATCGAGCGGATCCTCGTCCTCGGAGCCCACGGGCCGAAAAAACTGACCGTCCTGCTCGTTCAGGCTTGATAAATCCGTCCCGCACTGCCTTGTCTGGGACAGCCATGAGACGATTATTACTGCTTTTCCTCCTGCTCGCGCCGCCCTCCTGCGCGACCAAAAAGGACCCGCCCAGGAACCCCCGTGCCTCCACTGTGGCCACACCTCCGAAGCCGTCGATCTTTCAAACCATTCTGGGGAAAATCCCGAACCCATTTCCCAGGAAGCAAAAGCCTCCGACGGCGGTGCCCCCGCAATGGATCGGAGTCATCCGCATGGTCAACTCGGCGGAGAATTTTGTGTTGGTGGAATCCGGTGCCATCTCCTCGGCGATCCCGGGCGAGACCTACCTTGCGGTCGGCAAAGGCGTCGAGACCGCCACACTCAGGATGACCTCGCTCAAGAACCCGCCATTCCTCATCGCCGACATCGTCTCCGGCTCCCCTTCGCAGGGTGATAAAATTTACCTGCCAAAAACCACATCCCCGAACCCTGCTCCAACCCCAAAACCCACGTCGGCTCCAAAACCAAGCCCCTCTCCCAACGCAAAAACATCCCCTCCTTCCTCCAATCCCCGGAGTGAATCCAATGGAATGTGAATACGATTGACGAATCCCGCGCGAATCCCCAAAAGCATCCGTTCGCATTTTCTTGTGGACAACATTTCCATCCAACGCCCCCGTAACCTCGACTGGCAACGTGCCTCGGCGATCCTTTACGGCGACTGGGGGACGAGCAAAGCCTACGTCATCGGGCTCGCGTTTGCCGCCGCCGGTTTCGCGTCCCTCCCGATCATCGTCGCGGTCTGTGCCCTGACCGGTCTGGTCGGCCTGAACTACCTGGTCGTCTGCCGCTGCTTTCCGGATGGAGGCGGCGTCTATTCGGCCGCGCGGGAACACGGCAAGCTTCTCGCCGTGGTCGGTTCCCTCCTGCTGGTGGCGGATCTGACAGTCACCGCCGCCCTCAGCGGATGGGCCGCGCTCAGCTACCTCGGCGTGCCGAAACAATACATCATGGTCGCGACAATCGCCGCCATTGTCGTGGTCGGCATCATCAACGTCTTCGGGCCGAAACACAGCGGGAGTTTCGCCGTCGCCCTCGCCCTGCCGACCGTGGCGGTGGTTGTCGCCATCATCCTGCTGAGCGCACGCTTCCTCACCCGCGACCACCTCGTTCCCATTTTTCACGGGCCGGGCCCCCAGGGTGGATTCGGCCCCACGTGGGTTTCCTTCGTCAGCGTGATTCTCGCCCTGAGCGGTGTCGAGGCGATCGCCAACCTCACCGGAACCCTCAAGCCCGACAAAGGCTCGGTGATCGGGCACCCCAAGGTGGGCTGGGCCTCCGCGAAAGCCATTCTTCCCGTGGCGTTGGAAGTCAGCGTCGGGACCGCTCTTCTCGGCTGGGCCATGCTGTCGCTCTCCCCGGCGCTGGCTCCGGAAATGCTCGCCCGAAAAGAAGACATGCTCCGGTTCATGGCCGAACAGTATGGCGCGATGAATTTCGGCCCATGGTTCGGGAGCATTTTCGGTTTCGCGGTCGGCATCGTCTTCGCCCTCCTCCTCCTGAGCGCGGTCAACACGGCCATTGCCGCGCTGATCGGGCTGCTGTTCATGATGTCGCGCGAGGGGGACATGCCGCGCGGCTTTTCCAGGCTGAACTCGCATGGCGTGCCGCTCGCCCCGCTCGCCATAGCGGTCGGCCTGCCGGTGCTCGTGCTCCTGATCACGGATAATTTTGACGCGCTGGCCGGGCTCTACGCGATCGGCGTGGTCGGGGCCATCTGCGTCAACCTCGGCTCCTGCGTGACAAATTTCAAACTCCCGATGCACTGGGCGGAACGCCTGCTCATGACGGGGACTTTTCTCGTCCTCGCCGCCGTCGAGATCACCCTCGCCCAGACAAAGCACGAAGCCCTGTTTTTTGTCGTGTGCGTCCTCGTTGTCGGCCTCGCCCTCTGGGCCTACTCGCAACGTCTGAGCGGCGTCCGAACACTCACCGTGACCCGCGAAATCGCGGAGCTCGTCCGTCCGGAAATGGTCGAGACGCTCCGTCAACCGGTCGCCGATGCGCAGAAGGTGCTGGTCTGCATCCGCGGGCTCACCCCGGTGCTGGGATTCGCGTTTGACGAGGCGGAACTGAGAAAAGCCGCACTCTATATTTTGTACGTCCGCGAAGTCGCCGTCCTCTACCAGGGAGCCCCGCTGGCCCCCTCAAACTGGAAAGACGATCCCGAGGCGAGCGCCATATTAAACACCGCGATCCAGATCGGCAGGACCCGCGGGATCACGACCATCCCGATCTTCGCTTCCTCCCACTCCGCCGCCTCGCTCATCGTGGACACCGCCGCGACGCTGGGGGCGGACTTCCTGATCCTGGGTGCCTCGCACCGCGGCTCCCTCACCAAGATGCTGCGGGGCAACGTGGCTTCCGAAGTTGCCGCGAGCCTCCCGGACAACATCCAGCTCATCATCCACGGGTGATTCCGCCCGCCACCCGTTGTAGGCGGCCTCGACCCATGCGGGGAATGCCTCCGGGTGTCACACCCCCGCGCCAGGATCACCCGGGGCGGGCGGTTTGAGGCGGGCGAGTTCGACCTCGAGTTTGCGGATGCGGAGCAGCAGGCGCTCGCAGGCTCTTCGCAATGGGGCGGGGAGAATGGCGCATTCCACGCAATGGTGGCGCGTGGCCGGATGGCCTTTGAGCGGATACTCGTATTTGGTGCCGCAGGCACGGCAAGTGTGGATGCGGGTGGCTGGCTGGGGTTTCGTGGCCATATGTCAGGAACGCCCGGCCCCGCCGTCGAGCAGGAGCCGACGGTCGCGGGAACGGGTTTCGCCGATGGCGGTGACGCGGATGGCGGCCTCGTCGGTGACCGGACACTCGCGCTCGCAGATCCCGCAGCCGATGCAGAGCGCGGGGTCCACGTAGGGCTGGCGGAGCGTGATCGGGGTTCCGTCGCGCTTGGTGATGGTGACTTCGCGGGAGAAGATCGCCTTGGGCGAAACCGGGCAGACTTCCTCGCAGACAACGCACGGGGTTTCCATGCTCCAGGGAAGGCATCGACCGTGATCGTAAAACGCGGTGCCGAGGCGCACGGGGCCTTGCGCGGAAAATGCGCCGACGCCCGTTTTTTCCTCGATCGTGATCCGCTGGATCGCCCCCGTCGGGCAGACCTGGCCGCAGAGCGTGCAGTTCAACTCGCAGTAGCCGACTTTCATGTTCAGGACCGGCGTCCAGATGCCCTCGATGCCGGCCGCGAAAATGGCGGGTTGCAGCACGTTCGTCGGGCAAACGCGGATGCACTGGTCACACTTGATGCAGCGATCGAGAAATTCCTTCTCCTCGACCGAACCGGGAGGGCGGATCACCTTCTTGTTGTAGTTTCGATCCGAGTCGCCCGAGGCGCGTCCGAACCCGAAAAATGCCCCGCCGAGCAGCACTCCCAAAAACGCGCGCCGCGCAGGCACGGCCGGTGCCGTCACCTCATGCTGCAGCGGCGGCATGAACTTGAACGAAAGCGCGTCTTCCGGGCAGTCCTCGATGCAGTTGAAGCAGACGAAGCACTCGCTCTTGCGGAGCTGGGTGTGGGGGTCCGACGCGCCCTCGCAGTTCTTCAGGCAGAGATCGCAGTCCACGCACTTCGTGGGGTTGCGCTCGATCCGCCAGAGAGCGGCCGGAGCGAGCGCTCCCAGGAAGGCTCCGAGCGGGCAGAGGACCCGGCAAAAAAACCGGGGGATGAAAACATTCATGCCCACCAGCAGGAATAGCAGGAACCCGATCGCCCAGGCACCGGCATGGAAAGATTGCCGGACGTAAACGCTCGACGGGGCCGCCAGGTTGATGACCGGGAGGATGGCCGTGCTCATCGAGCGGTAGAAAAGGCAGATCGGGTCCAGGAGGCCGATCTGGAGCGAGCCGCAGACCGCCGCCGCGATCATGGCGACGAGGATGACGTATTTGATCTGGTAGATGCTGCGGTAACGGTTCGACTCGATGCGCGCCTGGTCGGAGGCGCGGCCTTTTCCGAAAACCCACCCGATGAAATGGTGCAGGATGCCGTAGGGGCAGATCCAATTGCAGAACACCCGCCCGAGCAGGATCGTCGGGATGATGAGCAGCAGGCTCCAGAGCAGCCCCTTGTAGATCGAGTGGGTGGTGATCGCCGTCGCGAACGCCACGAGCGGGTCGAGCTCCAGGAAAAGCGAAACCGGATAGCCGTCGAGATACCGCAGGTCGGTCACGGCCACGAAAAACGTGAACAGCGAAAAAAAGAAAACCTGCGAGATGCGGCGCGCAGTGCGGATTTTCATGGGGCGGTGAATTCGGGAGGGGGCCTCATGCCTGGACCTCTTTGTGGCGGGTCTGCTTCCAGTCCATGTTCCCGAGCCCGCGGTTGCTGGCCTTGCGGATGTAGGTCAGCTCGGTGATGTCGCGTTCGAGGAGATGCGTGTAGCCGTAGCTGTCCACGGCGACCATGTCGGTCCCCGCGACGACTGTTCCCATCGGCTTGACATCGGAGAGCCGTCCGCCGGTCGGGCCGTTTTTCATGAGGACGTTCATGCCGTCGAGCACGACGAGGGTGGGTTTCATCATCAGGGCAAAATCCGAGACGATGCTGTGGATGTGCTGGTGGAATTGGTTGCGCCTCCCGCCGAGGAGCCCATACCAGTTTTTCATCGTCATCGAGGCATGGCAGAGGTTGTGGTCCTTGCAGGGCGCGAGCCCGATCACCTTGGTCGCACGCTTGAACGGTGCATCGAAGAACGCCCAGTTTCGCAGGATCTCGCCGTCCATCTGGATCGGCGCAAAAGAATTCGTCTCCGGATAAAGCAGATCGAGATGGAGTTCGTCGGCGACCGCGAGCAAACCGCTCTTGAGATAGCACCCGGCAGGGCTGTTGATCGGGTTGTCGGCGACCAAAACTTTCGCGGCCCCAGCCTCAAGCACCATGCGAGCCACCGCGCGCAAGGCATCCGGGTGAGTCGTGGCCGCAAGGGCCGGAGGACGGTCGAACGCCACGTTCGGCTTGATCACGACAATGTCGCCCTTGCCGATGAAGCGCCCCATGCCGCCCAGGGCACCGATCGCCGCCCGGACCACTTTCTCGTGATCGACACCGTGCGCAATCGCCATTTCCGGCAGAAGCTTGTCGGGAGGCAGCGAGAAACTCGGCAGGCGAAGCCCACCCTTTTCCTGGAACCCGGGGACAAAATGCCGCCGCTGCCACAACGCGAGGCCACCAAGGCTCGAACCCGCGATCAGTGCTCCCGCAGCCCCGGCACGGAGCAGGAACTCCCGGCGGCTGATCTGCGGGTCTGGTTCGGGTGGATTGGAGTTCTTCACAAGGGCATCGCTGACGCAATAGTTGCCCAGAAATGCGAGGTCGGCAACTGGATCTTCCGCAATGAAACCCCCCCTCTGAGTTCACGGCAGTGAAATTGTTCTTCGTCGATACTCCCGTCTCAGAACTCTTGGGAAGCTGGACACAGGTGTGGCCGGAAGGGTAAAGTCCGGGCATGAAACGGTGGTTGGTTCTGGGGGCTTGGATGGTCTGGCTTGGAGCATGGAGCGCGCGTGGGCAACAGGACATCGACGCCGAACTCAAACAGAGCTCGGACGAGCACATGCGCGAGGAGCTCGGCGTCAACCCCATCACGACCCCTTCGATCCCGGACCTCCTCAAGCAGCTCGAGATCTTCCGGCCCATACCGATCGAACTGATCGAGTCCGCGAAACGGGACGCCACATTCAACAACCGCCTTCAAACGGCCATGCACTTCGGCTCGCTCGTGGCCGACGGCTTCATGCTCACCCTGGCCGAGCGCCCGAAGGACGTGCAGGATGTGGGGAAGGCGCTCATCCGCCAGGCCCGCGCCCTCGGCGTCGGCGAGCGCCTCACCAAGCGCAGCAAGAGCCTCCTCGAATTCAGCGACAAGGGCGACTGGGTCGGCATGCGGCAGGAACTCGTGCGCACCCAACAGGACGTTGAAACCTCGATGCTCGAACTCCGCGACGAGGAAATGGCGCACATGATCAGCCTGGGAGGCTGGCTTCGCGGGTTCCAGCTCGGCGCGGCCAGCACCGCCAGTGCCTACACGCCAAACAAGGCCCGGATCCTCGCGAACCTCGAAATTCTGGACTACTTTCTCGACCGGCTCTCCACGCTTCATCCCCGGTTGAAGAAGACCGAGTTCGTCAAAACCCTCACCGACCGGCTCAAGGGAATCCGCAACCTGATCGCCGAAAACCAGGGCGCTCTCCTCGGCCCGGATCAGGTCGCCAAAGTCCGGGACCTCGCCGACGAGGCCGAGATCGCCGCAGTGTCCAAGGTGGACGAAGAGGGGAATTTCGAAAAGCCGAAGCAGTAGAAAAGCGGAGTTCCCGGCCGCGCCGGGGTCCGCCGGATGATCAGGTCGCTGGCGGGGCATTTTCCGGCACGGCCGACGCGCCGTTTCCGCTCATCGCAAAGAGATAGATATTGATGCCCATTTTGAAGGCTTCCAGTCTTTTGCCGGTGCCGAACCACTTGTCTCCGTTGACCCAGCCACAGTGGATGTCCGATGGCGAAAGAACGGAAACGAGGCGCCCGCCGACCGTCATCCCGTGGAGCCCGTGCGGGTTCCCCTGCATGTGGGGCAGGCCGTTGTTGAAGTGGTAGAAACAATGAAAAACCGGATGATCGTTCGGCAGGAGTTCGAGTTTCGCTTCGGGGAGGATCTTGGGCAGTTCGACCTCCGCCATGCGCCGGAAAAATTCGTCGCCGCTCCGGTCGCTGCGCATTTTCCCTCTCACGCAGTCCTCGGCAAAAACAAATCCGCCGCGCAGAAGGTATTCCCGGAGATTCGCGCGATCCGTGTCACCGAGTTCAGGAGCCATTTCGCCATGCATGAACAGGAAGGGAAACCGGGTGATCGTATCCAGCCTCGCCACGTCGGCCACGTTCCACCGCTTCTCCACATTGGCCGTGCTTTGATCCCGGATGGCATCGATGAGATTGAGGTCGCCGTTGGGATGGACGTTCCAATCGTCGTTGTCCCCGCCGCGGCAGGTGAACTTCAGCCGTGCCCAGGGGGAAAGCGGGCCGCGCTTTTCCTCCTGCGCGACAAGCGGTGCCCTCAGGCCGAAAAATGACGCGCCGCCCGCTGCCAGCAGTTTCAGAAATTGCTCCCGGCTGATTTCGCTCATGGGATGACGGGTAGCACCTCAGAGCAACCGGAACAAGCGCCGGGTGATGAGTTCCGCGCCGTAAACGCCCAGGAGCAGGGCAAGAAGCCAGGAGGAGTTCCAGAGCGGCATGGATTTCAAAGGTGATTCCCTGTCCTCCCCGGCCCGCAGACGGAAGACTGTCGCATCCTCCGTGTCGATCAATGCCCCGCCGGTTGCTTCCGCAATGCGCCGCAAGCCGTCTGCATCCGGGGGGAGGTTTGAGGTTTCAAGTGTTTGGTCCCGGGTGGAGACGGTGAGAGTAATCCGCGCACGGTCTCCGTCCGCGTTGCCCGCAACCACCTCCCACTTTCCTTCCGAATCCGGAACAAACCCGGCCAATTGCGGCTTTCCCACCTCCGTTGCCGCATTGACCGGGACCGGCTTCCGGACCCCCTGCGGCGACACGGCAACAACCTCGGGCCGCAAATCCGCCGGGCTTTCCACCTGGATCGTGACCCTCTGCCCGACCCTGGCCGCATCTGCGGTTTTTATCAGGCGCAATCCTTGTCCGGGCACCGGCTGCGCAAGGGAAAGCAGAAGCTGCTGCCAGAAAATTTCCGAAGTATGACTCGTGCTGGGAAGGGACATTTTCCAGCGCCACAGGAGGTCCGTGGTCATCGCGGCGGTAAATCCTTCGCCGAATTGCTGGCGTGCGACAAGCACGCGGGGAGCATTGCTCCCGGGAACACGGTCCCTGGGATGCACCGCGATGATTTCCGCGCCCGGCTTCACACTCCGAACCTCGGTATATTCGCTGAATCGGGGGGCATCCGGGCCGGGCTGGAATAATTTGGAGCCCGCCGCCTTTCCGTCCGGCACAACGAAGGCCTGCAGTTCCGGCGATTCCTGCTGTTGGGGAGCGCTGTTGGCGAACCGGGTGTCCTCCCGGTTGTTTGCTCCGCCGATGGACGCCATGTGGAGCTGGAACTGCTTCTCCGCGAGATCATCCGGCGATTCCTGTTTCGGGGGGTCAAAGATGATCGGCAGCATTTGCTCCAGCGGTGTGCCGGCGAACCGCCTGGCAGCCTGAGAATCGGGAGCGATGAAGAGCACGCTGCCTCCGTTTTTTGCGTAATCCACGAGGGCCTGTTGTTGCTTGGGCGAAAGCTGATCCGCGAAAACGTGGGCGAGCACGACGATTTGGAACCGCTTCAAGTCCTCCGCGCTCCCGGGCAAATCCCGCGGTGCCGTCTGCGGGACCGGGACCGCCGTGCCCTGCACCTGCAAAGCCGGATTCAAGATGGCGGTGAGCCGGAAACCGGGATCGCCGTGAAGCGAGGCCAGGAGGAAACGGTAGCCCCATTGAAAAGCTCCCTGGTAATAGAGCACATCGATATCGGTGTGTTCGACGACCCGTGTCGTGCAGGACGCGGATTCCTGGCGGTCGCCTTCACCGGCGCGGAACTCCAGCGGCAAGATGCCCGCCTCGGCGGATGTCACCGGCACCGGCCATGTGAGCGTGTTCAGTCCCGCATGGAGCGGCAGCCGGGCCTCCGCGAGCTTCTCCTCCCCGCTCCAAAGCCCGACCGGAAGCTCTCCATCCCGCGCCACACCGGCCTGAACCAACACGGTGACCGTGAACTTCGTTTTCCTCAGCACTTTCGGCGGCGCACTTATGGCGCGAATGTTCAGCGTTTCGCTGGCGCGCGCCCGGTTCTTTCCCGTCACAAAATAAAGCGGCACGCCCCGGCGCAACGCCTCGCCCACCAGATCGTCGGCTTTCTCCGTCGTCGTATCGAGACCGTCTGTCAGGCAGACAACGGCCGTCGGCGAGGTCGCGAGCGTGTCCCGCAAAGAGGAAAAAAGGTGGGTCTCGTTGCCCGGCACCCCCGCTTTCACGGCATCGTCGAAGCTTTGCGCGGGGCTGGGTGCCAGGGAAAACCGCCGATAGAGGATTTTCGAAAACGCCTCCTGCGCCGCGCTCTCGTGCCGCTTCCAGGTTCTCACCGCATCCGCGAGACGGGTCGATCCGCGATAGTCCGGTGTGCTCATGCTTGCCGAACGGTCCACCACGACCGCCAGCGCATCGTTTCCGGACGCAGCCGTTTTCCTCCGCTCCACGCGGACCGGATTGGCGAGGCACAGCAGGATCACGAGCACGATTGCGGCGCGAAAAACCGTGAGCACCCCCCGGGCAAATGGCGGCAGCCCGCGCATGGTCCGACGATAAAGCCGGACGACAAGGAACAACCCCGCCACGGCAAGCACCCACAGCACTCCCCACGCAGCCATCGGCGGCAGCGTGCGAAGGACCCCGCCGAATTGCCACTCCAGCGCCCCGGTCATTCGCGTGCCTCCCGTGTCGCAGCTTCGCGCGCGGCACCGATTTTCCGAACCGGGTGATCGGGAACAGGGACATCGCCCCCCCCGCACCGGAAACCCATTATTTCTCCCCTCATGGTCACGGCTCCTCCACCGGGCTCGAGGCGGGTTCCGATTTGTAATCGCGGGAAAGCTGCTCGAAATAATCCGCGACTGCGGCCCGGTAGGCGGCCGGGGCCTGCTCCGCTCCCTGATCCGTCAACAAATGACGGCGTTGCTGGAGCGCCAACTCGGCGCGCAGTTGACGGATCACCTCCGCCAGCGGCGGATCGATCTTGGAGAAGTAGGCGATGACGGCGGCATATCTGACGCGCGGGTGCCTGGTGCCCAACGAGTCGAGCACTTGGACGATCTCTTCGGATTTCGGCAACGCAAACACCGCCTCCCGCAAACCATCGCGGACATCCTCGATCAACTCCCGCGCAAACCTTTCACGTCGGCCCCCTCCCGTCCCGCCCTGCCCATCAGTCCCGTTGCCGCCAGAATCGGCTGGCTCCCGGTCCGAAGTCTCGCCCGGGGAAGTTCCATGCTGCCCAGGTCGGCCATGTCCCGGCTCCCCGCCTTCGCCATTCTCATCCTCCGGCTTTCCGCCCGGGCCAGCGCCCTCTTGTTTGCCCTGTTGCCCGCCCTTGTCGCCGCCCGGCTGTTCCTTGCGGGAATCCGTGGTTCCGGGAGTTTTTCCATCTTCCGGAGATTTTCCGGCGTTGATTTCCGGCACCTTTCCCTGGGACGCCTCATTCTTCACAAGCCGCTGCATGTTGGCGTGGATGCGCTCCAATTTCTCGAGAAGGCGGGCCATTTGTTCGCGCGAAAGCGCATCCTCCCGGGGTTGTGCGGCGCGGTCGGCGAGTTGCCGGAGCCGGGTCGCCACGTCGTGCGCGTTCGCCTCGTCACGGGGTTGCTGGCGAAGTTTCTCCAGCCGCTTCCGCACGGCTTCCGAGGAGAGTGACTTCGCGAGGGCATCCAGTCGGGCTGCGGCTTTTTCCGATCCGGTCTCCTGTTGTTTTTGCGCGGCTTCGGCAGCCTTGCGGGCCGCGTCATCAGCCGCCTTCGAGGCCTCTTCCGCCTTCTGTTTGGCGGCCTCGTCCGAGCCCTGCTGAGGGGCGCTCTGCGCGGCATCGGCCGCGTTGTTGAGTTCCCGGAGGGCATTCGCAAGCTGATCCTTCGCATCGTCCTCGGCAGCCTTGTTCATGGCGGCCACCGCGAGGCGCAGCTCGCGGGCCGCCGCCGCAGCCGGTTCCTGCGCGGCCGACAAATCCGAGGCATCCAAATGTTCCAGGGATTCCCGGGCTTTCCCGCGGCCCTGTTCGAGATGTTTGGTGACATCCGACACAAAAACCCGGCCGTTCAGCAACGCACCGATCCGCTGGCTGATCTGCGTCTGCCGTTCGGCGGGAGTGCCTTCGATTTTGTTCGGATCCGGTTTCGTGTCCGCAGGGGAAGGCGAAGGAACGGGGGCGGCGTCCGGCTTCGCAATATCGTCGGCAAGGCGTGCCTGTTCCCTGGCAAGCAACTCCAGCTCGCCGGCGGCCGTCTTGAACCGCTGCTTCAGCTCAAACTGCTTTTTGTCACGGAACGGATCCTCGATACTTCTCGGCCCGTGCGAACTCCCGTCCCTCGCCGCCAGCTTGACAAAAAACTTTTCGACCTCGGTGATGAATCCGAGCGCTTTCCCCTGGGGGGCGAGCGCCGGTTTGTTCGCGGAGGCAAGGATCTTGTCCTTCGCCTCGATCATCATCGGCCGGGCCTGGGCCAGCAGATTGACAATCTCCGCGGGCATCCCCGTCTCAATCAATCTCTGAATGACCTCTCCCGTCTTTTGTTCGAGGAGTTCCTGCTCGCCGCCCACGCGCGTGTTCTGTTTCTTCCATTCCCCGCTTTCGTGCGAAAGCTCGGTATGGGCCAACAGGAAGTTTTCCTTCATCAGCCGGAGCTGGGCGGATTTGAGGGCGAGGATCAACGGGAAGGCGGAAGTGCCGTCAGCGCCCGGCACCTCGCGCACATCGTCGCGGAAGGGTTTCACCTGGACAAATTGCACCGGCGAGACGGTTTCCGGCAGGGCGCGCGGATCGATGCGCCGGGCGCGAAGGTGGTAGGCCACGATGTCGAACGGTTCAACTTCCAACTGATCGAGATAGATCGAGGTTTGGACCGTGTGTTTTCCGGGTTTGCCAAGGTCCCCGGGCGTCACCGGCACGCTCTGCCCCGGACCGCCGTTCACGGAAACCTCGAGCAGGAGATCCCGCAGCCCGCTTGTCGAATCCGCAACAGCCTCCAGCGGCACTTCCTCGACCGGCGCGGCTTTTGTTTCCACCGTCGGCGACCTCCATTTGATGCTCGCTTTGGGAATATTGGAAGCCGGGGGCTGCTTGGCGGAAGGCGGAACGGGGGAAGACATCCATGGCCGGGTCCAGCTCAGGAGCGTCACAAAATGGGCCAGGAAGAGAACGAGGACAAGGAGACAGAGCCCGGACAACAGCCTGCGGCGCGGGCGAACCGGAGCCTGCCGCAAAAAGCCGGCGGTTTCCTCGCGTTGCGCGCGGGCCAGGGCCCCGGGATCGCCCTGCAACGCGGTGGCCGTCTCGATGCGGTTTTTTGCCGCAAGGCGGGCGTCGAGAGACCGGGCGCTGCGCAGGAGGCTTTTGCGGCGGATCAACCCCACGCAGGCCGCCGCGAAAAATGTCACCGCGACTCCTGCCAACCACCATCCGGCGAGGGCACCCCGTGCCTCGACACGCACCCAGGAGGGGTGCCACAACCACCCGAGCAGAAGCATCGCGGAGAGCCCGGCGGCCAGAATCGCGAGCGGCCAGGCAAAGCGCATCCAGCGGTCGTGTTCGCGCAGCAGGCGATGGGAGGGATCGTCGTTCATGGATTCTACAGTGCGGTGCGGTTGGCAAGAGCCAGCTCGACAAGGATGGCCACCGCGCAAAGGGCGAACACCCACCACCAGAGGCGCTGATGGTTTTCCGCAACCTGATCGCTCAAGGGAGGCATCGCCATCCGCTTCCCGTCGCCGTTCGGAGCGTCGGGCCTTTCCAGGCGGGCGAGCTGGCCCGGGTCCGGCCACGGGGTGAGGTCCGATTCCTCCGGCGGAATATTCACGGCAAATACCCTGCGTGCACCGGTATCCGCGACGAACTCGAACAGGCCGGGAGCAGCCGGGCGAATGCTCCCGCCGACCCGCTGTTCGTGGGGCAGCGCGGAATCCAGGGATCGCCATGTGCCTTCCGACTCCAGCGGAATCGATTCCCCGACACGCCAGTCGTTCCGTGACGAGGCAAAGGATCCAAGCCAGTGCGCCGCCTGGTGGACAAATGGAACAAACGAGGGGTGCACCGGCCAGTTCGTCGCGGCCCGGTCCATCGGGAAGCCGGCGAGCAACAAATGCCGCCCCCCCTCGCTCCACTCGGCGAGCGCTGTTTTTCCGTCGGGCCAACTGGCGACAGGGACCAGGGAATCGCCATCCAAATCAAAGCCCTGGTAGAATTCCACGTCCAGCAGCGGGAGCAGGCTCCGTCCGGAGAACGCGGCGAGAACCGGATGCTCCGGATCCCAGTTCCGCAGATGCCATGCCTCATCCTCCGGGGCGCGTGGGGACACATTCACACCGTGCCGGTCCAGCCACCCGAGTTCCTCGTCCGATCCGTCCACAAAAATCCAGAGCGGCCCGCCTGCTTCGACGAACCGGTCCAGGTGTTCGACGCGGGGCGGACGGAATGCCGGGGCATCCCGGACGATGACCAGCGGGCCGACCGGCCAGGCCTTTTCGGGCAGCGCGGACGTCTTCAGTCCGCCGACACCCAGCATCCGCGTCGAAAGCAGGGCGTGGGTGAGAAAATCCGTTCCGGTGGCCGGGTCCAGCAACACAGTGCCGACGGAAGCTCCCTGCAAAGCCAGCCAGGCGGTGTCATCGGCCGGCAGATCGTCGGCATCGAGCGAAACACGCAGTCCGTCCGCATCCTTGGCGGGAGAAAAAGGCAGGGGGATTTTATTGTCTCCCGCGCGCAGGGAGACCGTTTGCTCCGTGAGCACACGACCGCCCGCCTGCACGGTGATGGTTCGCCGATCCTGCATGGGAGAAAAGAGTCGCACCGTCGCAACCAACTCCCCGCCGGGAGCTGCGGACTTTTGCAAAGCGACAATGGCGGCCTGGCGTTCCGGTGAGGGAGCCGTTTCGCCGATCCGGATTTTTATGCCCGGCGGCAGGGCCTGCGCCATGTCCACCCCAACCCACCCGAGCCGCTGCTCGTCCGCCATCCAGATCAGGATTTTGGTTTTTGCGGGGTTCGCGGCGAGCGCCTCGCCGGCCAGGCGCAATGCCCCGGCATAGTGGGTTTTTTCGAATCCGGGTTGCGCGGCCTGCAGCCCGGAGCGAACGCGGGCAAGGTCGGTGGTCAGCGGGACAAGCCACCACGGCGAGGGATGCATCACGAGCAGGGCGGCCTGGTCGCCCTCCCCGAGCTCGGCGAGTCCGGCCAGGACACGGCTCTTCATCTCCTCCCATCGTCCGCGCGCCTGCATGCTCATCGAATTGTCGATGGCCACGACCGCGACCCGCCGGTGGGCGGCCGTGGCATGGACCCGGAACGGACGCGCAAAGGCCGCAGCCAACAGGAGGATGATGAGGCAGCGAAGCAGCAGCGTGAGCCAGCGGAGCAGCCGGTGTTTGCGCGTGTCGCGGATGGCGCTTTCGCCAAGGAACCGGAGCGTCGGAAAATGCAGGATTGTCTTCGGCTTGCTCCGCAAAAAATGCAGCAGCACCGGAAGCCCGATGAGCGCCGACCCTGCAAGGAAGCCGGGCAGCAGCCAGTTCACAACCTTTGCTCCCGTTGGGCGAGGTAGAGGGACAGGGCCTCGAACGGCGCCCGGTCGGTGCGCAGCCGGACCATCTCGCCACCGGCCTCGTGAAACAATTCGTCCAGCTCGGAACAAAATTCCCCGAAGCGCTCCAGGTATCCCCGGCGCACGGAAGGCGCATCGAGTTTCAACCGCCAGCCCGGTGATTCCGCATCGACAAATGTGCCGGAGTGGTCGAGATCAAAATCCAGCTCGACGGGATCCAGCACATGCGCGCCGATCAGATCATGATGGTCGTAGCGGAGGCGGCGGAGCGCATTTTCGAGCCGGGGTGTTTCCTCGTAAAAGTCGCTTGCGATCACAATCATCGAGCGGGGAGGCACGACCTCCGCAAGATCGAGGAGGGCCGTTGCAAGCGAGGCCTTCCCGGCCGGGGAAACGACCTCCAATTTGCCGATGAAAGACCGCCAGTGCGAGACGGACGAACGGGCGCTCAAAAACCCGCGGAGTTCGGCTCCGGCAATGCCGAGCCCGAACGCATCACCCTGCCGCCGGGCCAGCAGGGCCAGGGCGGCAATGACGATCCGCGCGAATTCGATTTTCCTCATCACTTTCTCCCGCGACTGGAAATCCATGGATCCACTCGTGTCGAGAACGACAAAAACGCGGAGCTGGGTTTCCTCCTCGTATTGTTTCACATGCAGGCGGTCGGTGCGCCCGTAAAGCCTCCAGTCCACGCGGCGCAAATCGTCGCCGGGCTGATAGGCGCGATATTCCGCGAACTCGACGGACGAGCCTTTTTGCGGGCTGCGGTGGTGCCCGCTGAGAAACCCCTCGACCATGCAGCGCGCCTGCAGGGAAAGCGATGGGAGTTCGGCGAGCAGCCGCATATCGAGGGGAGGCAGGGGCAACGGCGGCGGTTGCGATGCGATGGCGCGGGGGACCCTCCGGGGCATCCCCGGGGGTACGGTTGGCAGCGGTGGCGGCTGGATGGTCACCCCACGCTCCCGACAAGCCGGTCGATGATGGCATCGACGGTCTGGTTGTCCGCCTCCGCCCGGTAGTTCGTGATCAACCGGTGCCGGAGCACCAGTTTCGCGGCACGCTGAATGTCCTCGCAGGAGACATTGAAGCGGCTGTCGAGCACCGCGAAGGCCTTGCCCGCAAGCGCCAGGTATTGCGAGGCCCGCGGACCGGCACCCCACTGCACGTATCGCTTGACGAAATCCGGAGCCGTTGTCCCATTGGGGCGGGTCGCCTGCACAAGGGACACCGCGTATTCCGCGACGGATGGAGCCACAGGCACCTGGCGCACGACCCGCTGAAGGGCGAGCATCTCCGCGCCAGTCCAGATTTTTTGCAGGGGCTCGACGACATTGCTCGTGGTCTCGAGGAGGATGCGAACCTCCTCGGCATGCGAGGGATAATCGACCCTCAGGTTGAACATGAAGCGGTCGAGCTGGGCCTCGGGCAACGGATACGTGCCCTCCTGCTCGATCGGATTCTGGGTGGCGAGGACAAAGAACGGCAAAGGGAGATCGTAGGAGGATCCCGCGACGGTCACCCGCCGTTCCTGCATCGCCTCAAGCAAGGCGGCCTGGGTTTTCGGAGGTGTGCGGTTGATCTCGTCGGCCAGCAGAAGACTGGCAAAAATCGGGCCTGGCATGAACCGGAACTGTCGCCGCCCGTCCTGCGATTCCTCGATGATTTCCGTGCCGGTGATGTCGCTCGGCATGAGGTCCGGGGTGAATTGGATGCGCTGGAACGGCAGGTCGAGAATCTCCGCGAGACTGCGCACGAGCAGGGTCTTGGCCAGGCCCGGCACGCCGATCATCAGGACATGGCCCTGCACGGCAAGCGCGACGAACAGATCACGGATGACCTCCTCCTGGCCGATGATCCGCTTGCCGAGCTCGCCGGCAAGCTGTTCGTATCGCGCGGGAACACCCCGCAGCAATTCGACATCGGCCTCTGTGGTGGTGGGGGGATTTGCAGTTTGCTGGTGGCTCATAAATTGGGGTTTCGGATTCAGTGGTGGTGGAACGCCGCAGGAATTTCCTGGGCGCTCTTTGTATCGCAATCCCCTCTAACGGTAAAGGGCG